>DLKD01000017.1 GCA_002477755.1 Gordonia sp. UBA7599
GCTGCAATCAACTCCCGCGCCAACGCATTCGACCGCGCCGACAACTCCCCATACGACAACACACGATCCGGAGCAATCACCGCCACCGCACGCGGCACCGCCCCCATCGCCATACCCAACGCATCAGCAACAGTCGCAGTGGGCCACACCAACGGCGCACCCACCCCCGCCGCCAACAATGCCCGCCGCTCACCCACACCCAGCAGGGCCACATCCCACACCGGGCGGTCCAGGTCGGCGATGAACTCAGTGACGAATCGCATGAACCGGCGGTGGTGCCGGACGATCTCATCGCTGGTGTACAAGCCCGGGTTGCCATGTAGATCCACCACCAACGGCGCACCGGGTTGGGCCTGGTAAAGGTTGAGCAGCGTGTCTTCGAGCATCCCCGAGGACAGGATGTGATAGTCCGCGGTGGCGCCGTCGATCTCGATCGGCTTGTCGAAGAACACCATGTTCACAATCGGGCCGAAGGTCGCAGATCCCGAGTGATGCAAACCTGCGTCGCGCAGGATGTCGTCCGAGCGATACCTCTGATGGCGCAACGCCCCGAGCATCTCGACCCCGACCTTTCCGATCAGGTTCCGCACCGTCCCTTCGGCGATACCGAGTACACGCACCGGCAAGACATTGGCCAGCATCCCGCCGGCATTCTTGATCCGCGCACTTGCCCGGCCAGTCACAGGGAGCGTCAGAACAATGTCGTCGTGAGCGGTCATCTGCGACATGAACGCACTGAAGGCAGCAGTCAACACCGCCGCTGCAGACGTACCCAACTCCCGGCACAACTCATCGATCCTGGTCTGATCGGCCGGATCCATCCGGCCCGACGCAACCAGGTTCACCGGGTCGGGTCGAGCGATCGAACCAAGCCGGGACAATGTCGCCCGAGCCGGCAGGTCCGCCATCCGCGACGCCCAATGCTCGCCGTCGGCAGAACGCCGCGAACTCGACTGGTACTTCTCGTCGTCGGCGACCAACTCGGACAGTTTCGCGAACGGCCGTTCGTGGAGCTCTGTGCCCCGCCGGGCGGCGTTGTACCGTTCTGCCGCCATCCGCACACTGGTCAGAGCGGCATACCCGTCAACGGCGATGTGATGAGCACGCATGTACCAGAAGGTGCGATCGTCGGCGACCTTCAGCAGCATTGTGGCCACCAAGTCGTCGGCGTACATGTCGAGCGGCCGCTGGTACTCCTCGCGCATACATGCGATGGCCTCGGCCACGGGATCATCCGCCGACCGGAAATCGATGATCGTCGCCTCATAGGGGAGCTGGGGATCGACCACCTGCCGTGGCTCCCCGTCGACTTCGACGAGCCGCAGGTACGGTGCCTCCGTCGCCCGAGCCATGTCCTTGAGACACTCGACCAACAACTCGAAATCGAGCCCACCCGGCGCGTGCCGCATGTCCAGGTACTGGGCGATGTTGACCGAGTAGTCGCTGGAGAGCTGCTCGGCGAACCACATCGACCGCTGCGCCGCTGTCAGCGGGAGCACCTCGGGCGCGTTGGAACTCTCCGAGTCCCGTCCGCGTTCCTTCGTCATTCGACTACTCCCACAGCCGGAAAACTATCCCAGGGTGCCGTTGCTCGCCAGTTCCCTCAAAACCGGCAACCCGTTCATAAGCCACAAACACGGTCGCTACAGCCCCATGTCGCGACCGATGAGATCCTTCATGATCTCGGTAGTACCGCCGAAAATGGTCTGGATCCGCGAGTCGCAGTACGCACGACCAACCGCGTACTCGTTCATAAACCCGTAGCCGCCGTGCAGCTGCAGGCACTGGTCGATGACCTTCTTGGCGAGCTCGGTGCACCACCACTTGTTCTTGCTGGCGTCCACGGCGGTGAGCTCACCGTCGACGACGGCCTGCAGACAACGGTCGATGTACGCCTGCGCGACGTCGAGTTCGGTGCTCATCTCCGCGAGGGTGAAGCGGTTTGCCTGGAACGAGCCGATCGGTTTGCCGAAGGCCTTGCGCGACTTCACGTACTCGACCGTCTCCTCGAAGATGGCCCGTGCTCCCGCAATGGCAGAAATGCCGATTGAGAGACGCTCCGACGGCAGATTCTGCATGAGGTGGTAGAACCCCAGGTTCTCCTGACCCAGCAGATTCTCCGCCGGCACGCGGACGTCGTCGAAGTGGAGTTCGGCGGTGTCCTGGGCTTTGAGGCCGATCTTGTCGAGCTTGCGGCCGCGCTCGAACCCGGGCATTCCGCGTTCGACGACGAGCAGCGAGAACGCCTTGTGCTTTGCAGCCGGGTCGGGGTCGGTGCGGCAGACCACGACGACCAGGTCGGAGTTGATACCCGACGAGATGAATGTCTTGGAGCCGTTGAGGATCCAGTCGTCACCGTCGCGGCGCGCGCTGGTCGTGATGCCGGCGAGGTCGCTACCAGCACCCGGCTCGGTCATGGCGACGGCGAGGATCGTCTCCCCCGACGCGATGCCAGGGATCCAGCGCTGCTTCTGCTCGTCGTTGGCCAGGTGCACGAAGTAGGGCCCGACGACGTCATTCTGCAAGCTGAACGCCGGTGAGGCACCGCCGTAACTGGCGAATTCCTCGACGACGACGGCGTTGAACCGGAAGTCGTCCATGGCGCCGCCGCCACCGTACTCCTCAGGCATGTTGAACCCGACCAATCCGGCGTCGCCGGCCTTCTTGTAGATCTCGCGGTCGACCTGACCGGCGGCGATCCACTCGTCGGAATGCGGCGCGACCTCGCGCGCGATGAAGTCGCGAGCCGTCTGCCGCAACTGTTCGTGCTCGGGTTCAAAAACGAGGCGTTCCATGTATCGATCATCTCATCCCCGACGCATCGCGATAGCCGCTACCCCCCTGAATCAGCCGTTCCAACGAAGATCCTGGCGGTTGCTGTTGCGAAGCGTCCCTCTGACACGGGAATGGTTACCGAACACGTCACTGCCCACCTTTTGCGCGATCGCGGATTCGACGAAAAACCTCGGCCCGCTTCCCAGTCGGGAAGCGGGCCGAGGTCGTGGTCGTGCAGGAGCCACACCCCCGCGTATCCGGGGGTTCACGGGGGCGGAGCCCCCGCGGGAAGGCCTACTTGGCCTTCTCCAGCACCTCCACCAGGCGCCAGCGCTTGGTGGCGCTGGTCGGGCGGGTCTCCATGAGCCGCACGCGGTCGCCGATGCCGGCGTCCCCGTTCTCGTCATGGGCCTTCACCTTGCTGGTGGTGCGGATGATCTTGCCGTACAGCGGGTGGCTCTTACGATCCTCCAGCTCGACGACGATCGTCTTCTGCATCTTGTCGCTGACGACGTAGCCGATCCGCTCTTTGCGGCGGTTACGGGTCTCTTCGGTGGTGCTCACGTTCTTGTCCTCACTCATGCTTACGCCTCCGGCCCGCCGGCGAGACCGAGCTCACGCTCGCGCATCACCGTGTAGATACGGGCGATCTCGCGACGCACGACGCGCAGCCGACGGTTGTTGTCCAGCGATCCCGTCGCCGTCTGGAAACGAAGGTTGAACAGCTCTTCCTTCGACTCCTTGAGGCGGGCGATCAACTCGGCGTCGTCAAGCTCGCGCAGTTCTGCAGCAACAACTCCCAGTGCCATCAGAAGCGCTCCTCTCGCGTCACAATGCGGGTCTTGATCGGGAGCTTGTGCTGCGCGCGGCGCAGAGCCTCGCGGGCAATCTCCTCATTGGGGTAGCTCATCTCGAACAGCACGCGGCCCGGCTTCACCGGCGCCACCCACCACTCCGGCGAACCCTTGCCCGAACCCATGCGGGTCTCGGCGGGCTTCTTGGTCAGCGGACGGTCGGGGAAGATGTTGATCCACACCTTGCCGCCACGCTTGATGTGCCGGTTGATGGCAATACGCGCAGACTCGATCTGGCGGTTGGTGATGTACGCACCCTCGAGCGCTTGGATGCCGTAGTCGCCGAACGTCACCTTGGTGCCGCCGGACGCCTGGCCCTTGAGGCTCGGGTGGTGCTGCTTGCGGTGTTTAACCCGACGTGGGATCAACATGGCTAGCTCTCCTGGTTCTCGGTCACGGGCGATTCCTCGACCACGACGTCGACCACGTCGACCACCTCGGTGGCGCCGGCCTCAGCCGCGCGACCCGCCTCGGTGCTCGTGCCCGTGGTCCCCGAGGCACCGCTGCGACGCGGACGGCTCGGGCGGCGTGAACGACGGTCGTCACCGGCCGGAGCAGCAGCAACCGCTGCCTGCTCGCGGCGGCCGCCAACGACGTCGCCCTTGTAAATCCAGACCTTCACGCCGATGCGGCCGAAGGTGGTCTTGGCCTCGTAGAGGCCGTAGTCGATGTCGGCGCGCAGCGTGTGCAGGGGCACGCGGCCCTCGCGGTAGAACTCGCTACGGCTCATCTCCGCACCGCCCAGGCGACCCGAGCACTGGACCCGGATGCCCTTGACGTTCGGCTGGCGCATCGCCGACTGGATCGCCTTGCGCATCGCGCGGCGGAATGCCACACGGTTGCTCAGCTGCTCGGCGACGCCCTGCGCGACGAGCTGGGCCGACGATTCGGCGTTCTTGACCTCGAGGATGTTCAGCTGCACCTGCTTACCGGTGAGCTTCTCCAGGTCACCGCGGATGCGGTCGGCCTCGGCGCCGCGGCGGCCGATGACGATGCCCGGACGCGCGGTGTGGATGTCGACGCGGACGCGGTCACGCGTGCGCTCGATCTCCACCTTGGCGATGCCGGCCCGCTCCAGCCCCTGCGAGAGGAGCTTACGGATGGCGACATCCTCTTTCACATATTCCGCGTACTGCTTGTCGGCGTACCACCGCGAACTCCAGTCGGTGGTGATGCCCAGACGGAAGCCGTGCGGGTTGATTTTCTGACCCACTACTGGGCTCCCTTCTTGGGCTGGCGCGACCGGTTGCGGCCGCCGCCGGCGGGCGCATCGGAAACGCTTTCGACGATCACGGTGATGTGGGCGGTGCGCTTGCGGATGCGGAACGCACGACCCTGGGCGCGCGGCTGGAACCGCTTCATCGTCGGACCCTCATCGGCGAACGCCTCGGCGACGACCAGGGTCCGGCGGTCCAGATCCTGGTTGTTCTCGGCGTTGGCGATGGCGGACTCGAGCACCTTGAAGATCGGCTCGCTCGCGGCCTGGGGCGCGAAGCGCAGGATGTCCAGCGCCTCGTCGACCTTCTTGCCGCGAACCAGCGCGAGCACGCGACGCGCCTTCATCGGCGTCGTGCGCACGAACCGGGCGGTGGCCCGGGCCTGCGGATTATCAGTCTTGGTAGTCATGGTTACCGGCGCTTCGCTTTCCGGTCATCCTTGATGTGACCTTTGAACGTACGGGTCGGGGCGAACTCGCCCAGCTTGTGGCCGACCATGTTGTCCGAAATGAACACCGGCACGTGCTTGCGACCGTCGTGGACGGCGAAGGTGTGACCGATGAAATCGGGGATGATGGTCGAGCGGCGCGACCAGGTCTTGATGACCTGCTTCGTGCCCTTCTCGTTCTGGGCGTCCACCTTCGCGAGGAGGTGGTCGTCGACGAACGGGCCCTTCTTGAGGCTGCGTGGCATTCTCTTACTCCCTCCTTGTTATCGCTTGTTCTTGCCGGTACGCCGGCGGCGGACGATGAGCTTGTCGCTCGGCTTGTTGCGGCGGGTGCGGCCCTCGGGCTTGCCCCACGGGCTGACCGGGTGGCGACCACCGGAGGTCTTGCCCTCGCCACCACCGTGCGGGTGGTCGACCGGGTTCATGACGACACCGCGGACAGTCGGGCGCTTGCCCTTCCAACGCATACGGCCGGCCTTGCCCCAGTTGATGTTGCTCTGCTCGGCGTTGCCGACCTCGCCGACGGAAGCGCGGCAGCGCACGTCGACGCGGCGGATCTCACCCGACGGCATGCGCAGGGTCGCGTACGGACCCTCCTTGCCGAGGAGCTGGATCGAAGCGCCGGCGCTGCGGGCCATCTTGGCCCCGCCGCCCGGGCGCAGCTCCACCGCGTGGATGACCGTACCGGTCGGGATGTTGCGCAGCGGCAGGTTGTTGCCGGGCTTGATGTCGGCGTTGGGGCCAGTCTCCACGATGTCGCCCTGCGAGAGCCCCTTCGGCGCGATGATGTAGCGCTTCTCACCGTCGAGGAAGTGCAACAGCGCGATGCGCGCGGTGCGGTTGGGGTCGTACTCGATGTGCGCGACCTTGGCGTTGACGCCGTCCTTGTCACTGCGACGGAAGTCGATCAACCGGTAGGCCCGCTTGTGGCCGCCGCCCTTGTGGCGGGTGGTGATGCGTCCGTGCGCGTTGCGGCCACCGCGGCCGTGCAACGGGCGGACCAGCGACTTCTCGGGGTGATCACGCGTGATCTCTGAGAAGTCGGAGCCGCTCGCACCGCGACGACCCGGGGTCGTCGGCTTGTACTTACGAATTGCCATGAGTCAAAGTCCTCTACTCGTCTGCAGGTTCCGAGCGCCTACGCGCCCGGGCTCCCGAAGATCTCGATCGGCTTGCTGCCTGCGGCCAGGGTCACGATCGCGCGCTTGGTCGAGCGGCGCTGACCGAACCCACCGCGGGTGCGCTTGCGCTTGCCCTGGCGGTTGGCGGTGTTCACGCTCGAGACCTTCACGTCGAAGATCTTCTCGATTGCGATCTTGATCTCGGTCTTGTTCGACGACGGCGCCACGATGAACGTGTAGACGTTGTCCTCGATCAACCCGTAGGCCTTCTCCGAGATCACCGGCGCCAGGATGATGTCACGCGGGTCTGCGTGCGTAGCCATGCCTAGGCCTCCTTCTTCTTGCTCTGGTTGCCCTCGATGAAGGCGTTCAGCGTCTCGACGGTGAACACGACCTCGTCGCTGTACAGCACGTCGTAGGTATTCAGCTGATCGGCCGCGATCGGGTTGACGTTCCCGAGGTTGGCCACGCTGCGCCATGCGGCGTCATCCTCGCGCGAGAGCACGACCAGGAAGTTGCGACGGTCCGACAGCTTCTCGAGGAAGAGGCGGGCCGACTTGGTCGACGGGGTCTGCCCGGCGACCAGCTCCGTGATGACGTGGATGCGGTCGTTGCGCGCCCGGTCCGAGAGGGCACCGCGCAGGGCGGCGGCCTTCATCTTCTTGGGGGTGCGCTGGCTGTAGTCACGCGGCTGCGGGCCGTGGACGACGCCACCACCGGTAAAGTGCGGCGCGCGGGTCGAGCCCTGACGGGCGCGGCCGGTGCCCTTCTGGCG
>DLKD01000045.1 GCA_002477755.1 Gordonia sp. UBA7599
GACCCGCCGAAACCAACACGGATCTGTTCCCCAGCCTCGACCACATCACCTGGCACGAGCCCACGCCCGATCTCGATACAGCTGCTCCTTCGTCGCAGCCACTCGATCACCGAGATGGCCACCGTCGGCATCGGCCGCGGAATCGGACCAAGGACAAGCACCGCCGACGACGAGCCGAACGCGCCGCCAACCGCAAACAACGACTCACCACGGAATGGCAGCACGCCGAACAGGAATACCACCGACGCCGCGAACACCCCCGCGAAACCGACGGCCCCCCGCCGTTCTGAAAGGGAGGCCGAGGGGACTACCGCGCGATGTCGATGACCAGCCTCGTCGGTGAAGCCAATGTGCTCACCCGGACCCCGGGGTTCTCCGCGTCGACGCCGATGTAGGCCAGAACCTGACCCTCAAACGGTCCGCCGACGTAGACCCCGGCGATCCCGCCGACGCCGTCGACCCGGCCGGTGAACGCGCTGACGCCGGTGTCGCCGGGATATCCGGCGCCGGTGATGACGACTTGGATGACCGTTCGGCCCACCATCGCCAGGCGTTCGCCACTGCCGTCCAAGCGTGGATCGTCGGTGAAGCTCACCATCGCGCCCGGAGTGCCCATTCCGCCCAGGTCGAAGACGACGCGGTCGAAGCCGGGATGTTCACCGAGCCGGACCCGGGTGGCCGACAATCGCGCACCTTCTGACGCCGCAATCGAGACGGGAAGCGTTCCGGTGGGTACCGGCACCGCGTTGTCGCCCCCGCTACAGCCCGCCAGCAGGACGGCCACTGACGAGGTCGCGAGGAGCGCGACGGCAAACCTCACCCGGGCGCGACCGTCTTCCTCGGTGGCGTAGTGGCGGCAGCCTTCTTCGCGGCTGCCTTGGCGGCCGGCGGACGCAGTCCGGTGGCGAGCCAGGCTTCCACCTCGGCGTAGGCCTGTTCCCGGACCGCGGGAAGGGACAAGAACACGTCGTGACGCGCATCGGGGATTGGCACCGAAGTGAGGCGACCGCCCAGACAGCCCGCCCAACGGGCCATGTGCGACACGTCCAACACGGCGTCGGCGCGATCGGTCTTTGACGAGTACTGCTTGGCGAAATACGACTTGTCCGAGCGCAGCACCAGCGACGGCACCGCGACGTCGAGCCCGGCCTGCAGTAGCGCGTGCCCGTTGCGGATCGCGCGGATCCAGCCGAAGGTCACCGGGAAGCCGCCGAGGGGCTTCAACTCGAGGTTGTACTTCCACTCGCCGTGGCGGCTCTCGTGGATGCTGTCGCCATAGGCGGGGGAGAGTTCCTGCGGCAGCACCGTGAGGCCGCGGGTGATGCCAACACCGCGGATGACGGCGGTGACGGCGGGCGAACGCATGGCCGCGCGGCCCTGCAAATCCAGCCACGGACTGTTGAGGATCAGTCCGCCGATCAGGCGGTGGCGGGTCGCGTCGAGGCGGCGCAGACGGTCGATCCACAGCGGGGTGATGAGAGCACCGGTGGAATGGGCGGCGACGATGATCTTCGGGTCATCCTCACCCGCCCCAATGCCGACTTCCGCGGCGATCACGTCGACGGCGAGGCTCAGCTCCACGTCGTAGAAAGACAGATCGCTGACGTAGTGCGCGGTCTGTCCGGCGCGGCGCGAACGACCGCATTTACGCAGGTCGAGAGCGTAGAAGTGATATCCCTGCGAGACGAAGAACTCGGCGAGGGGCTCTTGGTAGAAGTAGTCGGTGAAGCCGTGGACATAGAGCACGGCGCCCTTGGCGGCACGCGGTCGCTTGGGGGCGCGGACGAGGGTCGCGGCGATCGGCGACTCGCCGTCGGGGTCGGCGCCCAGCTCGAATACGCGCATCGAATAGCCGGCGAGCTCACTGTCGGGCTGCCAGTCCTTGGTGTCGGTCACGGTTGCCGATCGTAGCCCGGCGCAGGTGCGACGGTGTGCCTGGTTGCCCAATCGTGTCGGCCGGTCGCGACGGTTGTTGCACCATGGGGAACAATGTGAGGGTAACCGCGAGGAATGGGAGTTTTCGTGTCTGCATCGGTGGTCAAGACTGACGTCGTATTGGTTGGAGCGGGCATCATGAGCGCCACGCTCGGCGCGTTGCTGAGAGAGTTGGAGCCGACCTGGTCGGTCACCCTTTTCGAGAAGCTCGACGCCGCTGCGGCCGAGAGTTCGGACCCCTGGAACAACGCCGGCACCGGCCACTCGGCCCTCTGCGAACTCAACTACACCCCGCGTGAGGCAAACGGCGACGTCAACATCGACAAAGCCGTGACCATCAACGAGCAGTTCCAGGTGTCGCGCCAGTTCTGGGCGCACGCCGTGGACAACGGGATCCTGCGCGACCCCAGCGAGTTCATCAACCCCATCCCGCACGTCAGCTACACCCACGGCGCCGACGGCGTGGACTACCTGCGCAGCCGCTACGACAAGCTGTCGCGTCAGACCCTGTTCGAGGGCATGGAGTTCATCACCGACCCGGGTGAGTTCGCCGACCGTCTGCCGCTCATGGCCGCCGGCCGCGACTACAGCGACCCGGTCGCGCTGAACTGGTACACCGAGGGAACCGACATCGACTTCGGCGCTCTGACCCAGCAGCTCGTGAACTACGTCGGCCAGGGTGCCGACATCTTCTTCGCCCACACCGTGACCAACCTGTCCAAGCAGAGCGACGGCACCTGGGACGTGACGGTCCGCAACAACCACACCGGCGAGAAGCGCAAGGTCAACGCGAAGTTCGTCTTCGTCGGTGCCGGCGGCGGTGCGCTGCACCTGCTGCAGCGCTCGGGCATCAAGGAGATCAAGGGCTTCGGCGGCTTCCCGGTCAGCGGCGAGTTCCTGCGCTGCACCAACCCGGAGTTGATCGCCGAGCACAGCGCCAAGGTGTACGGCCAGGCCGCCGTCGGCGCCCCGCCGATGTCGGTGCCGCACCTCGACACCCGCGTCATCAACCACGAGCCGGGCCTGCTGTTCGGCCCGTACGCCGGCTGGTCGCCGAAGTTCCTCAAGAACGGCAGCGTCACCGACCTGCCCTTCTCGGTGCGCCCGGGCAACCTGCTCCCGATGATCTCGATCGCGCCGAAGGAGTTCGGCCTGCTCAAGTACCTCATCAGCGAGCTCGCCTCGAGCCCGACCGACCGCATCAAGACGCTGCGCGACTTCGTGCCGCGGGCCACCGGCGGCGACTGGGAGGCCATCACCGCCGGTCAGCGCGTCCAGGTCATCCGCGGCAGCGGCATCAACGGCGCACTGGAGTTCGGCACCGCCGTCGTCGCCGCCGGCGACGGGACGATCGCCGGCCTGCTGGGTGCTTCGCCCGGTGCCTCGACTGCAGTTCCCGCGATGCTCGACGTGCTCGAGAAGTGCTTCGGCAAGAAGTACGAGTCGGATTGGGCGCCCAAGCTCGGCGAGATGATCCCGTCGTTTGGCAAGTCGCTCTCAGACAACCCGGCCCTGTACAAGCAGGTGTGGGACTGGACGTCCAAGAGCCTGCAGCTGACTCAGGCCTCGGCCGACGCGTAGGCGGCCATGGGTGCCGATGCGCTGATCCGGTATCCCTTCAGTGCCGTCGTCGGGCAGGAACGCCTCAAACTGGCGTTGATCCTCTCGGCGATCGCGCCCGGGATCGGCGGCGTCCTGGTCCGGGGCGAGAAGGGCACTGCCAAGACCACGGTGGTGCGCGGGCTCGGTCCGCTGCTGCCGGCGACGGGGGAGCGTCCGCGCGTCGTCGAGCTGCCGATCGGCGCCACCGAGGACCGGGTCATCGGATCGTTGGACCTCACGCGTGTCCTGCGCGACGGTGAGGCCGTCTTCACCCCCGGTCTGCTCGCCCAGGCCGATGGCGGGGTGCTCTATATCGACGAGGTCAACCTGCTCGCCGACCACCTCGTCGACGTCCTGCTCGACGCCGCGGCATCGGGCCGGGTGACGATCGAGCGCGACGGGGTGTCGCACACCCAGGACGCGAGCTTCGTCCTCGTCGGAACGATGAACCCCGAAGAAGGCGAACTGCGCCCGCAGCTGCTCGACCGTTTCGGGCTAGCCGTTGACGTCGCAGCGCCGACCGACGTCGAGCAGCGGGTGGCCGTGGTGGAACGGCGCATGGCCTTCGACGCCGATCCCGCCGGGTTCGTCGCCGGATTCGCCGACGAGGAGCAGCTGCTGGCCGAGCGGATCGCAGCGGCGCGCGACCGGGTGAATGGCATCCTCCTGCCAGCCGCGCAGTTGCGACGGATCGCCGGGATCTGTGCGCACCTGCAGGTCGACGGGCTGCGCGGCGATCTCGTCGTCGCCCGGGCCGCAGCCGCGCACGCTGCATGGCGGGGCGCCGAGGAGGTCGACGAGGACGACATCGCCGTCGCCGTCGAACTGGCACTGCCGCACCGACGCCGTCGCGACCCGTTCGACAACGGCAGCCTCGACGACGAGGCTCTGTCGGATGCGATGGCCGCCGGGGATGAGGCCGCCGGGGAGCCCGATCCGGAGCCTGACCCCGACGGCGGTCCCGGTTCTGGGGCCTCGGCCGACCGTGACACTTCCGACGACGGTGGTTTCGATGGTGGCGCACCCGACAGCACTGGTACTCCGGCGACTGACGATTCCCAGGCCGGCGTCGACGCGAGGCGCTTCGGCACTGACTCCACGAGCAAGCCCGCGCCGGTGCGGCCGAACCTGATGACGGTGGCCGGGATCGGCGACGGCGACCCGGGCCGTCGGTCGCGGTCGCGCACTTCGCGCGGGCACACGACGCGCGCCGTCGACTACTCGCCCGGCGCCCCTGTCCACCTATTCGGCACGACGCTGGCCGCCGCCCAGCGTCTCGTCGGCGGAACCGCTGGTGCCTGGGGTGCGACCGGACGCAGCCCGGTGCGCATCGACGACCTGCGCGGAGCGCAGCGCGAGGGCACCGAGGGCAACCTGGTCGTCTTCGTCCTCGACCTGTCCGGGTCGATGACCGCCCGCACGCGACTGAGGGCACTAACCGAGGCATGCGTGGCGTTGCTGCGCGACTCCTACACCCGCCGCGACCGCGTCGCCGTCGTCGTGGCGCGCGGGTCCGAAGCCCGCGTCGTGGTCCCGCCCACGCGGTCGGTCGACCTGGCGGTCGCACGTCTCGCGGATCTGCGCGTCGGTGGGCGCACCCCGCTGGCCGAGGGGTTGCTCGAGGCGCACGCCCTGATCGCGCGGGCACGGATTGCCGAGCCGCGGCGCCGACCGCTACTGGCCGTGCTGACCGACGGTCGGGCGACTGCCGGACCGGGGGCGGTAGGGCGTGCCAACGCAGCTGCCCGCTTGGTGCGCCGCGACGGCGTCGACTCCGTCGTCATCGACTGCGAGCAGGGCATGATCCGACTGGGATTGGCTGCGGAACTGGCGCACACTCTCGGCGGACGGCACGTTCCGATGGCCGAGTTGACCGGCGCGCGGATCGCGAGCGCGGTCGGCGTTCCAGCGGCGCGCGTGGCGTAGCGTTTCGGCCATGCCCAAAGGTGTCCCGACCTCCATCCCCGACGACGGATTGACCACGCGCCAACGCCGCAACGCCCCGGTCCTCGCGGTCAACACCGGCGACGGCAAAGGGAAGTCGACCGCGGCGTTCGGCATGGCCATGCGCGCCTGGAACGCCGGGATGAGCGTCGCGGTGTTCCAGTTCGTCAAGAGTGCCAAGTGGCGCGTCGGGGAGGAGTCCGCGCTGCGGGCACTCGGCGAGGTGCACACCGCGACCGGACAGGGCGCGCCGGTGTCCTGGTTCAAGATGGGCAGCGGATGGTCGTGGCTGCGCGCCAACGACGCCGCCGCCGCCGACCATGCGCAGGCCGCCCGCGACGGGTGGCGCGAGATTGCGCGGTGCTTGGCCTCCGAGGAGCACGACTTCTACGTCCTCGACGAGTTCACCTATCCGCTGGATTGGGGCTGGATCGACGTCGACGAGGTCGTCTCGGTGCTCTCTCAGCGGCCGGGCCGCCAGCATGTAATCATCACCGGACGGCGGGCACCGGCGAAGCTGATCGACGCCGCTGACCTCGTCACCGAGATGGTGAAGGTCAAACACCCGATGGATGCCGGGCGAAAAGGTCAGAAGGGCATCGAGTGGTAGTCGCGGCAGGTGGCCGATGACTGCCGTGCCGGCGGTCGTGATCGCTGCGCCCGCCTCGGGCAGCGGCAAGACGACGGTGAGCACCGGACTGATCGGCGCATTGCGCTCGGCTGGCCACGTCGTGGCGCCGTTCAAAGTGGGGCCCGATTACATCGACCCCGGTTACCACGCGCTCGCCGCAGGGCGTCCGGGGCGCAACCTCGACCCGAACCTCGTCGGCGAGGACCTGATCCCGGCCCTGTATCGCGCGGGCAGCGCTGGCGCCGACATCGCCGTCGTCGAGGGTGTGATGGGACTCTTCGACGGACGGATCACCCCTGACTCCCCGGCAGGCGGGTACGGCTCGACGGCGCACGTCGCGACGCTGATCGGTGCCCCGGTCATCCTCGTCGTCGACGTCGCCGGGCACAGCCAGTCGATGGCCGCGCTGTTGCACGGCTTCCTATCCTTCGACGCCGGGGTGCACGTGGCCGGTGTGATCCTCAATCGGGTCGGCTCGCCACGGCACGAGGAGGTCGTGCGCGCCGCCGCGCAGGCCGTGGGCCTCCCGGTCTACGGGGTGCTGCGCCGTGACGACGCGCTGTCGGTCCCGTCCCGGCATCTCGGGCTGATCCCGGCCGCCGAGCGTTCGCCGGAGGCGCGCGAAGCTGTGTCGGCGATGACCGCGCTGGCCGCCGCGGCCATCGACCTGGACGGGGTTGTCGGCGCGGCCCGCAGCAGTGTCTCCGCGCAACCGTGGTCGGCGTCGACGGCGGTCGGTGAGCCGGTCGCCGGTGAACCCGTCGTGGCAGTTGCCGCCGGGCGCGCCTTCACCTTCGGCTACCCCGAACACGCCGAATTGCTGGCCGCCGCCGGGGCGCGGGTCGTCGACTTCGACCCGCTGAACGAGTCGCTGCCGACGGAAACCGCGGCGCTGGTCCTCGGTGGCGGTTTCCCCGAAGAGCACGCTGAGGAGCTGAGCAGCAACGAGCCGCTGCGGACCGCGGTGCGCGCGCACGTCGCCGCCGGGCGACCGGTGCACGCCGAGTGCGCCGGATACCTGTACCTCACTTCGGGGGTGGTCCGCGACGGACGGGCTGGTCCGTCGCTGGCCGGGGCGCTGCCCGTCGACGCGGAGTTCGGCCCCCGGCTGACGCTCGGCTACCGCGACGGGGTAGCACTGACCGATTCAGTCCTCTACCGCGCCGGCGATCGGGTCACCGGGCACGAGTTCCATCGCAGCACGGTGGCGCCGGGCCCGTCGCCCGCGTGGGGCTGGCACGCCGACGGCGCCCGTGTCGACGGGCACGTCCACGCCGGCGTGCACGCCTCCTTCCTGCACATCCACCCGGCCGCCGTCCCGGGCGCGGTGCGACGGTTCGTCGGCGCGGCTGCTGCTGCCGGAGAGGAAGTCTGATGGAACGGCAACCTGGCCCGACCGACAACCTGCACGCGACGCTCAACACGCTCGCCCGCCAGAGCCTGCGCCCAGACAAGGCACGCGACCTGCTGGAATCGGTGTTGGTCGTCAGCCAGGGCCTCGACCTCGACGAGGCGCTGCAACGCATCGTCGACGTTGCCGCCCGCGTCCTGGACGCGCGCTACGCCGCGCTGGGCGTGCGCGACACCATAGGTGGGGGACTGCGTGAGTTCGTCTACACCGGCATTAGCCCGGACATCCGGGCGACAATGGGGTCACTGCCCAAGGGCAAGGGCGTCCTGGGCCTGTTGATCGAGGATCCACAGGTGCTGCGGATCAGCGACCTGTCGCGGAACCCGGCGTCGGTCGGCTTCCCGCCCAACCACCCGCCCATGCGCAGCTTCCTTGGAGCGCCGGTCCTCATCCGCGGCGAGGTGTTCGGGAGCATCTACCTCACCGAGAAACGGACGGCCGCGACTTTCACCGCCGTCGACGAGGCGCTCATCGGCGTGCTCGCCGTCGCCGCCGGAATCGCCATCGAGAACGCCCGCGGCTTCGAGCGCGCACGCATCCGGCACACATGGATGGAGCTGATCGCACGGCGCGGCGCCGAGCCGCTGGCCGGGGTCAGCCTCGTCGCCAACCTCAACAACATCTGCGCCGACGTCGCCGAACTCACCGGGGCCCGCGCGGTGTACCTGTACCAGACCGAGGACTCGGCGGCGACGCTGCGCGCGAACTCGGGGTGGCCGGGACCGGTGGACTCGGTGACCTTCGGAGCGGCGATCACCGAGACTTCGGAGCTGCGGGTGCTGTCCGACGACGCGCTGCCCGGCTGGGGCGACCGCGACGGCGGCTGGCTGACCGTGGTGCCGCTGGTGCGCGGTCCGTGGGTGTACGGGGCGATCGTGATCCACCAGGACAATCAGCCCGACTGGGAGGTCGAGGAGCGCACCGGCCTGGCCGGCGTCGCCGAGATCGCGTCGCTAGCCATCGCGTACGCCGAGCGCCGCGAGATCGGGCGGCGCCTGGAGATGCTCGAAGACCGTCACCGCATCGCGCGTGACCTGCACGACCACGTCATTCAACGGCTCTTCGCGATGGGACTGTCGCTGCAGGCGTTGACCGTGCAGCGCGACGCCGACGACCAGTCGGAATCGTCCGACGCGGCCCAGCGCGACCGGCTCCAACAGGTGCTCAGCGACCTCGACGGGACGATCTCGCAGATCCGGACCTCGATCTTCGACCTCCAGTCCGGTGACCCGTCGCGCAATCCGACGCTGCGTCGCCGCGTCCTGGCCGTCATCGGCCAGGTGTCCGGACACGCGGAGGTCACGCCGATGGTGCGCTTCGACGGTCCCGTCGACACCGTTGTCATCCCCGAACTTGCCAGCCACGTCGACGCCGTCGTGCGCGAAGGTGTCAGCAATGCACTGCGGCATTCGGGTGCCGACCGGATCGAGGTGCGCGTCGCCGCCGAGCCCCGGGCGGGGGAGCTGACCGTCGAGATCACCGACGACGGTCGCGGCATCGACCCGGGGACTCGTCGGAGCGGGTTGGAGAACCTGCGGATGCGGGCGGCGGAGTGGGACGGCGACTTCACCGTCGGGCCCGGGCTCAGCGGCCGCGGTACGCGACTGCTCTGGCAGGTGCCCCTCGTCGCCCAGAAGACCGACTGAGCCCAAGATCCCGCCGAGCGAGCCCAGATCCGCGCCGAGCGAGCCCTACTTGTCGCCCTGCGATGCCTTCGTCGCCAACACCGCGACCTGGGTGCGGCTGGAGAGGTCGAGTTTCGCGAGGATGCGGGTGACGTTGTTCTTGATCGTCTTCTCCGCGAGGTGCATCCGCTTGGCGATGATGCGGTTGGTGAGGCCCTCGCCGATGAGGTCGACGATCTCCCGCTCGCGTTCGGTCAGTTTGCCGAACGGGTCGTCGGGTGCGCTGCTGCGTTCGCGGAGCCGCTCCATCAGTGCCGCGGTGCTGCGTTGGTCGAGCAGGTTGCCGCCGGCGGCGACGGTGCGGACCGCCGAAACCAGGTTCTGGCCGAGGATCTGCTTGAGCACGAATCCCGAGGCGCCGGCCATGACGGCGGCCAGTAGCGCATCGTCGTCGGCGTAGCTGGTCAGCATCAGACAGTGCGTGTCGGGGCAGGTCGAGCGCACCTCGCGACACAGTTCGACGCCGCTGCCGTCAGGAAGGCGCACGTCGAGGACCGCCACGTCGGGTGGGTCGTTGGTGATGCCGACCAGCGCCTCGGCGACGGTGGCCGCCTCACCGATGACGTCGAGGTCACCGGCGGTGCCGAGGAGGTCGCGCAGGCCGCGACGGACCAGTTCATGGTCATCGACGATGAAGACGCGCACGGGTGCATCGGACATGGTTAGACGGTACCCCGGCATGGGCCGCCAGCGCGTCAGCGTAGCGTCACGCTCCCGAAGTACTCGGTGTGGCCGCCGACGCGGTCGGTGACTTCGTGATCGTGGATCTTGGGGAAGGCCGTCCCGAATCCGTACCGGCCGATTGCCTTGTCGCCCACCTGGGCGGTGCGATAGGCGATTTCCAGGACCTTGTCATTGGCGGAGTAGTAGTTGTGGACGGCGTCTTCCACTGCGTCGTTCAGTGGCCGCCAGTCACCCTTCTTGCCTTCGGCGGCGCCGAGCGTGTGCAGGGTTTGGATGCGGGGGGCGTCGGGATCGGTACCCAGCGTCTCGGCAGCCGTGATCATGACCCGGCCGCCGAGACTGTGGCCGACCAGGATGCAACGGTCGATCTCCGTGCGTGCCAGGATGCTTGCCAACAGCACGCCGGTCTTGTCGGCACGGACCACAGCGGTGTGCCAGGGATTCTTGGCGACCTCCGCTACGGCCAGCGCGCCGCCGAGGAACGGGACCTTCTTGGCGGCGGATTTGCTGGCCTTGCGGCCGACGGCAAAGGCACCCGCCCCAGCTGCACCGCCGCCGCTTCCTTTGAGGGCGAGCGCGGCGAGTGCTTTTTGCTCCTTGCTGCCCCAGTGCACTCGATAGACGGGTGAATCGGGATACCGCCGCTCGACGGCCTGCATGGCCTCGGACCATTCGTTGCTGTTCTCGGTGAGCCATCCCCGGGCGACGAGCACCGGGATGCCGGGGCCGTCGCGGAACAACTCGATGCTGAACGACTTGTCCTCGCTGAGGTAGGCGTTGGTGATGCTGGTTCCCAGTGCCCCGCCGAGCGCAGCGCCGACGACGGTCACGACGCAGGTACCGCCCGTCACACCGAACGCGAGGGCGCCACCGCTCGCGGCGCCGCCGCCGCCATTGATTTCGTGCTCGCACTATGGAGCGAGGTTTGTTACAGGAATAATACCCGC
>DLKD01000076.1 GCA_002477755.1 Gordonia sp. UBA7599
ACATCCTCGGCGCCGAGGATGCGTTCGGCGACATGGACTTCAAGGTTGCCGGTACCAAGGACTTCGTGACCGCGCTGCAGCTCGACACGAAGCTCGACGGCATCCCGTCGAAGGTTCTCGCCGGTGCGTTGAGCCAGGCGCGCGACGCCCGTCTAACAATCCTCGACGTCATGGCCGAGGCCATCGACGAGCCCGACGAGATGAGCCCGTACGCACCGCGCATCACGACCATCAAGATCCCGATGGACAAGATCGGCGAGCTGATCGGGCCCAAGGGCAAGACGATCAACGGCATCACCGAGGAGACCGGCGCCAACATCTCCATCGAGGACGACGGCACCGTGTTCGTCGGTGCGACCGACGGCCCGTCGGCGCAGGCCGCGATCGACAAGATCAACGCCATCGCCAACCCGCAGCTGCCGAAGGTCGGCGAGCGCTTCCTGGGCACGGTCGTCAAGACCACCGCCTTCGGCGCGTTCGTCTCGCTGCTCCCGGGCCGCGACGGCCTGGTGCACATCTCCAAGCTCGGCAAGGGCAAGCGCATCGACAAGGTCGAGGACGTCGTGAACGTCGGCTCGAAGCTGCGCGTGGAGATCGCCGACATCGACGAGCGCGGCAAGATCAGCCTCGTCCCCGTCGCCGATGAGGCACCTGCCGACGCCTGATCGCCAGCATCGCCCCAGCGCGGTGGATTGTGACCTCTACATGGTCACGATCCACCGCGCTGTTCGTTGTTTGGAACTACGTTGCGACGATGTCGCGCTGCTTCATCCCCGCCAGCCCCGCCGCTATTCCAATAACTGCGACGACGATGGGCATTGCCACGGCGGTCCAGGGCATCCATCCACTGACACCACTGGAAACGGCATCGGGCCCGTGGCCCAACAGGCTGAATGAACGTGCCCACGCCGGCAGTCTGAGCAGTTCGGCGAACACCGCGGTGAATGCACTCCACGCGACGACCGCCCAGACGATCGACGACTGCCGGGGAAGCCAACCCACCGCGGCGGCGGCGATCCCGATCGCCGCGAGTATTCCGGGCGCTTGGGCCAGCGGGTACGCGAGGGCCCATCGTGCCGTCCCACCGTCGGCAACGGCATAGGTGAGCGCCGCCTGCATGGCCGCGCCGACCACCAGCAGGACGATCGACCCGACTACGGCGAGCACGATCCGTGCGAGAAGCGGTCCGGCCCGGCGGATTCCGGTTGCCAACTCCGTGTCGAGCAGACCACTGCGTTCCTCGGCGCAGGCGCGCAGCACCGCCAGCACCCCGTAAACCATCGGGAGCAGCCCGATGAACACGTAGCTGAACGAGAAGTACTGACGCACTGGATCGGTCGCCGACGACAGGTCGTCGAACATCGACCCGGTCGCCGAGTCGGTGCCGACCAGTGTGATGAGCGCATGGCTCATTCCGCCGAACAAGGCGGCGATGCCGGCTACCGGCAGACACCAGAGGAGCAGCGAGCCGCGGTTGAGGCGCCATATCAGCGACGACGGCGACACCCCTGCCAGCCGGCGCGGCCGATGCGACACCGGGGCGAGGAGACCGGCGCCGAACTCCCGGCGGGAACGGGCGGCGAAAGCCGTCGTGAACAACGCCGCGGAGACCATTGCCGCGGCTACTAACGGGCCCGCGTTGTTGTGGGTGTACGGGGCGACTGCGTCTTTGATGCCGAACCAGGTCACCGCGCGAAGCCAGTGCCACGGGGTCAGATCGGCGCCCACCCGGGCAGCAAACGCTGCCGCGAGCACGGCCCAAGCCGCTCGGCGCGTCGAGGACGCGTCCCAGAAGAGTTCCGACACCACCAGTGTCGTGGCACCGACGCCGATACCGGTCATCGCGACGACCAGCCCAAATGCAGCCGCGCCGGCGACGGTCATTTCGGTGGAGCCCACGGCCTGCAACGCCAGGACAAGGCCTGCACCCAAACCGAGTATCGCGTTCGTTGCGATGAGCACCATCGCGATCGTTGTCGTCGGCGTCCACCGCCCGAGGCCGGCGGTCGCGACCACCTCGGCGCGCCCCTGGTCCTCGTCGACCCGAGTCATCGACACGGCGAGGGTCAGTGTCATCACGGCGGTCAGCAGGATTACGTAGGTGCCCATCTCCCATTGCGCCAGTTGGCCGAGGGTGCCAGGCAGCGGGAGCTGTCCGTACAGGACTTTGGTGGCGTCATTGCCCCGCAGGCTGTCGACGAGGGAGGCGCGTGAGGCGAGGTCGGGATAGGCGCTCTTGTAGCTCGGCGCGGTGACGGCGACGAGGCCGATGATCGGCACCAGCCAGCAAGCCAACCGCAGCCGGTACCGGCGAACCGTCAGGCGCAGCAGCGGGCCGAGTCCGCGCAGGTCCGATCCGAGGGTCGTCGAGGGTGTCGCGAGCACGGTCATGTCACGCCCGTCCCGTAGTGCCGCAAGAACAGTTCTTCCAGGCTCGCGGGGGTGCAGGTCACATCGGTGACCCCTCGCGCCGATAGGACGCCCAGGACGTGGGGGACCTCGCCGCGCGGGACTGCCCAGCCGACCTCCGCATCGGCGGCGTCGGAAACCGATTCCGACGGAGAGAGGCCGAGCGTCGCGATGTCGTCGACGAGCCCGGGTGGCGGTGAGCCGACGCGGATCGTGGTCGCCGAGAGGTGTCGCAGTGCCGAGAGCGGTGCCGACTCGACCTGCCGACCGTCCTTGATGATGGTGACGTAGTCGCACAGCCGGTCGACCTCGGCGAGGATGTGGCTCGACAGCAACACACCGCGGCCGTCGGCGGCGGCCTCGGAGACCAACGAACCGAAGAGGCGTTCCATGAGCGGGTCGAGTCCCGACGTTGGCTCGTCGAGGATCAGGAGTTCGGTGGGCGCTGCGAAGGCCGCTATCAGCGCGAGCTTCTGCCGGTTCCCTTTGGAATAGGTCCGCACCCTCTTGTCGGGGTCGAAATCGAAGCGCCCGATCAGGTCGGCCTCGACATCGGGGCGGCGGGCACCGCGCAGTCCGGCGAGCGCATCGAGGACCTCGGCGCCGGTCAGATTGGGCCAGAGGACGACGTCACCGGCGACGTAGGAGATCCGGCGGTTGATGGTCGATGCCTCGCGGGCGGGATCGGCACCCAGGACGGTGATCGATCCGGCGTCGGCGTGATAGAGGCCGAGAAGCGTGCGAATCGTGGTGGATTTGCCGGCACCGTTGGGGCCGAGGAATCCGTGCACCTGCCCCGGTGAGACCGCCAGGTCGAGGCGGTCGACGGCGATGAGCGACCCGAACCGCTTGATCATCCCCCGAACATCGATCTGGTTCATGAGCGCGGCGCCTCGTCGGCGATCGGCGGGTGCTGGGCACCGAGACGCCCGAGCCATTCCGATGCCAGGGCTTCGACGTCGACGTCGGGGAATGCGATCCGTACCAGGCGGGTACCCAGGGAGGTGACTGTCCCTCCGTCGGAAACGGTGATCGCGGCGAGTACTTCGGCGAACAAATCGGGGTGTTTGGCCATCGACCGGGACACGGCCGCGGTGACCAAGTCGCGTGCCTCGAGGTCGTCGGCGTCCTCGGCGATGCGCGCCATCGATTCGAAGATACTGACGATGTCGTCCTCGTCGTCGGCATCGAGTGCGGCGATGAGGTCGTCGACTGCCGGAGGCAGCTGCCCGCGCACCGCCAATACGGTGGCCATCGACCGTTCCATCTCCATCGCCTGTCGCGATCGGTCGTCGGGCATTCGTTCGGCGAGCCGCCGGTAGAACGCGGAGAGTCCGGCCGGTAGGGGAGACACGTCCTCGTCGTTCTCGGTCCGTTCGATGAGCACGCAGATGCTCGAGCGCGTGGCCTGCAGTCGTGCGAGATGTCGGTCGATGTCGGCGAGGACGTCGGTGAGTTCACCGACGACGGCTTCGGAATCCAGTGGACCGGCGGCCGGAAGCAAGTCCCGGATCGCGGTGAGGGACAACCCGCTCGTGACCAGCCACCGGATGCGGAGCACCCTGGCGAGATGATCGAGGCCGTAGTCGCGCGCACCGCCGACGGTCGCGGGCACATCGAGCAAACCGAGGTGGTGGTAGTGACGGACCGTGCGAACGGTGGTGTCGGCCAGGTCCGCGAGCTCGGAGACCTTCATGCCTCCATCGTGCGCTGTGACGTTACGTCACAGTCAAGGATCGGCGAGAGGGTGCTCAATCAGCCGACGGTGATCGGTCCCGTTGTCCCGGTGAATTCCCGCAGCGCTCCCGACGGTGCCTTCGCGTCGCCGTAGTAGCGGATCCGGTACGTGCCGGCGGTACCACGGGGGATGCGCCAGACGATCGTCGTCAGCGATGCGGAGTCGTTGCCCGCCGGACGTGCCCAGTGCAGTTCCGTCGACTCGTGGTCGTCGTTGAAGGCGGTCGTCCAGCCGGTCGCGGTGCGCTTCTCGACGGCGAAGTAGCCCTTGGTGTTGCGGCCTCGGCGGATCCGGTTGGTCGGGAAGGCGCCGCAGAACACCACCCGCACCGTGTCACCGCCGCGGGCGCGGCCCGCAGGCGCGGAGACGACGTCGCCGAAGCGCTTGCCCGGGATCGGGGTATCGGCGGGCTGGGCGCCCAACAGATCGGGCTGCATCCCCGAGTTGTCGGCCGGCCGAGGACCGGTCGACAGTCGCGCCCCGCGCGCCATCGCGCGGGCCATGCCGTGGAACTCCTGCTGGTAGGCGCAGAGCGTCCAGCGTCCGAACATCGTCTCGCCGCCCTCGTACTGCTGTGAGACGTATTCCTCGGGCGTCGTCACGTACTGGCTGTAGCCGTTCGAGTACCCCTGCAGCAGGACGTTGTGCAGCGGTACGCCCAGTGCGTCGGCGACGACGCGCCGGATGCGCAATCCGGCCACGATCGTCGCCTCGGCGGGCACAGCGGCCAGCACCAGATCACCGATGCGGATGAGCTGCAGCGGTAGCGTTTGCTCGATCCAGGGCCGTGGCGGAAGGGTTCCGAGCGGGAAAAGGATGGCCTTGGGCGCCTGGTTGTCGATGATCCACGGCTCCGGCGTCGGGGTCGCGCCTGCGCCCAGGGCCATCGCGAACTCGTTGCGGAAGCCCTCATTGAGGAAGCCCAACTGGCTGCGGGTGTTGTCCTCCTGGCTCGTCGCCGCAGCGGCGGCACCCATCATCGCCGGCGACGTGCGGGCCGGGCGACCACTCGGGGTGAAGTCCCCGCTGATCGCGACGTCGGCAAGGTTGACGTACCGCGCGGAGGAATCGACCCCGCTACGACTCATCGTCGACGCGGAGCCGAGTGCGCGTTGCGAAGCGCGGTCCTGTCGCTGCCCGATGATGATGCGGTTGGTCCGGTTGTTTGCGGTTGGGCCGCCAGGGTGCATCTTGCGCAGCCACAGATTGGGCGTCATGTCGCCGGCATTGGTCTGGGCATGGGCGCTGATGACGCCGGGGGCGCGCTGCTCGGCGAGGTAGGCGGCGTAGCCCTTGTTGTCCGAGGAGATGAGGAAGTTGGCGTCGGTCAGCGACGTGCCGTGCGTCGCGAACCACGTGATCTCGCCGATCACAGACCCGCCCTGCCGCAGTCGCAGTGCTGTGACCTGAGGGTCGATCCGCTGCGGGAAGTGGCGCTGATCGGCAGCGGGGTTGAGGATGAAGGCCGGCTGGGAGCGGTTCGCACTCGCGTTGTGCAGCTCGGAGTGCCCGAGTTCGACGGTGCCCGGTGCGAGACTGCTGTGCGCCTGCTCGACGGCGTCGAGCAATCCGGCCATCTCCGCGACCAGCGAGTTGTGCCGGTGGCCCTTCGCGGCGAGGACGTACGCGTAGTCCCACGACGTCCCGCCGCACGAGTTGTGGTTGTGGGTCGCGTTGATATTGACGTTGTGCAGGTTGTAGGTGTCGCCGTAGCGCTTGGCCAACTCCGCTAGAAGCAGGGAGTGGTGGGAGGTGAACACGCAGGCGAGATCGGCGGTGATGAACAGCACTCGCTTGCCCGTCGCGGCGTCGGCGATGATGAACGCGCGCGCCCAGGTGCGCTGCAGAAGGCCGTTGGCCACCTGGTCCATGTCGGAGTAGCCCATCATTCCCTGGCCGGCGATGGCGCCGGTCAAGTCGCCCTTGCCCGCGCCGACGAGGTAACCGGAAGGTGCCGCGTGAGCGTGGCCGGGTCGGGTCGTCGTGCCGGCGGCGCCGATCAGCCCCACACCGGCTGCCGTGGTCGCCGATGCGCGCAGGAACCCGCGCCGTGAGACTCCGGACATGACACCCCTCGAGACTGTGAATGCGATCTTGTGAGGAGAAGGGTATCTGGCCTGGTCTAGGGTGGCGGCCGTGGCCACCGGAACACCAGCGATCACCGCGCTGCGCGCAGCGGGCGCGGCCTTCTCGGTCCATGAATACGAGCACGATCCGCGAGCGGCGTCCTACGGACTGGAGGCCGCGGCGGCGTTGGGGGTCGACGCCGAGCGGGTGTTCAAAACACTGCTCGCCGACGTCGACGGGGAGCTCTGCGTCGGCATTGTGCCGGTGACCGAGTCGCTGGACCTCAAGGCCCTCGCCGCGGCACTGGGCGGCAAGAAGGCACGGATGGCCGACCCCACCGTCGCCGCGCGCGCCACCGGATACGTCGTCGGCGGCATCTCTCCGATCGGGCAGAAGCGCCCCCACCGCACGGTCCTCGACGAGACCGCCGACCTGTGGGACACCGTGTTCGTCTCCGGTGGGCGCCGCGGTCTCGACGTCGAGTTGGCGCCCGCAGACCTGGTGGCGCTGACCGACGCAACGGTGGCCGAGATTGGCACCACCACGCGCTGATGGCAATTAGGCTCGGGCCCATGAACCTCGACGAGTACATGAGCCACGATGCGACCGGCCTGGCCGAGCTGGTCGCCGCCAAGGAAGTCACGCCGAAGGAACTGCTGGCGCTCGCCCGCAAGCGGGCCCAGCAGGTCAACGGCAAGCTCAACGCGATCGTCATCCCCGTCGACAGAGAGGCCGACGCGCAGGTCAAGGGCGACCTGTCGGGCCCGTTCGCCGGCGTGCCGTTCCTCATCAAGGACTTGTCACAGGAGTACAAGGGCTATCCGACGACCTGTGGATCGCGAGCCCTGCGCAACGACGTCGCCACGGAGAACGCCCTGGTCACCCAACGCTTCCTCGACGCGGGTCTGGTGGTCTTCGGTAAGACGGCGACACCGGAGTTGGGTGCCAAGGGCATCACCGAGTCGAAGCTGTGGGGCCCGTGCCGTAATCCGTGGGACACCAGGCGCACGCCGGGCGGGTCGTCGGGCGGATCGGCGTCGGCGGTCGCGGCGGGTGTCGTGCCCGCGGCCGGTGCGAACGACGGCGGTGGCTCGATCCGCATCCCGGCCGGGTGCAACGGTCTGGTCGGCCTGAAGCCGAGTCGCGGCCTGACGCCCTACGGACCGCAGACCGGCGAGCCCATGTTCGGTATGGCGGTCCACGGTGTCGTGGCGCGGACCGTGCGCGACAACGCTGGGCTGATGGATGCCATCATCGGGCGCAACCAGCTCGCGGACTTTGCCGGTGCGATGCCGTCGCGCAAGTTCGTCGAGGTGATCAAGAAGAAGCCTCGCAAGCTCAGGATCGGCTTCTCCGCCCAGTCGGCTATCACCGCCAAGCCCGACCCGGAGGCGGTCAAGGCCGTCGAGGCGACGGCGCAGCTGCTGACCGATCTGGGCCACCACGTCGAGGAGGTCAAGCCCCCTTACGACGACAAGGCGCTGGCGGAGACCTTCCTGAACATCTGGTTCGCCCAGCTGGCCGGACAGCTCGCCGACATCAAGGCGCGCACGGGCGCCAAGGACGGCGACTTCGAGTCCGACACCCTCGCCATGGCCGAGATCGGGCGGGCCAACGGCGCCGTCGGGGCCTTGCAGGCATTGGCGAAGGTCGTCGAGTACACGCACGCGATGGAGGCGTTCTACACCGAGCACGACTTCTTCCTGACGCCGACGATCGCGCGCAAGCCGGTCAAGATCGGGGAGTTGGAGACCGCAGCGCCGCTGCAGGTGGCCTCGCGGCTGGTGCACCGGATTCACGGCGGCAAGGCGCTGTTGGCGACCGGTGTCATCGAGCAGATGATCGTCGACAACCTCGGTTGGGTGCCCTATACCCAGATGGCGAATATGACCGGCCGCCCCGCGATCAACGTCCCCGTCTACTGGACCGACGACGGCCTTCCGCTGGGCGTGCAGTTCAACGGTGCCCTCGGCTCCGACGGTGCGCTACTGCAGCTGGCCGCCCAGTTGGAGGAGGCGGCGCCGTGGGTGCAGCGTTTCCCGGCCGAGCCCAAGCACCACTTGGCCGACTGACGCGGCTCAACGGGGGCGGACTCCGACGACTGAATAGACGAACCCCGGCGGTACGTCGTAGGCGAAGGTGCGCAGTGGTAGGCGTGCCAACACGTCGTCTGACAGCGCCACCTTGTAGTGCAGCGACAGATTTCCCGTGAACTTCGGATCGAGGACGGAGAGGTTGGGCAGGTCGAGCAGTAGGCCGGTCCCGTCGAGTGTGGCGGTCACCATCGAACCGCGAGACCCGTGCCACGGGTAGTCGACAGCACGTCCCGCCTGTTTGGGCACGGTCGACAGTGTGCCGAGGACCCGTTGCTTCGTCAGGGCCAGCGCACCGACGTAGCCGCGGATGTTGCTGGCCGACGACTTGCCCGGCACCTTGCCGGAGAACCTGAAGGTGACGGGGACGGACTCCTCGAGGAAGACCACTCCTTCGGATTCGACGGCGGCCCTCATGTCGTCGGGCAGCTTGCCGACACCGAGGAGCTTGCGCAGGAAGACGGCCATGCGTGGAGAGTACCCGCGGCGGCGGCGGCCGCTATCTGGATCGGGTGGGTCACTCTCTCGCGTCGTCTCACTAGACTGGCGGGGTCACATCGGTGAGGAAAGGTGTTTCATGGCGGACAGCATCAGGGTCGGCGTGCTCGGCAGCAACGGCAAGGTCGGGCAGGCGATTGTCGCCGGTGTGCAGGCTGCCGCGGACACCGAGTTCACCGTCGGCGTCGACAAGGACGATGCGCTCTCGGCATTCGTCGACTCGGGCACGCAGGTCGTCGTCGACTTCACCCATCCCGATGTCGTCATGGACAATCTGCGCTTCCTCATCGACAACGGGATCCACGCGGTCGTCGGGACCACCGGGTTCACCGCCGAGCGACTCGAGCAGGTCCGGGCGTGGGTCGACGCCAAGCCCGGCGTCGGCGTCCTCATCGCGCCGAACTTCGCCATCGGCGCCATCCTCTCGATGCACTTCGCGCAGCAGGCCGCACGCTTCTTCGACTCCGTCGAGGTCATCGAGCTGCATCATCCACAGAAGGCCGATGCGCCGTCGGGAACAGCCGGGCGCACCGCGGAGCTGATCGCGGCCGCGCGCGCCGAGGCCGGCCTGGCGCCGATGCCTGACGCTACGTCGACCGGTTTGGAGGGTGCGCGCGGAGCCGTCGTCGGGGATGTCCACGTGCATTCGATCCGACTGTCCGGGTTGGTCGCCCATCAGGAGGTGCTGTTCGGCACGCAGGGGGAGACGCTGACCATCCGGCACGACTCGATGGACCGCACATCGTTCGTGCCCGGCGTCCTGCTGGGCGTGCGCGAGGTCGGTGCGCACGCGGGGCTGACCGTCGGGCTCGATGCGTTCATGAACCTGTCGTAGGAGCGTCGACGATGAGCGCCGATTCGGCCAAGCGCAGTGCCACGCCGACGTTGCTGATGATCGGCCTGCTCGTCGTCGGCCTGATCATGTACATGGTGATCCTCGGCTGGCGCGGCTTCCAGTTGATCGCCTCGGGGACCGCGGCCGGGATCGGCGTCGGGATCGGGGTGCTGATCTTGCCTGTGCTGGGCGCCTGGATGATCTATTCGACGCTGGCGGCGGGGCTCTGGCACCAGCGGCTGGTGGCTGCGGCCCAAGAAGTTGGGCGCGACCTCGACGTCTCCGAGCTGCCGCGACGCGCGTCGGGTCGTATCGAGCGCGAGGCAGCCGACGAGTTGTTCGAGCAGGTGCGCACCGAGTGGGAGGCCGACCCCGACGACTGGGTCAACACCTACCGCATCGCCCGTGCCTACGACTACGCCGGCGACCGCACACGAGCGCGTCAGATGATGAAGACCGCCGTCGCGCAGTACCGGGCGGTGTCAGGGACATGAACGCGGTGGAGGCGTTGGAGGAGGCCGCGCAGGACTGGGCGGCCCTCGTCGCGCAGACCGACGCCGAGGCGATGGACTCGCCGAGCGGATGCGGGGACTGGAGCAACCGCGAGCTGATCGATCACGTGATTGGCGGGGGACACCGCTACGCGATGTTGTTCGCCGGATCCAGCGCCGCCGATACCGCGGTGACTCGCGGCAACGACTACGTGGCCGACGACGCGGTGGCGCAGTTCTGGCGCTACGAATCGATGATGCGAGAGGCGATGGACGCGGCCGACCTCGACGCGACCGTCGACCACCGTGCCGGGCCGTGCCCGGGCAGTGAACTGCTCGCGATGCGGGTGATGGAAATGGTGTTGCACTCCCAGGATCTGTGCGTGGGGCTCGGCGTGCCGTGGGAGCCGTCGGATGCGGTGGTCGAGTTCGTGCTCGCCGACGCGGCTTCGCCGATTGAGCGGATCCGAGCTTTCGGGGCGTTTGGACCGGCGTTGGTCCCGGTGTCGCAGCAGCCCGTCGATCGTTTGCTGGCCTTTACCGGCCGCCGTGCAGGTGACTAGGAAGGGACATCGATGGCTCGACTGCTGATCGTGCACCACACGCCGTCGCCGCACTGCCAGGAGATGTTCGAGGCGGTGGTGGCGGGTGCGACCGATCCAGACATCACCGGCGTCGACGTGGTGCGTCGGGCCGCGCTGGCGGTGACGGCGAGCGATTTCCTCGACGCTGACGGTTACGTACTGGGCACGCCGGCGAATCTCGGGTACATCAGCGGAGCGTTGAAGCACGCCTTCGATACGTCGTACTACCAGATCCTCGACTCGACGCAGGGCCGCCCGTTCGGGCTGTACCTGCACGCCAACGAGGGTGGTGAGGGCGCCGTGCGGGCGGTGGACTCGATCACGACGGGCCTCGGATGGGCGCGCGCCGCCGCCGACGTCGTCGTCTCCGGCAAGCCGACCAAGGACGACGTCCAGAGGTGCTGGGAACTGGGGGCCACCGTGGCGGCTGGGTTGATGGGGTAGTGCCGGGTCCGCGTGAAGCGCCGAGTTTCGGCAGGCGTGATGGAGGTTGTTATCGGAGCCGCCGCCTAGGATGGTGGACGGCAGGCACACCCGGTCTGCCCAGAGACGCCGAGGCCCTGCCGAAGCGGACTCCGACCGGGCTCGACGCGTATTTGGCGATCCCGGTTCAGCCTAGAGGGTGACTTGTGCCCGTAATTGGGGGGTCGGTCACATCGGGGTCGGTGAAGTCTTGGTGGCGGCGCCGCACCAGGAGGATTGCCCCTTTGTCAGATGACGAAACGCTCTCACCCATGCTCGTGCGCAACTTCCAGAATCACCACGGTCTATCGCGCCCGGGATTCCTTGAATATCGCACGAAGGCCAACGTCAAACCGAAGGCTTACAGCTCCATCCTGTCGGTGAAGGATCAGAAGGCGCTGCTGCACCACATGGGCGTCGACCGTAGAAAGGTCGAACAGCAGCGCGAGCGCGCCCGACAGGTCGCGGTGACTCCCGTCCGCCCCTTCAATTCCGCGCCCCCATCGCCTCCGCCTGTCGACTTCCAGGACCAGATCGACGAGGCGCTGTCGAAGTTAGGCAAGACGAGATACGCGCTCGTGGAGCTGACGAAGGGCCACCTCGACGACAGTGACAGCGGCCGGTGTCGCGAGTGCGATCAGCAAGCTCCCTGCCTTACCAAGCGAGAGATGAATCGACTTGGCAATGACCTGCTCGACGAGATCGCGGTATGGGGGTCAGGTGGTGGGTCAGACAATGAATTGACGTCGATCCCCGACCCGGAACGTCGTCTGAGACGGATCTACTCAACCCGCGACCGATGGTTGGAAGTCCTGGTGATGTTCACGAAGGACCATATGAATGAGGATCACCACAAGAAGTGTGGCGTCTGCAAGGTCGATGATCCGTGTGGGGTCAAGACGGCGTTCCTACGGGTCAACCGTGGTATCGCGTGGCGCGTCGCGAACGAGTTCTACGTCATGGACGACGAGGAGTTGCGCAGCGTTTTCCATTGTCGCCCTCGATACGACTACGCCCACGACGATGAGGAGTGGAACGCGCAATAGTCATCGCGGCCCAACCACTCGTACTGTCGCTGTGGGCGTCGAGGCGATCGCCGTCGCCTTCCACACTCCCTGGTGCTGGATCGCCCTTCGGGGCCGGCGTGTCGTACCAGGTTCATCTGTCAGGGTGCGCCGCTACAGTTCTGCGGTGACGACGAACGCTGACCGCGCCCTGGAAGTCTGCCGTGACCGCGTAGCTCGCTCCGCCGAGACCCGCGCCACAATCGGGTCGATATGGAACGAGTACATCGGGCAGGTTCCGCGTCGGTTCGTGTTGAAGGCGGGGCGCGACGATAGCCACCGGATTGTCGCCGTTGAGACCTTCGATCGGATGCCGGTTCGCCTGAGCACGTTGTTCGGTGAGTGGCTGTTGTCGGCGCCGGTTGAATCC
>DLKD01000094.1 GCA_002477755.1 Gordonia sp. UBA7599
TCGACGGGCGAGGTCATGGGCATCGACGCCGACTTCGGCCGTGCGTTCGCCAAGTCGCAGACCGCCGCCTACGGCTCCCTGCCCGCCCACGGCGCGGTGTTCGTGTCGGTGGCCAACAAAGACAAGCGCGCGCTGTTGTTCCCGGTCAAACGCCTGGCCGACCTGGGCTTCGAGATCTTCGCCACCGAGGGAACCGCGGACATGCTGCGGCGCAACGGGATCGCCTGCACCAGGGTGCGCAAGCACTCCGACCCGGAGGTGGCGGCGGGGGAGCGGTCCATCGTGGACCAGATCCGCGACGGCGAGGTCGCCATGGTCATCAACACGCCGTTCGGCAATTCCGGGCCTCGCATCGACGGATATGAGATCCGCACGGCCGCGGTCAGCGCGACGATTCCGTGCATCACCACCGTTCAGGGGGCCAGCGCAGCCGTCCAGGGCATCGAGGCGCTGCTCACGGGCAACCTGGGAGTCAAGTCGTTGCAGCACCTGCACGCGGCGCTGGTGAACGATCCGGAGGTGTCCGCGCCGTGACCGAGGCCGGTGGATTCGCCGACCGCTACCGCGCCGCGGTCGCAGCACGAGGGCGACTCTGCGCCGGCATCGACCCCCATCCCGAACTGCTCGAGCAATGGGGGCTGCCGGTGTCGGCGCAGGGCGTCGCGCAGTTCGGTGACATCTGCGTCGAGGCACTCGGCCCCGTCGCCGCCGTCGTCAAACCCCAGGTGGCCTTCTTCGAGGCGTTCGGCTCGCCGGGTATCGCGGCCCTCGAGCGCGTCATCGCCGGCTGTGGCGATGCCGGTGCGCTGGTGGTGGCCGACGCCAAACGCGGCGACATCGGGTCCACGATGGCCGCCTACGCCCGTGCCTGGCTGGGCGAGCACTCGCCGCTGCGCTCCGACGCGGTGACAGTGTCGCCCTACCTGGGGTTCGGCGCACTGGCACCGGCGGTCGACGAGGCGCTGAGGGCCGACCGTGCGGTGATCGTGCTTGCACGCACGAGCAATCCCGAGGGAGCCGCGGTGCAGCTCGCCGACGCCGCGGGCCGCACAGTCGCGCAGGGCATCGTCGACGAGGCCGCTGCACATAACACCGACGGCCGCGGCACCGTCGGGGTCGTCGTCGGCGCCACGCGCGCCCACGGGCTCGACCTGGGTGCGCTGCGCGGGGTCATCCTGGCACCCGGCGTCGGGGCGCAGGGAGCGACGGCCGCCGACCTGCCAGAGCTGTTCGACGGCGCCGACCAACAGTGGCTGCTGCCCGCCAGTTCGCGCTCGGTCCTGCGTGCGGGCCCCGATCCCGCAGCGCTTCGCGCCGCCTGCGAAGCTGCTCGCGACGACGTCGAATCGGCGCTCAAGCGCTAGTCGAGGGACGACACGCGGGAGGCTGCGGGGAATTCTCGCACCCGTACCCCGGTGTGATTCCGCCCAGGTCAGAGCTGGTTTTCTGGTGTGCACCACCCATGACGGAACTACCAGAACCCCCGCTGACCTGCGTCTATGCCGTTTGCAGTACGCCAGACGCCGTTGCCAGGGCCGTGGCGGGGTGGCGGGAACCTACCCCATGACGTTGCGGGACCTTTGGGTGGGTACCCCTCGAAATGCCTGCTCAGGTTGGGTACCGTCAACGTCGCGCCGCAGGTAAACACGGCGGCCCGCCGGTTCGTCACCGTGACCGAGCGGCGGATTCGAGAACGATTTACGGAGGAACACGTGGCCCTTCCCCAGTTGACGGATGAGCAGCGCGCAGCAGCGCTGGCCAAGGCTGCGCAAGCCCGCAAGGCACGCGCCGAGCTCAAGGAGCGTCTCAAGCGCGGCGGCACCGATCTCAAGGCCGTCCTCAAGGAGGCCGAGAGCAATGAGATCCTCGGCAAGATGAAGGTTTCGGCCCTCCTCGAGGCTCTGCCCAAGGTCGGCAAGGTCAAGGCCGCCGAGATCATGGACGAGCTGGAGATCGCCGCCACCCGTCGCGTCCGCGGCCTGGGTGATCGTCAGCGCAAGGCTCTGCTGGAGAAGTTCGACCTTGGCTGATCGCTTCGCCGAGCTTTCGACGCCGAGGGGCCGACTGGTTGTACTGGTCGGCCCCTCGGCTGTCGGTAAGTCCACCGTCGTCAACGCCGTCCGGGCCCGACTGCCCCAGATGTACTTCAGCGTTTCCGCGACGACCCGCGAGCCGCGCCCGGGCGAGGTCGACGGCCGCGACTACAACTTCGTCACCACGGCACGCTTTGCCGAGATGATCGCCGACGACGAGCTGCTCGAGTGGGCAGAGATCCACGGCGGACTGCAGCGCTCGGGGACGCCGGCGGCACCGGTCATGGCCGCGTTGGACTCCGGGGCGCCGGTGTTGATCGAGGTGGACATCCAGGGTGCCGAGAACCTCGTTGCCCGGCTGCCGGAGGCGCAGACGGTGTTCCTGGCCCCGCCGTCGTGGGAGGATCTCGTCGCCCGGCTCACCGGCCGCGGCACGGAGTCGCCGGAGGTGGTGGAGCGCCGATTGCTGACAGCGCGCGCCGAGATGGACCTCGCCGACACGTTCGACCACGTGCTGGTGAACCACGAAGTCGACTCCACTGCCGATGAGTTGGTATCCTTGCTGGTCGGGCCCGATCAGTGACGGTCACCGCCCGGCCCTTCCGAGACATTTTTGATTCGCACCGAGCATTTGAAGCAGGAGTTTGCGTGAGCACCCAGAACCTTGACGTCATCGAGATCGTCGACGCCCCGTCGTACGACACCCCGCTGGGCATCACCAACCCGCCGATCGACGACCTGCTTGACCGCGTGTCGTCGAAGTACGCCCTGGTGATCTTCGCCGCCAAGCGCGCGCGCCAGATCAACGACTACTACAACCAGCTCGGCGACGGCATCCTCGAGTACGTCGGCCCGCTGGTCGAGCCCGGTCTCCACGAGAAGCCGCTGTCGATCGCGATGCGGGAGATCCACGCCGACCTGCTCGAGCACACCGAGGGCGAGTAACGGCTCCGGCCCGGTCATGACGACTCCGGTGCGCAAGCGCATCCTCGTCGGCGTGGGTGGCGGAATCGCCGCCTACAAAGCGTGCTCGGTCATCCGGCACTACACCGAGGCTGGACACGACGTCCGCGTCATCCCGACCGCCGCCGCCCTGGAGTTCGTCGGTGCGGCCACGTTCGAGGCCCTCTCGGGCCACCCGGTGTCCACGACCGTCTTCGACAACGTCGACGAAGTGGCGCACGTACGCCTGGGCCAGGAGGCCGACCTGGTCGTCGTCGCCCCCGCCACCGCCGATCTGCTGGCGCGTGCGGCGAGCGGACGGGCCGACGATCTGCTGACGGCCTCCCTGCTGACCGCCCGCTGCCCGGTACTGTTCGCCCCCGCGATGCACACGGAGATGTGGGAGCACCCGGCGACCCGTGACAACGTGGCCACGCTGCGCCGTCGTGGAGTGGTCGTCATGCCACCGGACTCAGGTCGGTTGACCGGGCGCGACAGCGGTGCGGGCCGGTTGCCCGACCCCACCGAGATCGGCCTGTTGGGCGACCTCCTGCTCGACGACCCCGAGGCGCTTCCCTTTGACCTGTCCGGTGCACGGATCGTGATCAGCGCCGGTGGGACCCGCGAGCCGCTGGACCCGGTGCGCTACCTGGGCAACCACAGTTCGGGCAAGCAGGGTTTCGCACTGGCCCGCGTTGCCGCCGCCCGCGGCGCCGATGTCACCGTCGTTGCCGGCTCGACGTCGGGGGCGGGCAATCCCGCCGGGATCGAGCTGGTGTCGATCGCCAGTGCGACCGAGTTGTCCGACGAGATGAACAAACGGGCGCTCGAGGCCGACGTCATCATCATGGCGGCCGCTGTCGCCGACTTCCGCCCCGTCGTCGTCGCCGACGCCAAAATCAAAAAGGGCACCGCCGGCCCGGCGCCGATCGAGCTGGAGACCAACCCGGACATCCTCGCCGGCCTGGTCGCAGCGCGCGGCCGCGGCGAGATCCCTGCCTCGACCGTCATCGTCGGGTTCGCCGCGGAGACCGGGGACGACAACGGCGGGGTATTGGACCACGGGCGGGCAAAATTCAGCCGCAAAGGGTGCGACCTTCTCGTTGTGAACCCCGTCGGGTCGGGCAAGGCGTTCGGCACCGAGGACAACACCGGCTGGTTGTTGAGCTCCGCCGGCACCGAGACCGCGCTGCCGCTGACTTCCAAGACACTGCTGGCCAGCCGCATCCTCGATGCACTGGCACCACTGTTGGACCGCAGCTGACGGTCGCGGTGCGCCGGTGTCGGCGGCGGTGTGTAGGTTGGAACCGAATTCGGGCCGATCGACAGGCGATCGGCGGTTATCGAGGCTCGAGAGGGACCAATGACAATCTCGTCGCGACTGTTCACCAGTGAATCCGTCACCGAGGGGCACCCCGACAAGATCTGTGACGCGATCAGCGACTCCATCCTCGACGCCCTGTTGGCCCAAGACCCCAACGCGAAGGTCGCCGTCGAGACGCTCGTGACCACCGGCCAGGTCCACGTCGCCGGTGAAGTCAACACGACCGCCTACGCCGACATCCCGACGATCGTGCGCGAGCGCATCCTCGACATCGGCTACGACTCGTCGACGAAGGGGTTCGACGGGGCCTCCTGCGGGGTGAACGTCGCGATCGGCGCCCAGTCCCCGGAGATCAACCAGGGCCTGACCGACTCGCACGAGACGCAGACCGGCACCGTCGATGACGATCTGGACAAGCAGGGCGCCGGCGACCAGGGCCTGATGTTCGGTTACGCC
>DLKD01000085.1 GCA_002477755.1 Gordonia sp. UBA7599
GGGCCGTCGGGGTCGGGCAAGTCGACGCTGCTGCGGGCGATCGCCGGACTCGACAGCCTCGACTCGGGCACGGTGATCATCAACGGCAACGACGTGTCGGGCGCATCGCCGCAGAAGCGCGACATCGGGTTCGTGTTCCAGCACTACGCCGCGTTCAAGCACCTCAATGTGCGCGACAACATCGCGTTCGGCCTCAAGATCCGCAAGCGCCCGAAGGCCGAGATCGACAAGAAGGTCGACGAGCTGCTCGACATCGTCGGACTGACGGTCTTCCAGAAGCGGTTCCCCGCCCAGCTGTCGGGTGGCCAGCGTCAGCGCATGGCACTGGCGCGCGCGTTGGCGGTGGACCCGCAGGTCCTCCTGCTCGACGAGCCGTTCGGCGCTCTCGACGCGAAGGTCCGCGAGGACCTGCGCAAGTGGTTGCGGCGACTGCACGACGAGGTCCACGTCACGACCGTCCTGGTGACCCACGACCAGGCCGAGGCCCTCGACGTGTCCGACCGGATCGCGGTGTTGAACCAGGGTCGTATCGAGCAGATCGGATCACCCGACGACCTCTACGACCGTCCGGTCAACCCGTTTGTCGCGTCCTTCCTCGGATCGACGGTGCGCGTCAACGGCGAGCTGGTGCGTCCACACGACATCCGCATCGGCCGCAACCCGGCGATCGCGCTGCCCGGTGGTGACGCCGAGCTGGACACCGGTGTGGTGAAGGCGACCGTGCAGCGCGTGGTGAACCTCGGCTTCGAAACGCGTGTGGAGCTGCTTGCGGCCGCCTCGGGAGATGAATTCGCCGCGCAGATCACCCGCGGTGACCAGAATGCACTGGCCCTGCAGGCCGGCGAGACCGTCTACGCCCGCGCAACCAAGGTCGCTGCGTTCGACGGTTAGCCGTAAGCGCCCGCTACCCGGCCAGGTCGGGTATGACTCTCTTGAGAGCCCACGGCAGGAGAGGCATATGGCGGCACCCACACATCCACGTTCCGGACTCGACACTGCACTGACGCCGCTGCGATTCCTGGAGCGCGCGGTGGAAGTGCACCCGGACAAGACCGCGGTGATCGACGGTGCGCGCCGCGCGACTTATCGCGAGTTCGGCGACCACGTGGTGGCGCTGGCCGATGCGCTACGCCGATCCGGGGTGGACCGCGGCGACAGCGTCGCCTACTTGGCGAGCAACTCGATGGAGATGCTGGCCGCGCATTTCGCGGTGCCGTTGGCCGGCGGCGTCCTTGTCGCGGTGAACACGAGGTTGGCGGCGGAAGAGATCCGCTACATCTGCGACCACTCGCGATCGGTGCTGCTCATCGGCGAGGGGGAACTCCTCGAGGGTTGCACCGACGTCGAGTTCGCCACCGTGCGCGAGGTCATCGAGACACCCGAAGTCGACGGCGGGTACCGCGGTGCGGGTGTGCGCTACGACGAGCTGCTCGCACGCGGCTCATCCGATGCGGCCATCGCCTGGACCGTCGACGACGAGGATGCGGTCATCGCCATCAATTACACCTCCGGGACCACGGGCCGCCCGAAGGGCGTGATGTATACCCACCGCGGCGCCTACCTGTCGGCGCTGGGGGCGGTCATCACCCACGACTACTCCATCGACACCCGGTACCTGTGGTCGCTGCCGATGTTCCACTGCAACGGATGGTGCAAGACGTGGGCGCTGACCGGTGTCTCCGCTACTCACGTCTGTCTGCGCGCGGTGCGCGGAGAGGAGATGTGGCACCTCATCGACTCCGAGACGATTACCCACATGAGCGGTGCCCCGACTGTGCTGACGACGCTGGCTACCGCGCCCGAAGCCCATCCGCTGGACCGGCCGATGTCGATCGCGACGGCTGGCGCACCGCCGAGCCCGACGGTCATCGCCGCGATCCGCCACCTGGGGATCACGTTGGTGCACGTGTACGGCCTCACCGAGACCTACGGTCCTTATTCGGTGTGCGAGCCCGATCCGAGCTGGAGCGGCCTGTCTGAGGCCGACATCTCGGTGCGGATGGCCCGTCAGGGCGTCGGGGAGCTCACCGCGGAGCGGATGCGGGTGGTACGCCCCGACGTTGACGATCAGGGCCGCTTGTGCGACGTCGCCGCCGACGGCGTGGAGATGGGCGAGATCGTCATGTGCGGGAACATGGTGATGAAGGGTTACTTCGAGGATGCGCAGCGCACGTCCGAGGTGTTCGTCGGCGGCTGGTTCCACTCCGGGGACCTCGGCGTGATGCACCCCGACGGCTACGTGCAGTTGTTGGACCGGGCCAAGGACGTCGTCGTTTCCGGTGGTGAGAACATCTCCACCGTCGAGGTCGAGCAGGCCGTCGTCAGCCATCCGGCGGTGCTGGAGGTCGCGGTGATCGGCGTGCCCGACGAGAAGTGGGGCGAGCGGCCCAAGGCGCTGGTGGTGCTGAAGGACGGAATGGCCGCCGATGCCGCCGAGATCATCGCGCACGTCAAGACCAGGATCGCGTCGTACAAGGCGCCGCGCGACGTCGACTTCGTGGCCGACTTGCCGAAGACGTCGACCGGCAAGATCCGCAAGAACGAACTGCGCGACGTCGAGTGGGGTGCCGGGCGGGTCCGGATCCAGGGCTAGCGCCAGCAGGCCCCGGCAACCGAGCTAATCCGCGTCTTGCAGCGTCATTGCCGTCGTGCGCCGCCGATCAGGGGTGGACGACGAACAATGGCACTGCTTGAACGATGATGGCGCTGATGACGTCGGGGTGATCGGCCAGGGGGGCGGCGACAGGACCGTCCAAGAGTGCCTCGACCCGCTCGGTGAGTAGACCGGAGGACAGAAAATAGGGGAGGCCGACGATGCGCTGGGCACCAGCGGCGCGGAGCCGTGCCAGTGCAGCGTGCAGCTCGACGGCGTTCTCGCCGAGTTTCGTCGCGAACACCACCTCGACGGGCAGCCCAGTGTGTTCTGCGAGTTCGGCACCGCGGATGCGTGCGGAATCGTCGGAACGCTCGTCCGACGACCCGACGGCGTACATGAGCACGCCCGGGTGAGCACCATGGGCGTGGCCGTCAAGGACTTGCGTCAGCCGATCCGCCAGCGCGTCGACGAGGCTGATTGATCCGAGGACCGGGGTCTGTTCGATCCGCAAGGCCGGCCATTGGCGCCGTGCCGCGTCAAGGAGAACCGGCAGGTCGAAGCGACTGTGGTAGCCGTCGCCCAGCAGCAGCGGCACGACGGTGACGTCCTCACCGTCGGAGGCCAGCTCATCGAGAACGGCGCCCACCAGCGGCTCGTCCAGGTCGAGGAAGGCCAATTCCACGCGTCGACCCGGCAACTCCGCACGTACCCCGTCGCGCACCCGGTGCAGGGTGCGGGCGAACCGGGGGTCCCGGCTGCCGTGCGCGACGAGGAGAAGGCTCATGCCGGCGTCAGGTGCAGCTGGTCGAGCGCGTCGCCGACGAGTCCCGCGGCCAGCGTGTTACCGCCGGCGGGATCGATCAGCAGGAAGCTGCCCGACTCGCGACTGTGGCCGTAGTCGTCGGCGACGATGGGCTCGGCGGTCTGCACCGCGATACGCCCGATCTGATTGAGCTCCAACGACTGTGGCGAATCCACGAGCAGGAGGTCCTGCTCGTCGAACAGCACGTCGAGCGTGCCGACAATCGCCTGCGTGGTGCGGGTGCCGTGTTTGAGCAGGAGTCGCGCACCCGGACGCAGCGGCTTGTCACCGAGCCAGCAGACCGTCGCGGTGAACTGCTGGATCGGCTCGGGTGCATCGGCGACCGCGGAGATCACGTCCCCGCGGGAGACGTCGACGTCATCGGCAAGCAGGAGTGTGACGCTGTGCCCGGCGTGTGCGGTGGCCAGAGGGCCGTCGGCGGTGTCGATGGCCTCGATCGTGGTCCGGGTACCCGACGGCAGCACGACGACCTCGTCGCCGACGGCGACCGTTCCGGTGGCGATCTGTCCGGCGTAGCCGCGATAGTCGGGGAACTCCGCGGTGCGGGGACGGATCACGTACTGCACTGGGAAGCGCAGGCCGACCGGGTCTCCGGCGCGTTCGTGCACGTTGGGCACGGTCTCCAAGTGTTCGATCAGCGTCGGCCCGTCGTAGTACGGCGTGCGGTCTGACCGTGTCGCCACGTTGTCGCCGTGCAGTGCCGACACCGGGATCGCCAGGACTTGGTCGTCGCGCCAGCCGAGTGAGCGGGTCAGCTCGGCGAACTCGGCCGTGATCGCGGCGAACTGGCCGGCAGGATCGTCGGCGAGGTCGATCTTGTTGACCGCCAGTACCAGTTGCGGGACGCCGAGCAGTGCCATCACCGCGGCGTGGCGGCGGGTCTGCGCGACGACGCCGTTGCGCGCGTCGACCAGCAGGATCACCAGCTGCGCCGTCGAGGCGCCGGACACCGTGTTGCGGGTGTACTGGACGTGCCCGGGGGTGTCGGCGAGGACGAAGGAGCGCTCACCGGTGGCGAAGTAGCGGTAGGCGACGTCGATCGTGATGCCCTGCTCTCGCTCGGCACGCAGGCCGTCGACGAGCAGCGACAGGTCGGGGCCGTCGAGCCCGCGCGCCTGTGAGGCGCGGTGCACGGCGTCGATCTGGTCGGCGAGAACCGACTTCGTGTCGTAGAGCAGGCGGCCGACCAGCGTCGACTTCCCGTCGTCGACGGACCCGGCAGTCGCGATGCGCAACAGGTCGGGGGAGTGCCTCATCAGAAATATCCTTCGCGCTTGCGGTCTTCCATCGCGGCCTCCGACACCCGGTCGTCGCCGCGGGTCGCACCGCGCTCGGTTAGCCGCGATGTCGCGACCTCAGCCAGCACGGCCTCGTTATCGGCGGCCTCCGACAGCACGGCGCCGGTGGTGGAGCCGTCGCCGACGGTGCGGTAGCGCACCGACCGGGTTTCGACGATCTCACCGTCGCGCGGCCCGCCCCACGACCCGGAGGTCATCCACATGCCGTCCCGGTTAAACACCTCGCGATCGTGCGCGTAGTACAGCGGGGCCAGCAGGACCTGCTCGCGGGCGATGTAGCGCCACACGTCGAGCTCGGTCCAGTTGCTCAGCGGGAACACGCGGACGTGCTCGCCGGGGGCGTGGCGGCCGTTGTATAGGTTCCACAGCTCGGGTCGCTGGCGCTTGGGATCCCACTGGCCGAACGCGTTGCGCAGGGAGAAGACCCGCTCCTTGGCGCGGGCGCGCTCCTCGTCGCGGCGGGCGCCGCCGAACACCGCGTCGAAGCGGTTCTCGGTGATGGCGTCGAGCAGCGGGATGGTCTGCAGCGGGTTGCGGATGCCGTCGGGACGCTCGGTGAGCCGGCCGTCGGCGAGGTACTCCTCGACGCTGGCGACGTGGAGCCGCAGGTTGTGGCGTGCCACGATCTCGTCGCGGAACTCGATGATCTCGGGCAGGTTGTGACCGGTGTCGACGTGCAGCAGCGAGAACGGCAGCGGTGCCGGCCAGAACGCCTTGAGCGCCAGGTGCAGCAGCAGCGTCGAGTCCTTGCCGCCGGAGAACAGGATCACCGGCCGCTCGAACTCGCCGGCCACCTCGCGGAAGATGTGGATCGACTCCGACTCGAGCGCGTCGAGGGTGTCGAACTCCCGGTTCTCGGTGTCACTGTCCGCGCGCAGGATCGGTGAGGTCTGGGTGTCAATGCTCATGAGACGTGCAACCCGCATTCTGTCTTGGCGCTCCCGGCCCAACGGCCGCTGCGCGGATCGGCTCCAATGGCTGGTTTGGCGGTGCACGGCGCGCACCCGATCGAGGGATAGCCCTCGTCGACCAGCGGATTGACGAGAACCCCGTGGGTCTCGATGTAGGTCCCGAACTCCTCGTCGGACCAGGCGGCGAGCGGGTTGATCTTGACCAACCCGAAGCCCTCGTCGAAGGAGATCAGCGGCGCGTTCGCCCGCGTCGGCGCCTCGACGCGCCGGATCCCGGTCACCCACGCGGAGAAACCGGACAGCGCCGCGCGCAGCGGCACCACCTTGCGTAGGCGGCAGCACTCCGCGGGGTTGCGCGCGAACAAGTCCTTGCCCAGCAGTTCGTCCTGCTGTGCGACGGTGTGCTCGGGGAGCACGTTGAGAAGCTCCAAGTCATAGACCTGGACCACGGCGTCGCGGGTGCCGATGGTTTCGGCGAAGTGGTAGCCCGTATCCAGGAACAGCACCTTGAGGCGCTCATTGTCGATGCTCTCGCGGTCGATCGCCTTGTCGGCGACATCGATGAGCACCGCGTCCTGCATGTTCGCGGCGATGAGGAAGTCGGTGCCGAACGTCTCCGCGGTCCAACGCAGCAGCTCATCGGCGGTGGCGTCGGGCCCCAACTCTGCTGCCCCGCGCTCGGCAATGCCGCGAAGGTGATCAGTATCGATTGTGGTCGTCATCGGTTCCCCCTCACTGCAGCTCGGCGTCGTCGGCGCGGGCGGCCCATTCGGCGAATCGCTCGCCCTCGTTGCGCCCGACGATGAAGTTGCGAACGACGCGCTCGATGTAGTCGATCGAGTCGTCGGCGTAGATCTTGTGCTGGCGCAGCTTGCGGCCGAACCCGCTGTCGAAGCCGAGGGCCCCGCCGAGGTGGACCTGGAAGCCCTCCACCGGATGGCCGTTGCCGTCGTCGATCAACTGGCCCTTGAGGCCGATGTCGGCGACCTGCACGCGGGCGCACGAGTTGGGGCAGCCGTTGAAGTTGATGGTGATCGGCACGTCGAGCTGCTCGTTGAGCTCGGCCAGTCGCTTCTCCATCGCCGGTACCAGCGCCTGGCTGCGGCTGCGGGTCTCGGTGAAGGAGAGCTTGCAGTACTCCAAGCCGGTGCACGCGATGAGGTTGCGGCGCCAGCGCGACGGCCGCGAAGTCAGGCCGACGGCTTCGAGTGCGGCGTCGAGGCCGGCGATCTTGTCGTCGGGGACGTTGACGACGACCAGCTTCTGGTACGGCGTGAATCGGACGTTGTCGGCACCGGCAGCCTCGACGGCGTCGGCGAGTGCGTACAGCACCGTGTCGGACAAGCGTCCGGAAACAGCCGAGTAGCCGACCGCGTTGAGTCCGTTCTTGAGCTTCGTGACGCCGACGTGGTCGATCGGGTGCTTGGGCGGCACCGGCGCGGGACCGTCGATCAGCTTGCGCTTGAGGTACTCGTCCTCGAGGACCTGTCGGAACTTCTCGGGGCCCCAGTCCTTGATCAGGAACTTCAGCCGGGCCTTGGAACGCAGGCGACGGTAGCCGTAGTCGCGGAAGATGGCGACGACGCCCTCCCAGACCTCGGGCACCTCGTCGAGCGGAACCCACGCGCCGAGGCGCTCGGCGAGCATGGGGTTGGTCGACAGGCCACCGCCGACCCACAGGTCCAAGCCGGGGCCGTGTTCGGGGTGCTCGACACCGACGAACGCCACGTCGTTGATCTCGTGCACGACGTCTTGGAGGCCGGAGATGGCGGTCTTGAACTTCCGCGGCAGGTTCGAGTACGCGGGGTCGCCGATGAAGCGGCGCTTGATCTCGTCCAAAGCGGGGGAGGCGTCGAGGACCTCGTTCACCGACAGGCCTGCCAGCGGTGATCCGAGCATGCCGCGGGGGCAGTCGCCGCACGCCTCGATCGTCTCGAGGCCGACCTCTTCGAGTCGCCGCCAGATCTCCGGGACGTTTTCGATCTCGATCCAGTGGTACTGCAGGTTCTCGCGGTCGGTGACATCAGCGGTGCCGCGCGCGAAGTCGCGGGAGATACTGGCGAGGGCGCGCAACTGCGGCACGTCCAACTGTCCGCCGTCGGTGCGGACCCGCATCATGAAATACGGGGCTTCGAGGTAGTCGATGTTGTCGTCGTGGGTGTGCGTGCCGTCGTATCCCTCGGCCCGCTGGGTGTACAGGCCCATCCAGCGGAAGCGGCCACGCAGGTCGGCCTTGTCGATGCCGTCGAAGCCGACCTTGGAGTAGATGTTCTCGATCCGGGCGCGGACGTTG
>DLKD01000024.1 GCA_002477755.1 Gordonia sp. UBA7599
AGGCTGCGCACCAGCCTGGCCGGCGGCCCGGTCGGCGGATTGGCCGCCGTCCTGCGCAGCTTGCGGCGGCGCCGCATCCGCGCCGGTACCCGGCAGTCCCGTCGAGTCGTCGACCTTGCTGGTGTCGATGTGGCGCAGCGCGTCGTCGACCGGCTTCGGATTGATCGAGCGAGGCGCACGGCCCGACGCCGCCGTCGCCTTGCCCCGCACGCTTACGCGGCCCCGTTCGCCGACGACCAGTCGCGCAGTGTTCCCCGCCGGGACCAGCCCGAGCCGCGCCGCCTTGTCAGACAGCTCCGGCGCCGAGTCGCCGGACTCGTAGGTCCGCTTCAGCGAGTCCCGCTTGTCCACCAACGACTGGTTCTGCGCCTTCGCAACGGTGAGGTCGTAGGAGTCCTGCGCCGCACGCGTCGACAACCACAACGTCAGGATCAGGCCCAGTGCGACCAACCCGATCACCGGCACGACGAATGGTGTCTGGCGCACCTGCTCGACGAGACTGCGCCGCGGCGTCCGCACGCGCCGTTCTTTGGGTGGTGCCGCGGCGCGCTCTTCGCGAGCCAGGCGGGCCGAGCGCCGATCGACGGCGCGTTGAGCCGCACGCGAGCGGTTGGGCCGCTGCTGGGCGCCCGCAGTCTGACGCCGCCGAGTCGGCGGGTCGAGTAGCGCCAGTGCACCGGTCTGGTTCTCAGCGTCCGCCTGGTCGCCGCGCTTGTTCCTCATCGCACTCCCCCTTCGGCCCCGTCGGGGGCGATTCGCTCGATGGCACGAACGCGTGCCGGCGCCGACCGCGGGTTGGCCTCGATCTCGTCATCGGTCGCCTGCTCGGCACCGCGCGTGACGAGCGTGAATCGCGGTGCAGTCCCTGGCAGTTCGACGGGCAATCCGGCCGGTGAACTCGAGCGGCACCGCTGCGCGAACTCGCGTTTGACGATGCGGTCCTCGAGCGACTGGTAACTCATGACGACGACGCGCCCACCCACCGCGGTCGCGTCGAGTGCGGCCGGCAGGGCTGCGCGCAGAGAGTCCAGCTCGCCGTTGACCTCGATCCGCAGCGCCTGAAAGGTGCGCTTCGCCGGGTGTCCACCGGTCCGACGCGTCGCGGCCGGGATAGTCGCGTACAGCAGGTCGACGAGCGGCCCGCTCGTCGTGAATGGCTGAGTACGGCGCGCGGCCACCACCGCCGAGGCGATTCGGCCGGCGAATCGCTCCTCGCCGTAGTCGGCGAGCACCCGCGCCAGATCTCCGTGGTCATAGGTGTTGAGCACATCGGCTGCAGTTATCGGGTCGTCTGGGTTCATCCGCATGTCCAGCGGCGCATCGACGGAATAGGCGAAGCCGCGGTTGCGCTGGTCGAGCTGCATCGAGGAGACGCCCAGATCGAAAAGCACCCCGTCCACGGCCGTGACGCCGTCGTCGCGTCCCGCCGGATCGGCAAGCACACGGTCGAGTTCGTCATAGCGGCCGGCATTGACCGATGCGCGGGGACCGAAAGGTGCCAGGCGATCAGCCGCGGCCTTGCGTGCGGCGCCGTCACGATCGATACCGATGACAGTGAGCCCGGAGAAGGTCGACAGGAGGAGCTCGGAGTGGCCGCCGGCGCCGAGCGTCGCATCGACGACCACCGCACCTTCGCCGGTGGAGCTGAGCCGCGTCACCGCCGGCGTCAGCAGATCGATGATCCGATCCGCCATCACCGGGATGTGCCCGTGGTCACCGCCGCTCATCGCGCGCCCTTCTCACTCGTCCGGACCTGCGGAGTGGATGAACCGGGGTCCCCGCCCGATCGCGGACCTGGCGCTGGGGAAGTGCGTCAGGGCCCGATCGGGCGTAGGCCTCGTCTCACCCACGATGGCGGTCACGGGGCTCATTCGGTTGTCTAGAGCAGGGCCTCGAAGGCATCGGATCCCGCTGCTGAGAAGTCCTCCTCGTGCTCTGCCTGGTAGGCCTCCCACGTCTGGGCGTCCCAGATTTCGAGGTGGTCGAAACTGCCGATCACCACGCACTCCTTGGACAGCCGCGCATACGACCGGTGATCGGGCGACAGGGTGATCCGGCCCTGCCCGTCGGGTCGCTGCTCGTCAGCGCTGGCGAAGAAGTACCGCTGGTACGCGCGCGCCTGCGGATTGTTGCGCGAAGCCGCCCTCGTCTTCTCCGCAAGAGCGTCGAAGTCCTCGAGTCGGTAGACGGCGAGGCTGTTGTCCTGGTTGCGCGTGACCATCACCCCTCCTGCCAATGCGTCTCGAAACTTCGCGGGCAACGTGAGCCGCCCCTTGTCGTCCAACTTCGGCGTGTAGGTGCCGACGAGCCGCTGACCCGTCATGTCGCACCTCCTCGACCGCCGACTGGTTCAACGTCCGGTTCGCCGTTCCAGTAACCACACTGTACCCCACTTTCCACCACTTTCCACCCATTCAACCCATCAATTCTGCGTGCGTCTGCTGTAACTGCAGGTAGATGGATAGAAGTTGAGTGGGGGAATCCGCGGCCGCAAGGACTCTTTGGCCCGGCAGCTGAGCTTCAGGAGGGATAAAACACCGCTAAAGTGCCAGGTGAGATGAATCAGATGCCCTTAGTGGTGGAATGTGGGGAACCTGACGCGATGGCAGTGGGGCAAGGTGGGGACACAACGACGAGGGCCGCGCATCGCATTGATGCGCGGCCCTCGTCAATGAGCCTTGCCCGCCGAGCGGGCCTGGATTACTCCTCGTTGAACCGTCGGTTGAAGCGGTCTTCCATGCGTTCGGAGAGACTGCGCGCCGACGCGGTCGGGCGGGATGGCCCGCCGCGCCCGTCCACCGACTTCAAGGACGGCTTTCCTCCGCGCAGCGCGAGCAGTCCGGCGCCGAACATCACGAGGAAGCCGATCAGGCTGAGGATCGGGAACCCGCCGACCTGCACGCCGGCCACTATGCCGCCTACGAGCAGTGCGAGTCCGACGAGAAACAGGACGACCGCCTGCGCACGCCGACGGCCGGGCGCCAGGCTGCGCCTGTGGACAGTCGACGCGAACTTGGGGTCGTCCGCGTACAGCGCACTCTCGATCTGGTCGAGCATGCGCTGCTCATGTTCGGAAAGTGGCACCGACCCCTCCTTCACTGCATTCGTGGTCGTAGAACTTCAATGATACGAGGTGAACGACCGAACGACCACACTTCGCCCCCCGTTGATCCGATGACGTGGCCATCGGCTCTATCAACGATCACGCACACATCATGCCGACCGGGACTGCCGCACACTGGTCGAAGGTGTCCGGCCCTGCTCGTAGCCGGCCAAGGTGTCTTCCGCAATGGCAATAAGCCCGCTGAGTCGAATCCGCATCCGTGCGACGACCGCCTGGTCCACCTCGCGGACCAGGCCGGTCTCTACACGCTGACGCAATGCCGAGTGGCCGGCGAAGAAGGCCGCGTCCTCCCCCAGTGCTGCATCCGCGCCCGACTGCGCCTCGAGGCGCACCCACGCGCTGCGCTGACCACGTGGTGCCCGCCGCCGGGATTCCAATACGACAAGGACCGCCCCGGCGGCCCGTAGCGCAGCGAGGTAGTACAGCCTCAGCCGCTCAGCGTTGCCGACGACGATGTCGCCCTCATCGGCAATCGCCACCGCCTGGTCGAGCAGCCGGTGCGCATCGGCCACGATCCTCGGCTCGATCACCGATCCCGCTCTCGTCGCCATTCCCGCCTCCTCTCGGCCGGTTCCCGTCTTCCTCAATCCGAACGTTATCCGCGAAGTCCGACATTCCCATCGGTCCGGACAGGGCCCGCGGCTTCCCTCCGCGGGCCCGGCCCGTCCAGTCGGCGAATGCGACCCGGTCTCACTATCGAACAAATATTCGACTACGTCAATGCTAGCGTGATCCTGCGGTGCGCTCAACCGCCATCACGACGCAGCGAAAGGCCACCAGATGACCGAGGAGTCGATCGGCGCGCCGGTCGACGTCACCGTGGTCCGCCTCACCGGCGGCGATTCACACATCTGGCTGGACCCGGCCCTGCACGTCTACGTCACGGCAATGGGCTATCCGCGCGGCATCGAGGGCCAGCGCAAGGCACTGTGGCGCGATCACATCGCCCGCCCCGGTTGGAGCGCATTCGGAGCAGTCGCCGCCGTCGACCCGGCCCGCTTCAGCGGGTCACTGCTGCGCCGGTCGGCCACCGTGCACTCCCTGCAACAGCGGCGCCTGCGCCACGGACGGATCCGCGGCGGCGCGCACACCGAGGACGTCCTCGTCGGCATCGCCTACGGCTACCGCGGCGCACCGGACCAGTGGTGGAACCAGCAGCTGCGAATCGGTATGCGCCAGGCCGGTTGCCCCGCTGATCGCGCTGCCCGCCTACTCGCCGACTATTTCGAGCTCACCGAATTGCACGTTCATCCCGACGCGCAAGGCCGCGGCGTGGGGCAAGCCCTCCTGCGCGCCCTGCTCGCCGACCGCACCGAATCCAACGTCCTGCTGTCCACCCCCGAGGTCGCCGGCGAGGAGAACCGGGCGTGGTCCCTCTACCGCCGCTTCGGGTTCTCCGACGTGCTCCGCAACTACACCTTTGCCGGCGATCCGCGCCCGTTCGCCTTCCTCGGCCGCGAACTGCCGCTGCCCGTCCCCGATCCCCTGCATCCCGGACGACCGAGGTGACTCGGCGCTACGACGCCGTCGTCGTCGGTGCCGGCCACAACGGACTCATCGCGGCGGCCTACCTCGCCCGTGCCGGACGCTCGGTCTGCGTGCTTGAACGCGACGCGATCCCCGGCGGCGCCGTCTCAACCGTCGAGCGCTTCCCCGGCTATCGCGTAGACCGCGGGTCGTCGGCGCACATCATGATCCGGCACACGCCGATCCTCGACGAGCTCGACCTGTACCGCCACGGATTGCGCTATGCCGATTGCGACCCGTGGGCGTTCGCCCCGGCCGAAACTGACGACGACGAGCCGATCGTGTTCCACCGCGACCTCGCATCAACCTGCGCCTCCATCGAACGCTCCTGCGGCCGCGTCGATGCCGACTCCTACGCGCGCTTCGTCGCGCAATGGGCGCCGCGGGCCCGGGCGACGATGGCGGCGTTCGGGCACGAGCCGACACCCACCCGTTTCGCCGCCACCTTCGCCTCGAGCGGTCTACGCACACCCACCGCGCGTGAGTCGTTGCTGGACCGGCGCATCGGTGCGCTGTCGTCGATGTCGCAGGACATGATGAATTCCGGCGATGCCCTACTCGACCGCTGGTTCAACTCGGAGCGACTCAAGGCCGCACTCGCCTGGTTCGGCGCGCAGTCCGGACCACCCACCGACCTACCGGGGACCGCCCCGATGGTCGGCTTCGCCGCTCTGATGCACGACATCCCGCCCGGACGCGCGATCGGCGGCAGCGGCGCGCTCACCACAGCGCTGTGCGCCGCACTCGCCGCCGACGGCGGGAAGCTGGTCACCGACTCCCCCGCCACCGCACTGCGGCGCCGCGGCGACGACTGGGAGGTGGTCGACACCTCCGGCACCGTTACTACGGCGCGCCACGTCATCGCCGCGTGTCATATCGGCGCGACACTGGACCTCCTCGCGGCGGGCGGTCATCGAGCCGACCAAATCGACCGCTGGCGCCGCGCGATCGTCGTCGGCAACGGCATCGGCATCGCCGTGCGGCTCGGTACCACCGCCCTGCCGGCCTATCGGAACACCCCGAGCGGCCTGCCCGCCCACGGCATGCACAGCGGGTTGGGGCTGCTGACGACCGAACGGGCACACCTGCGCCGCGCGCACGCCGCCAGCGCCGTCGGCGAGCTTCCGGCACGACCGGTCGCATTGCCGATGGGCTTCTCCGCACTCGACCCCAGCATCGCCCCCGCCGGCCGCCACCTGGTCAACGTGTGGGCCCAGTGGCATCCGTACCGCTTCGCCGACGGCGGGTCCTGGGCGGATCGGGCACGTACCGCGGCCGACGGGGTGATCGCCGAGATCGACCGCTACGCCCCCGGCTTCGCGTCGACGATCGAGCACTGCTACATCCAGACGCCCGCCGACCTCGAATCCGAGCTGGCCCTGCCGGCGGGCAACATCATGCACGTCGAGATGACAATCGACCAGATGTTCGGGTGGCGCCCACACCCCGACCTCGCCGGGCGGTCGGTACCCGGGGCCCACGGGCTGGTCTTGGCCGGTGCATCGACGCATCCCGGCGGCGGCGTCACCGGGACCAGTGGCCGCCTCGCCGCCCGCGCAATCCTGCACCGAACATCCAAGCGGCGCGGCCTCGGCACCACAGCCCGCACCATCTGGCACGATTGACGGCGTGTCGACGCACCCGCTCCGCCGATCGCCCGCCCGCCTAGTCGCCGTGGCAGGCTCCGCCCTGCTCCTGATGGCCCTGTTGTCGGGGTGCCTGACCAGGTCGGAGACAGTCGGCGACCGCTTCTCCGGCGAGATCATCGTCGCAACCACGCCCGATAACTCCGCCGGTATCCCCCGCCTGGACATCCCCCAATCGATGGCCAGCCAGGTCTCGGTCTCCGATTTCACCGGCACGATCTCCGACACCGGCTCGGTGACCACTCAGCGGCCGGACACGGAGACGCAGGCGCCTACGCAACCCCAAAAGCTGCCCACCAAAGTCGGGACCCGCGCCACCTACCACTCGCTCACCGCCGGACAGTTCGGCCAGCTCGGCGACATCATCGCCGCGTCGTTCACGGCTTCGAACGCGGCGATGGACCTGGCCACGACGCGCAGTGGCGATGCAGTCCGACTGACCGGCACCGCCGACTTCAGCGGTCTGGTCGAGGGTCGCGACGTCGTGTTCTTCTCGGTCACCTTCGGCGGCGAGATCGGTGGGACCAACGGCATCGAGTACGGCGACAACTCGGTGTCGTGGGTGATTCCGGCGGGCAAGTCGAGTGATCTGACCGCCGATGCGCGCTACCCCGACCCCGCGGTCGCAGCTCTGCCGAGTTGGTCGCTGTTCCTCGCGTTCCTGTGTGTGCTCGCCGTCGCGTTCGTCATCTGGTACGCCCGCCGCGAGCACAAGGCTGACACCACGCCGCGTCCCGGCGCACTCGCCAAGTGACCGACCTCGACGTCGCGGATCTCGTCCACGCTCGTCTGAGCGAGGTGTTCGCCGCCGCCCGCAGTGACGCCGCGGACATCGGCGCGCCGGTCGTGGCTGCAACCGACTCGTTGGCCGGGTTCGTCCTCGGCGGCGGCAAGCGCGTACGCCCGCTGTTCGCCGACGCCGGTCGGACCGTCGCGCACGGCGACGACCGGGTCGTGCGTCCGGCCGATGACACCGACGACGCGCTGATCGGGCTGGGCGCGGCCCTCGAACTCGTCCAGGCGTGCGCGCTCGTGCACGACGACATCATCGACGCATCGGACACCCGGCGCGGCCGGCCGACGGTCCATCGCGCCTTCGCCGCGACACACCGCGAGAGTGACTGGCAGGGCGAGTCCGACCGGTTCGGCGAGTCGATGGCGATCCTCATCGGCGACCTCGCCCTGGCCTGGGCCGACGACCTGGCGGCCGCGGTACCGGCCCGCATTGCACCGGTATGGGCGAGGATGCGCACCGAGGTGCTGTCGGGCCAGGTCCTCGACATTGCGAACGAAGCCGCCCGCGACGAGTCGCTCGCGGCCGCGGAGCGGGTCATCGCGTACAAGACGGCCGGCTACACCGTGGCCCGCCCGCTCGAACTGGGTGCGGTACTCGGGGGCGCGGATGAGTCGCTCGTCGCGCAGCTGCGCATCATCGGTATGCAACTCGGACTGGCATTCCAACTCCGCGACGACCTGTTGGGCGTCTACGGCGATCCCGCCGTGACGGGCAAGCCCTCCGGTGATGACCTGATCACCGGTAAGCGCACCGTGCTGATCGCCGAGGGGCTGGCCCGCGCCGACGATGATGCGGCCGCACGCTTGCGGCGACTCCTGGGAACTGACGTGTCACGCGGCGAGCTCGCCGATGCACGGGAGATCCTGACTGTTTCCGGCGCACAGGGCGCTGTCGAGGCCCGCATCGAGTCCGCTCTGGGATCGGCGCTGGGCGGAATCGACGCCCTGCCGACGTCGCCGCCGGCCCGGGCCAAGCTCACGGCATTGGCCCATCGGATCACCCACCGGGCCGCGTAGGTGGCCGGCCTTCGACGCGTGTCCGGGCCCACCGCCCGCGTGGTGGTTATCGGCGCGGGACTGGCCGGACTCTCCGCAGGTCTGCACCTGCGCGGTGCCGGACACGAGGTGACCGTCGTGGAGGCCGGCCCGGAACCGGGCGGGCTCGTCCGCACCGAGACGATGACCGCCGGCGACGGATCGGTACACCGCTTCGACACAGGCGCGACGATCCTCACGATGCCCGGGCTCGCCCTCGACGCGATGTCCGCGGTCGGCGTCGAGAAGTCCGATGCCCTGGCTCGACTGGACCTGCGCCCGGTCGACCCGTCCTACGTCGCGCGATTCGCCGACGGCGCTGAACTGGCCGTCGCGGCCGATCGGGCACAGCGGATCGCCGCGGTCGCCGATGTCTTCGGGGCCGACGCGGCCGCCGGAGTCGCGCGCCTCACCGATTGGCTGACCGACCTCCACGAGACTGAGTTCCCCGCGTTCATCGACCGCAACCACGACCGACTGACGGACTTCGTCCGCGGGGACACGGGGCGGGCAGCGCGCCGGCTGGTCCGCCTTGGTGCCGTCCGGGGTCTGACCGGTGCGATCAGCCGGTTCGTCGCCGACGAACGGCTGCAACGGGTCTATTCGTTCCAGGCGTTGTACGCGGGGGTCCCGCCGGCTCGGGCGGCGGCGGTCTACGGGGTAATCGCCCACATGGACATCGGACTGGGCGTCAGCTATCCGACGGCGGGGATGGGCCGACTGCCGCAAGTGCTCGCCGGTGCACTCTCCGACGCCGGCGCCGTACTGCATTGCTCGACTGCAGCGGCGCGTCTGCAGCGACAGGGCACGCGGATCACCGGTGTCGTGGTGCGCACCGCAGACGGTACCGAGGAGCTGCTGCCGGCCGACGCGGTCGTGGCGGCGTGCGGCACGTCGGCGCTGGCCGGCCTCGTCGGGACAGACGGCCCCGGTCACGCCCGCCGCCGCGCGATCCGCTACTCCCCGAGCGCGGTCGTGGCGCATCTCGCCGTCGACGCCGGGCAGACTGCGCGATGGCCGGGCAGTCATCACACCATCGACTTCGGGGCGGCGTGGGCGCAGACGTTCACTCAGATCGCCCCGCGCAGGCCGGGCCGAGGCCGGTTGATGAGCGACCCGTCGGTGCTGATCACGCGTCCGTCGGCCACCGCACCGACTGGATTCACCACGTCCGGGCGCGAGTCGGTGTCAGTGCTGTGGCCGTGCCCGAACCTCCATGCCGCGGACCTGCCGTGGGCCGAGATCGCCGACGAATACGTCGCAGGGTCGCTGACCGCACTGGCCCAGCGCGGATATCCGGGCATCGACGAGGCACCTGTGCTGCGGATCGACACGCCGATGTCATGGGAACGACGCGGGTATGCCGCGGGCACCCCGTTCGCGGCTGCCCACACGGTGCGGCAGACCGGCCCGCTGCGCACCCCCAACCTTGCGCCGGGCTGGGACAACCTGGTGCTCGCGGGTGCCGACACCGTGCCCGGCGTCGGTATCCCGCCGGTGCTGGTATCGGGCCGACTGGCCGCCGACCGCATCACGCCGATGCCCGCGCGCGGCCGAGCGTGGTGACCGCGGCCGTCTACGATCGCAGCGTGACCATGCAACCGGCCCCGTGGTGGCGCAGATGGGAGTTCCCCGTCGGCGCGGCCGGGTCGGTCCTCGTGGCGCTCGGCGCCTTCGGTGTCGCCGACATCCCGCGGATCAACACCGTCGCACAAGACGCCGGGCTGGCCTGGTTCACCTACGGCCACGGGAAGACCCTCGCCGCGGTCGCCTTCTGGGTCGGTGTGACGATCCTCGTCTACTGCTGGGTTCGGATCGGGCGCCTGGTCGCCCACACCGGCCCCGACGTGCCCACCGTCGGTCAAGTCCAAGCGGCAGTACTCACGTGGGCGGCCCCGCTGACCATGACGGTGCCCATCTACAGTCGCGACGTCTATGCGTACCTGGCCCAGGCCGAGGTGTTCCGTGCCGGCTTCAATCCCTACTCCGACGGTCCGGTGCACCAGCCCGGACCGATGCTCGACTCCATGGCCCAGGTGTGGGCGGCCACCACAGCGCCCTACGGGCCGACTTTCATGTGGCTCGGACGCGGCGTCGCCTCCCTGGCAGATGGCAACGTGATCCTGGGCGTCCAGCTGATGCGGGCGGTCCTGATCCCGGGCCTGTTGCTGAGCCTCTGGGCGGTGCCACGCCTGGCCCGCCACTTCGGCGCCTCCCCCCAGCAGGGACTGTGGTTGGCGCTGCTGAACCCGATGATCCTCATCCACCTCGTCGCCGGAGCGCACGTCGAATTGCTGATGATGGGCGTGCTGGTCACCGGCGTCACGCTGGCGGTGCTCGGCCGCCCGGTCAGCGGGCTCACGGTCCTCGGGCTGGCGGCGACGATCAAGATCACCGCCGCCATCGCGATCCCCTTCATCTTCTGGATCTGGTTGGCCCACCTGCGCGAGAAGGACGGGTCACCGTTGTCGCGGCGCCGCACCGCAGGGGTGTTCGCCGCCACCGCCGCCATCCCGGTGGCTGTTTTCGCCGTCATCACTGCGGCCAGCGGTCTGGGGCTGGGCTGGTTGACCGGCCTGGGTTGGGCGGGTCGCATCATCAACTGGTTGTCTGTTCCGACCCTGGTCGGCCATGTGATCACGTGGATCGCGGCACCTTGGCAGGCGTGGAACCTGCAGTCGGTACTGGTGTACACCCGTGCGGTCGGGGCGGTGGCGCTCGCGGTGATCCTCGTGGCCCTGTGGGTCCGGTACCGGCAGACCGCGCGGCGCGCCATGGCGGGCATGACCCTGGCCATGCTCGCGGTCCTGCTCCTCGAGCCGTCGACGCTGCCGTGGTACTACACGTGGGTCCTCTGTCTGGCGGTCGCTTTCACTCTTCCCCCATGGGTCCGCGCCGTCGTCGTGGCGGCGTCGACCATCCTGCTGATCGTCTTCCAGCCCGACGACTCGATCGTCTTGTACAAACCGGTCGAACTGCTGGTGGCCTTCGCACTCGGCGCACTGGCCGCCGCCTCCCTGCTGCGGCCCGACCCGTTGCGACTGCGCCGGCTCCTGCGTGGCGAGGCCTCTTCCCCCTGATCGGCGACGCGGGACGGTAGTCGAATTAGAAGGCCGCCGCCTGGGCGCGGCGGATCACCTCGCGCGCGGAATGCGTATGCAGCGCCGCCGCCGGGTACAGCCCCAAATCGTCGATCTCGGTGAACAACCACCGCATCGCCTCGTCACGCGAGAAACCGCCGTCGAGGAGCACGTCGACGAGGCCGTTGAAGTGCTTGGCGATGCCACCGTCGTCGAAGAACAGGGCTGGGACGACGGGCTCACCGCCGCGCGAGCACGCGAGTAGGTGATGGTCGCGGATCAGCGTCCGTACTCGGTTGGTCGAAACACGCAGACGGGCGGCGACCTCGCCGAGCGTCAGCGTCTGTGCATCCTCGGGCAGGAAATCCTCGGTCAGTGGCAACGAACTCACGCGCCCAGCGTACCCACCCGCCCGTCAGCCCTTCCGCCGCGCACCGCCCTGTTGTGCCTCCCGGGCGCAGGCCTGCCGACCCGGTAGATTCGCAGGGGTGAAACCGGGCCCGCCTCCCTACGCCGCGACACGCGACGATCCGCTGCTCGGATCGCTCGTCGACCGGCGCTACCGGATCGACGCACTCATCGCGCGCGGCGGGATGAGTGCGGTCTATCTCGGCCGCGACCAGCGCCTGCACCGGCCGGTGGCAGTCAAGGTGATGGACGCCGCCTACCGCGACGACCCCGTCTTCCTCTCGCGGTTCGAGTTCGAGGCGCGCGCGGTGGCCGGGCTCAAGCACCCCGGCCTGATCAATGTCTACGACCAAGGCATCGACGACCAGGTCGTGTTCCTCGTCATGGAGCTCGTCGAGGGCGGCAGCCTGCGCGAGCTGTTGCGCGAGCGCGGCCCGATGCCCCCGCACGCGGTGTCGGCCGCGCTGGGGCCGGTCCTCGGCGGTCTCGGCACCGCCCACGCGGCGGGCCTCGTCCACCGCGACGTCAAGCCCGAGAACATCCTGATCTCCGATGACGGCGACGTGAAGATCGCCGACTTCGGCTTGGTGCGGGCTGTCGCCGAGGCGGGCATCACCTCGGCCAGTGTGATCCTGGGCACCGCCGCCTACCTCTCACCCGAGCAGGTGGAATCGACACGGGCGGACGCACGCTCGGACGTGTACTCGACCGGCGTGGTCATGTTCGAGCTGTTGACCGGGCGCACCCCGTTCCACGGCGACACACCGCTCGGCCTAGCCTATGCCCGGTTGACCTATGACGTGCCCGCCCCCGGCGACGTCGTCGACGGTGTCCCCGCCCAGTTCGACGAGATCGTCCTGCGGGCCACCGAGCGCGATCCGGCCAACCGCTACCGCGACGGTTTCGAGATGGCCCGCGCTCTGGCCGACGCATCGGCGCAGCTGCGCCTCCCCCGGTTCACCGTGCCCGCCCCGCAGCGATCAGCCGAGCGGGCGACGGCGGCGCGCTTCCGAAACCGCCACCCCGGTCACGACGATGTCGGCGCGTCACCCGACCGAATCGGCCCAGGCGGCACTGCTCTCTTCGACGGCCCGCCAACGAGCCGGGGTGCCGCAGCGCCGGACGACGCCGAGCCTGCCGGGCACCGGTTCAGCATCCTCGACCTGGACGGTAGCGCTGACCACGAGGTACCCGACTTCGACGAACACGATGCCGAGGACTCAGGCAGCGCGGTGACGGTACTCGTCTGGCTGTGCCTGTACGCCGCGGTGATCGCCGCCATCGCCGCGGGCGGCTGGTGGATCGGCGCACACCTGCTGATGGGGTTGTCGCCGACCGGCTGACGCCTGATCGCCGGGCCCCGGTGGGCTAACCCCGGAGCATCTCCGCGACGAGGAACGCCAGCTCCAGCGACTGCTGGGTGTTGAGACGCGGGTCGCAGGCCGTCTCGTACCGGCCGGCCAGATCATCGTCGGAGATCTCCTGGGCTCCGCCCAAGCACTCGGTGACGTTCTCGCCGGTGAGCTCGATGTGGACGCCACCGGGGTGGGAGCCGAGCGCGCGGTGGACCTCGAAGAAGCCCTGCACCTCGTCGACGATGCGGTCGAAGTGCCGCGTCTTGTAACCGGTCGACGCTTCGTGGGTGTTGCCGTGCATCGGGTCGCACTGCCAGATGACCTTGTGTCCAGTGGCCTCCACCGCTGAAACGATCGGTGGCAGGACCTCGCGCACCTTGGAGTTGCCCATCCGGGCAACGAGGGTCAGTCGGCCGGGCCGGTTGTGCGGGTCGAGGCGCTCGACATACTCCACGGCCTGCTCGGGCGACGTCGTCGGGCCGATCTTCACTCCGATCGGGTTGTGGATCAACTCGGCGAAGGCGATATGAGCGCCGTCGAGTTGACGGGTGCGCTCCCCGATCCACAGGAAGTGCGCCGAAAGGTCGTAGAGCACCTGCTCGTCGCTGTCCGGGGCGGCCGCCAGCCGGAGCATGGCCCGCTCGTAGTCGAGGACCAGCGCCTCATGCGATGCGAAAATCTCTGCCGATTCCAGGCTCGCGTCGTGTACGCCGCAAGCGTCCATGAAGTTGAGGCCGCGATCGATCTCCGAGGCCAGTGCCTCGTATCGCGCGCCCGCGGGCGAGGTCCGCACGAATTCACGGTTCCAGTCGTGCACCTTGTGCAGCTTGGCCTCCGACCCCGTCAGCGCTCGGACCAGGTTCATCGCCGCCGCGGCGTTGGCGTAGGCACGCACGAGGCGCGACGGGTCGTGGGCGCGGCCGGCGGCGTCGGGCGGGAACCCGTTGATCATGTCGCCGCGGTAGGACAGCAGGCCCAGCGAGTCGGTGTCGGCCGAACGGGGCTTCGCATACTGGCCCGCGATTCGGGCCAGCTTCACCACGGGCGTGCTCGCGCCGTAGGTGAGGACCACCGCCATCTGCAGGAGTGTGCGGATGTTCCCCTTGATGTGCGGCTCGGTGTTGTCGGCGAAAGTCTCGGCACAGTCGCCGCCCTGCAGCAGGAATGCTTCGCCGCGCGCCACCTGCGCCAACCGTTCCGACAGGGTTTCGACCTCGGCGGGCATGCAGATCGGCGGTACGCTCTCGAGCACTGTGCGCATCCGGGCGGCCTCGTCGGGCGACCAGCTCGGCTGTTGCAGGGCAGGACGCGACATCGCGTCCTCGAACCGCTGCTGCAGGTCTCCCGGCAGCGGAGGCAGCACGGGCAGTTCGTCAATCGGCACGTCGACAGTCCAGTTCACCACGCCAACAGCGTAGTGGACCGGCCCCGCGACCCCCGACCCTAGGTGCCGACTATCGACCGCCACTTGGCGAGGTTGTGCCGTGCGTCGGCGAGGGCGTCGTGCGCGTCGGCCGGCCGGTCGGGCAACGTCGGGCGCCCCGCCTCTTCCCAGAGCTGGCGTAGTTCCCGGGTGTAGCGGGGAATCGCCCGCGGCAACTCCGTCATCGGCCCCCACAGCTGGCACAGGACGACGTGGTCGTACGCGCCGGTCCACGCCCACAACTCCACGGGTCCGCTGTCGGCGGTCAAGAACTCCAACAGGTCATCGCGGATGCGACGACGCGTTCGCCATACCTGCGACGACGGGGACGGCAGCTTCGGCAGCACGTTCGCCCGCACCCAGCTCCCCGCCCGATCGGGGTCGAACTCGGTCGACACCGCGTAGTATTCGCGGCCATCGTCGCCGACGACGCCGATCGACACCAAATCGATCGTCCGACCGTCCTCGATAAACTCCGTGTCGTAGAAGAAACGCATCACCCCAACCTATCCCCGAGAAACCCGGCTCCCATGACGACTCCCCCGCTGACGCCGCGCGCCGACCATGCGCGTGCGCGCTTCCTGGCGCGCCTGGACCGCTGGCAGCCGTCGCGGGCCGCCGTCGTCGCCATCTGCTTTGTGTTCGCCGCTTCGGCGACCATGCAGGTCACCGGAGTACCCTTCACGCCCGGATTCGGTACTCGGACCCTGTTCGACCTCGACGTCTATCGACTGGGGTCCATCCTCTGGCGCCAGCACCAATCCTTGTACGCGGAGGGCTCGATGCCGTTCACCGCCGACGGGATCTGGCTGCCGTTCACCTATCCCCCGTTCGCCGCAATGATGTTCGTGCCCCTGGGCCTGATGAGCCTGACCGCCGCCGGCGTCGTCGTCACGGTGACCAGTTGCCTGCTGACCGTCACCATCCTGGCGGTGACCCTGCACGTCCTGGGTGTCGGGACACCGGCCGGGCGCTGGTGGGGCGCGACAGCGCTGGCCGCCGTGGTGATCTGGACCAACCCGTTCTGGATGACGCTGGGCTTCGGGCAGATCAACGTCATCCTCATGGCGATGGTCGTCGCCGACGTGTTTCTACTCGGTGCGCGCACGTCGCGGCCGGATTCACCATGGCGCGGGGTCCTGGTGGGCCTGGCCGCAGCGATCAAGCTGACACCGGCAGTGTTCGGACTGGTCTTCACCGCGCAACACCGCTGGCGGGCCGCCGTTGTCTGCGCCGGCGCCTTCGTCGCCGCCGGTGCGATTGCCTGGTTGTGGCTGCCCGTCGATTCGGTCGACTACTGGACCGACACGCTCCTGAACACCTCTCGCATCGGCGACTTGACCGAAGGCATCAACCAGAACCTGAACGCGCTGTGGTTCCGCATCCTCGGCGACACCTCCACGCAGTCCATCTGCTGGCTTGCCTCGGTCGGGGCCGTGACCGTCCTGTTGGCACTGGCGGTGCGCGCCAACCTCCCCGGCCGGGCCAACACGGCGACCGATCGGGAACTGCTCCTGACCGTCACCCTCGCCGTGGCCGTGTGGGGACTGCTGGTCTCCCCCACGTCCTGGGGGCACCACTGGACCTGGGGAGTGGTCGCGACGCTCGTCGCGGCGATCCTCGCCCTGCGGGCCGACGACCGGCTCCGCGTCGGCGCTTACGGGCTGTTGGCAATCGTGGGAGCCGTCGTCTTCGCCATCGGGCCCTACCAGCTGCTCCCCACCGACACCGCCTATTGGTCTCCGGTGGAGCAGGTCGTCGGCAACGCCTACATCCTGTGGGGCGTCGCCTTCCTCATCGTCGTGTGGCTCCTGCCCTGCCGACGCGCACCGGCACCCGACGCGGACGACTGAGGGGCTCAGGCTGCCGACGGATCGGGGCTCTGCGCCTTGAGGATGTCCTCGGGGGTGTTGCCGGTGTTCTTCAAGTCGGCGGCATAAAGATCCACGTATTGCTGTCCCGACAGCTGCATCAGGTCGTACATGATCTCGTCGGTGACTGCGCGCTCGATGAACCGATTGCCACCCATCCCCTCGAACCGCGAGAAGTCCAGTGGCTCGCCGATGCGCACCTCCACGTGCGCGAACCGAGGGATCACGGTGCCCGGCGGGTTGAGATCGTTGGTTCCGACCATCGCGACCGGGATCACCGGGACACCCGTCTCCAACGCGAGCCGGGCCAGACCCGTCTTGCCCTTGTAGAGACGTCCGTCGGGCGAGCGGGTCCCCTCCGGATACATCCCCATCAGGTCACCCTTGTCCAGCTGGCGCCGGGCGGCATCGAGCGCACCGGCCGCCGCATCGGCCCCGGTGCGGTCGATCGGGATCTGACCGGTGGAACTGAAGAACCACCGCTGGAATGCACCCTTGAAACCAGTCCCGGTGAAGTACTCGGACTTGGCGAGGAAGTACATCCGCCGCGGGATCATCAGCGGCAGGTAGAAGCTGTCGACTACCGCGAGGTGGTTGCTGGCCAGGATTGCCGGTCCGTGTGCGGGAAGGTTCTCCAGACCCGTGACCTTTGGGCGGCCGATCAACCGCAGAATCGGACCCATCAGCACGTATTTGAACAGCCAGAACCACATGGGCAAGAGCCTACCCGGCCCGATCGTGCGGAGTGAGTCGAGTCAGTCGCGCAGGACGGCGCGGGCGAGCTGCGCGTCGCCAGCCGTCCGGGTGGCGGTGGCGCCGTCGGAAAGCATGGTTCGTGCCACCTCGGCGGCACCGATCATTCCGGCGGACTCGCCGAGCTGGGTGCCGCGGATGCGGGCCAGGGTCCGGTATCCGGCACCGGTCAGCATCGCCGCGTATTGTTCGCGCGCATCGTCGAGGTACAAGCCCGACGCACGGCCCACGCCCCCGGCAATGACGATGAGGTCCGGGTCGAACACGTCGGCGATCATGGCCAGGCCCTGCCCGAGGTAGGACGCGAACGACGCGAACGCCGCCAGTGCCAGCGGATCGCCCTCGTTGGCGGCCGCGGCGATGCGCCGACCGGTCACCGAGCCCGGATCCGCGGCCGATTCGTCGGCCAGCTTGGACCGGCCCCACTCCGCGTCGGCCAGCAATTCGACGACGGTATCGACGAGTGCGGTCCCGCTGCAATACCGCTCCCAGCAGCCGCGCTTGCCGCAGGAGCACGGCCGGCCGTCGGGCACGATGACGATGTGACCCAGTTCGGGTGCCACGCCGTAACTGCCGCGGTAGAGGCGGCCGTCAAAGACGAGTCCGGCGCCGATTCCGGTGCCGATGGCGAGCACGAGCGAGTTCTGCCCGTGCCCGGCTGCGCCGAATCGCCATTCCGCGACCGCGGCGGCGTTGGCGTCGTGTTCGGCGAAGACCGGTAGGCCCACGCGCGCCGACATCTCTTCGGCCACCCGGGCTTCGCGCCACGGCAGGTGGGGGGCGAAGCGGACCGTCGAGCGGTCCCGGGTGAGGAAACCGGCGATGGCAAGGCCCACCCCGGACACCGACCAGCGTGACCCCAATTCGCCAACCAGGCGGTCCAAGCAGTGTTCGAGCGCCTGCGCGGTCGCTGGCGTCGCCGCGCGCAGCGTGTCCATCGACTCGCCCCTGTCGTCGACGACGGCGGCCCGAATACTCGTGCCGCCGATATCGATGCCGATGGTCAGATCGCTCATGAGTCGTCGCGCCCGATGGCGACGGTGATGGCCTGGTAAGTCGTCGCCGGTGGCCCCGAACCGTCCGCGGGGGCGGCGCGCAGCATCTTGACCAGTGCCTCCAAGATGGCGATCAGCGTGGCGATGAGGCGCGCCAGAAGCTCCCCGACCTCGGCGAACAGCACAGAGAGCTCGCCGGACAATTCGGTGGCCAATCCCTCGGCGAGACCGCCCGAGTGCGGCCCCAGCAGGCCGGCGACGTCATCGATCTGCGCGGCCAACCCGCTCAGTAGGTCGCGCGCGGCATCCACGACGGCGTCGATGGAACTCGCGTCGCCATCGGTACCCGGATCTCCCATGGGATGAAAAGATACCCGATCACCTGGCCGGGGGCTCCGGCCGCGGTCATGCCGTCGGGCGTTCCGGCCACACGGCGGGGTCGGGGGTGAAGCGGATACGAACCTCGTCGTCGTCCCAATCGGCACCGGCGACCTTGCAGCGGCGCAACACCGACGGGAGCCGCACCGGGAACCGGAAGCCGCTGATCGTGACCAGCAGGTCGTCGCCGGCTCGCCCGAGGCCGAACCTGGCCGGATCCGGCAATGGCTGGTGCCATCGCATCTCATACAGCGCATCCAACCCGCTGCCCGCGATGCGCGAGACCTGGGTGTCGGCGGTACCGACCGGATTGCCGCCGGGACTGTCGAAGCTGACGCCCAGCCGCCGCAGCCGCGCCACTCGGTCGAGGGTCTCCGGTGCCGCGCCCACCGCCACGGTACGTGCGCCGAATCCGTCGGCCACCGCCGATGCGAGCTCGGCGAAGCCCGGTTCGGGAAGGCGGGCGGTCCCGTCGTTGCCGTACACCGATCGCACCGGCAGCGCGGACAGCGCCGCCAGCGCGGCATAGCGCGGGAGCTGCCGTTGGCCGCGGAGGCCGGTGTCGACGACGAGGTGCGCCGCCGTCGTCGCCGGGTCGGACAAAAGGTCGCGCACGTCACGACAGTCCCGGTCGAGCTCGTCGACGGCCGTACTCACCTGCGCCAGGATCGGCCGTTCGGCCGCCGCAGCGAGACGGCGGTGGCGCGGCCACAACCGGTTGATGATCTGGCTGAGCACCGCTGGTGCGCGCACCAGCGCGAACGGGTCACCATAACCGGAACAATCGACGACGATGCTGCCCCAGCGCCCGCTCGTCGCCTCGTCCCGGATCCGCCGCCACAACAGCAGCTCCTCGAAGCCGGGCAGTGCAGTCAACTCCCCCGGCGCCACCGACGTGAGCACCGACAGCACCGGCAGGGTCGGTCCGACTCCGGCGGAGGAGACGGCATCGACGAAGACGCCCCAGGCCGATTCGGTCACGCCCAAGGGGTCCAACGCCAACAGGCTCGCGTCCGCGCTGATCGGAATCGCTTTGCCCGGCGCCGGGTACACGCCCACCACGTCGGGGACCGGCGAGTCGCGATCGATCGTCACCAGCAGGGTGCTTCGCGAGTCCGGGCCGAGCAGGCCCGCTGTCCGACCAGCGCCGCGACGCCGGTCGACGGCGCCCGCGGCGGCAACAGCGGACACCCCGGCCCCGCCCGGACCGAGGACGAGCTGGATAGGAGTGAGGTCGATCAGCCTTCGACCCGCTTCTTGAGTTCGTGCAACGCGGAGGAGATGATCGCTTTCTCCGCGCGACGCTTGAGCTGGCCGATGACCGGTACGCGCAGATCCACCATCAACTCGTAGGCGACTTTCGTCGACCCGGGCGCCTGGGCGACGAGGGTGTACCGGCCGCGCTGTTGCTGCTGCAGGTCACTGCTCACCAGGTCCCAGCCGACCGACAAACCGTCCTCTGCCCAGTCGTATTCGAGGACGTAGGTGTCCTTGAGGACTCCGGCGTCCAGTTCGAACTGCACCTTCGCGGCACGACCGTCAGGACGGGTCTCGATGATGCGCGCCTCGCGCGCAGCCGACACCCAGTCGGGATAGTGGTCGAAATCGGCGATCACCGCCATGATCACGTCCGGATCAGCGCTGATCACGATGGACTGCGCAGTATGGTCAGCCACGCACTCCTCCTGTCGTACCTGCCTCGGCGGCGGCGGCCGGGTCGCCCGGGGAACGATGCCGCTCCAGCCGGGATTTGATCTCGAACGCCATTACTTTGCCCGCCACCCGCCGGCGGCGATTCGTCTCGGCCAATTCATCGTAGAGTGCGCGCGGCCGACGCGGGAGTGCTCCCGTGGGCTCGCCGTGCAGGAAGTAGTGCAGGACAAATCCGTCCATCACCGGTTCGCACCACACCTCCATCGTGCCCTCGATCGGGCCGGTGACCGTCCACCGCACGCCCGCCTCAGCGCGGTCCTCGACGACGGTGAGTTCGAGGTCGGGCCACCATCGGGCCCACTGCGAACGGTCGCCGAGCGCTTCGCGCACCGATTCAGGTGCGGCAGCGACGAAGGTCTCGTCAGCAACCTGGATGCTCGTCACGCCCTCTAGCTTCACACACCACCGCGGCGACGCGACGCCTGGGCTGCCCGGATACGATATTCAACGCTGAAGGTTCACCGCTGAGTCCACCCGCGAAAGGCCGGTCCCGTGCCATCCGAATACTCCGTGTCGGCGCCGTTCACGATCCCCGACAGCAGCAATTGCACCGATATCCTCTTCGACCTCGCGGCCAACCATCCGAAACGGGCCGTCATCCTCAACAAGGGCACTCTCGGGTGGGCACCCCTCGATGCGCAGACCGCCGCGCAGCGGGTCACCGAAATCGCGAAGGGCCTCATCGCACAGGGCATCAAGCCGGGCGACCGCGTCGCGCTGCTCAGCGCGACGCGCACCGAGTGGATCCTGCTGGATTTCGCGATCTGGACGGCCGGAGCGATCACCGTCCCTGTCTACGAGACCTCATCGGGACCGCAGATCGATTGGATCTGCAGCGATTCCGAAGCCGTCGGCATCATCGCCGAAAGCGACGCGCACCGCGCGATCATCGACACGACGACGACCGCTGCCGGCCTGGCCCACCACTGGCAGATCGATCCGACGGGCGAAAGCCCCGGTGCGATAGCCGAGCTCGTCGAGGCCGGCAAGGGCGTTAGCGACGAGGAGGTGGCCGCGCGACGGCGATCGCGACATGCCGACGATCCGGCAATCCTCATCTACACGTCGGGGACCACCGGGCGCCCCAAGGGGTGCATGCTGACACATTCGAATCTTCTCAGCGAGGTTGAGGGCGTCCTGTCCAGCGGACTGAAGCCGCTGCTCGTCCCGGGCAAGCGCCTGCTGATGTTCCTGCCGATGGCACACGTTCTGGCCCACGCGATCACCCTGGTGGCACTGCGCGGCGGCGTCTCCGTCGGCTTCTTCAACGACATCCCGAAACTTGTCCCCGAGTTCGCCGTCTTCCGCCCAACGATCATCCTCTCGGTGCCGCGGGTGTTCGAGAAGGTGTTCAACACCGCGCGTCAAAACGCCCACGACGGCGGGAAGGGCAAGATTTTCGACGCCGCGGCGGCCACCGCCATCGAGTACAACGCGGCCCGTGAATCCGGTTCGGTCGGCGTAGTGCTGCGCCTGCGACACGCGGTGTTCGACCGCCTCGTCTACGCCAAGCTGCGTACCGCACTCGGCGGTGAGTGCGAGCTCGCCATCTCCGGCGGCGCCCCCCTGGGCGCCCGCTTGGGCCACTTCTTCTCCGGTGTCGGCATCCCCGTGTACGAGGGCTACGGCCTGACGGAGACCACCGCGGCGTTCTCGGTGAACACGCCGGGTGCGGTGAAGGTCGGAACGGTCGGCCGTCCGTTGCCCGGCAATGCGGTCCGCATCGCCGACGACGGCGAGATCCTCCTGTCTGGCGGCGTCGTCTTCACCGGCTACTGGAAGAACCCGCACGCCACGGCCGAGTCGATCACCGACGGCTGGTTCCACACCGGCGACATCGGCAAGGTCGACCGCGACGGATTCCTGTCGATCACCGGCCGCAAGAAGGAGATCCTGGTAACGGCCGGGGGCAAGAACGTCTCGCCGGCCGGCCTCGAGGACGTCATCCGAGGCAACCGCCTGGTGTCACAGGCACTCGTCGTCGGCGATCAACGGCCGTTCATCGGCGCGTTGGTCACTCTCGATCCCGAGGCGATCGCCGCGTGGAAATCCGACCACGACATTGCCGCCGATACCCCGATCTCCGATCTCGTTGACGATCCCCGACTGCGCGCGGAGGTCCAGTCGGCGGTCGATGATGCCAACACCACGGTGTCACACGCCGAGGCGATCAAGAAGTTCCGCATCCTGCCCGTCGACTTCACCGAGGAGACGGGTGAGTTGACTCCAACGCTCAAGGTGAAGCGCAACGTGGTGACCGAGCGGTTTGCCACCGACATCGAGGCGCTCTACGCGAAGTAGGCAATGCGCAGTGATCTCAGCGCAGGGAATGCGGAGATCAGGCGTTGAGCAGTCGCACCAACCGTGCGGCGATCTGGGACCACTGCCACTGCGCTTCGACGAACTCGCGGCCGGCCGCACCCATCCTTCGCGCGCGCGCCGGGTCGGACAGGACCGTGACCACCGCTTCAGCGATTTGCGACACCGACCGCCCGTCAACGACCAAGCCGGTGCGCCCGGCGATCACCGTCTCCGGCGCGCCGCCGGAGTCTCCGGCGACAACGGGCACCCCGCAGGCTGAGGCCTCCAGGTAGACGATGCCGAGTCCCTCGACATCCAGGCCGCCCCCGCGGGTGCGCGACGGCATCGCGAAGACGTCGGCGGCACTGTGATACTGCGCCAGCTCCTCCGACGGTACCGAACCGGTGAAGACGATGTTCTCGCCGTCGCCGATGGCGGCAGCCAATTCCCGCAGCGTAGAGCCGTACGGACCGCCCCCGACGACGAGCAGGACGGCATCGGGAACCTGTTCGCGAATCGCCGGCAGCGCGCGGATCAGCATGTCCTGCCCTTTGCGCGGCACCAGCCGCGACAAGCACAGCACCACCGGCTTGTCGCCCAGTCCGTGGCGTTCGCGGATCGCGGCACGTGCAGCCGCGTCGGGCACGAAGCGCTCGGTGTCCACCCCCGGCGGCAGATACTCCAGCGCAGCGTGCGGACCGAAGGCCGATGCGAAGCGCCCCCGCGTGTACTTGCTCACGAACGTGACGGTGTCGGTCGTCCCGCCGATGGCGCGTAGCACCTGCCGGGCCACCGGCAGCATCGACCAGCCGACCTCGTGACCGTGCGTCGAGGCCAGCACGCGATGGGCACCCGCGCGGCGCACCACCGGCGCCAGCAGCGCCAGCGGGGCGGCGGCGCCAAACCAGACGTTCTCGATCTCGTGCTCGCGCACCAGCCGCGCAGCCCTCCGCGCCACCAGCGGCGTAGGCAGCATCAATGTCGTCGGGTGGCGCACGACGGTGTAGGGCGCCGCCTCGTCGAAGTCGAGGTGCGACCGGCCGCGCCAGCGCGGCGCGTACACCACGACCTGTTCTGGCGGCAACAGGTCGACGAGATTCTGCAGGTAGGACTGGATGCCGCCGGGTCGGGGCGGGTAGTCGTTGGTGATGAGTAGGGTGCGGCCGATCGACGCCGGGCGGGTCATCCCCCGCTCTGCTTCCGCACCCAGGCCTGCCACTGGCGCTGCAACTCCGGTTCCGGGATGCCGATCGCATCGCGCACCGCGGTCTTTGCGGCCGCGTCGTCAACGGCCCCTGCCACCCCGAGGTACAACCGGCGCAGCGCGTCCTCGGAGTAGCGCTGCGCGACGAAAGCGGCAACCGACCACGCCGCCTGGTAGGCCAGTGCGGCACGGGCCGAATCCACCGCGAACGCCTCGTCGGTGGGCCAGGCCGGTGCCGTCCCAGAGCGCGTCGCGGCGGCCAAGTCGGGCGCGACATCACCGAATCGCGCATAGGTGCCCTTGCGCCCGACGTACTCGGCGACTCCCTCGGCCAACCACTGCGGTGTGTCGGGACGGGTGGCCAACCGCACCGCCACATGGCTCAATTCGTGCCGGAGCACGACCGCCAGCAGTGGATCCGACAGGTCACGCGCGGCGGGGGTCATCACGATGCGCTGGCCGGTAACGCTGTGATTGGGCACATCCAGGGTCGTGTATACGGTGGCCGCGGCGGCCGCCGAGACATCTGCCCCCTCGCTGGCCGCCAGGGCACCGAACTGTTCGGTCGACGCCGTGGTGATCACGAGCGCTCGTTGCGGCCATCGCGGACCCCAGAAGTCGGTGACCGAACGGACCGCATCGGGCAGCATCGCGACGACGCGCGCGGTGATCCCCTCCGTCCCCGGGTACGACGCGACAACCGATTGCCCGCCAAGTGTCGCCGCATCGGTCGCGCGAGCGCCGGCGAAACTCCACAGCCCGATCCCGCCCGGAGGTCGGCGCATGAGGGTCAGGTCGCCGACGAGTCGCCACTCGTCGTCGTACCGAGCAACAACGAACGGGGTGTCTATCTCGATATCGGGCTCGTCCAGCCCGGGCGTCCCGGTCCCGCCGAGCGCGAACCGCAGGCGCACCGGGGACACCCAGTTGTCGCTACTGCCCTGTTCAGCCAGCTTGGCCGCGACCGATTCCGGGGCGAGCTCCTCGGCGTCGGCCGCGCCGATGAAGTGCTCGAAGACGCGATAGCGCAACGGCTTGCGCGGGCCGGTGTCGGGCCGGGGCACAGCCGAGGAGAGATTGGCCTGTGCCACCACCAGGCCGTCCCGGAAGGCGCGCGGCGCAGATGCGTCGAGGATTGCGTCGAGGTCTCGGGGCCCGCCGTGCAGCAGCGCGTGATCCAACCGCTCCAACAGCGTGTTCACGCCGTCGGTCCGTTGCTGCTCGAAGACGTCAGTGGCAGTCGTCGACGAACTGCCGGTCGTCGGGTCGGCCGTCGGGCCACCGCAGGCGGAGAGAAGAATCGCGCCGCAGAGCAGCACGGCCGCGCGCAGGCCCGGCGACGCCACGTCGGCGGCTAGACCCGGCGAGCCGAGAGGTAGGGGCCGGCCCCGTCGACCGGGACGACCTTGACGGGCACGCCGAAGGTGGACGCGTGGATGACGTAACCGTCACCGACGTACATGCCGACGTGGTGCGCGTCTGGGTAGTAGATGATCAGGTCGCCGGGCTGTAGCTGGTCGCGGCTCACCGGGACGCCGGCCGACATCTGCGCCTGGCTCGAACGGGGCAGGCCCTTGCCGGCTTGGCGGTAGGCCCACACCATCAGACCCGAGCAGTCGAACTGGTTCGGGCCGGTTGCGCCCCACACGTAGGGGTCGCCGACTCGCGACAGCGCCGCCTGGACGGCAACGAGCGCCGGTGACGTGCCCGGCGGTACGAGGGCCGGGTTGAAGTCGAATTTCGGCCCGCGCAGCTCGGCGAGTTGCTGGCCGGTCATGGACTGGTACACCGCACGGATCTGGACTGCCTGCAGTGCAAGATTGGCGCGTTTGGCCTGCAGGACACCGCGGGTCTTCTCGACCTTGGCGATGGCCGTGTTGGCCACGGCCGATGCCTTGGCCGAGTCGTCCTTGACCTGGACCGCCTCCGCCCGGACGCGAGCAAGGTTCTTCAGGTTGCGGGTCGCATCATGGGAGATGATGTCGAGCGCCGACATCTGATCGAGCATCTGCTGGGGCGAGTCGCTGACCAGGAGCGAATAGAGTCGGTTGATGCGAGCTCCGCGGTAGCTGGCCCGGAGGATCCCGTTCACGCGGTGCTGCAGACGCTGCTGCTCACCCGCGGTCGAATCCAGCTTCTTCTGAGCCCCTGCTGCTGCCGCGCGTGCCCGTACGACGATGTCGCGCTGCTTGTTGTACTCGATTGTGGCGTTGTGCATCGCCTCAGCCGAACGCTCGGCCTCGACGTTCAACTTCTTGTAGTCGGCGACGAGTTGGGCCGCGTTGCGGGCGGGTGCAGCCGTCGCCGTCGGCACCGCGCTCAGCGCAACCGACGACACCATCACGACTACCGCGGCGACAGCGGCGCGGCTCCGACCCGAATTCGCAGACTTCACGATTCCCATTCTTCTTCCGACTTCACGATACGAGCGAGGGCGGACGCCCCGGAAAATCCGTGACGTCCGCCCACCTCAGAGCTGGTTTTCGAACACTCAGTAACGGCGGACGGCGGTCAGGGCCCAGGTCTTGACCTTGGCCCGGTTGACCGGGGTGCCGTAGTTCTGCGAATGCACGAACTCGCCGTTGCCGACGTAGATGCCCGAGTGGCTGCCGCCGTTGAAGATCAGCACGTCGCCCGGCTTGGCGTCCTTGTACGCAACCGCCTTGCCACCGCTCATCTGGCCGTAGCTGTCGCGCGGGATGGTCTTGCCAGCGTTCTTGTAGGACCAGTAGACCAGGCCCGAGCAGTCGAACGCGTTGGGGCCGGCCGAGCCGTACGAGTACGGCGAACCGATCTTGCTCTCCGCGTTGAGGACGGCCTTGTCCGCAACGGTGTGGCGCTCCGGAGCCGGAGCGGCCTTGCCCTTGGGCTGGAACTCGTTGGGGACCTGGTTCTGCGAGATGCCGGGAAGCGCGAAGGTGCCGACGTTGGGCACGCGGACCTGCGCGGGCGCAGGCGGTGCCGGCTTCGTCGCGTCCTTCGACTTCGCCTCGCCGTTGGTCTTGGTGACCTTCAGCGTCTTGGTCTTGGGCGCAGCGTGGTGCTTCTGCGAGTTGATGTGATCGCCGAGGGCGCCGAGCTCGATGTTGCCGAGGTTCGGAACGGCGACGGGCGAGGCCATGGCCTGCCCGGCAGCGATCGAACCCATCGCGATGGCACCGGTGACTACCGCACCCTTCGCGACCTTGGTGCCGCGACTGATCTGTTCCAAACGATGTTTGGCCACGAGACTTGTCTCCTATTTCTCCACACGCCTACCGGGTTAGCTGTCGGGTTCGGGCTGGAAGATGCCCTACACCAGGCCTGAAAGAGCTGCATCAGGCACAGTGATTCACCCCGGCGAGGCCTTGCGGCCCCAAGGTGGGTCCCCGGCTCGCTCCCTGGGGAGCGACTCAGCGATTGACTCTCGCGGACCACTTCTGGTGAAGCGTGACGTTCCGCAATGTCTCAAAAAGGTTACGAAAACTGCGGCGCAAAGTCCACCGTTTCCGCAAGCCCTGTTCGAGGTCGAGAGCCAACGAAGACACTACCCGGCCCGCACCACCGACAGAAATCGTTGTTGATACCCATCTTGACCTGCAGTTATGCGCCGAATTGCGGCCTTTTCTTCCGCAATTGTGATGAGCATCGCGTCTCGAAACACCGAGATCGCCGTCACAAGCTCTGCGCGAGGGTCGGAAATGCTGGAGGTTTCCTGTGTTTGTGCTGCGTGTGGGCTGTTTGTCGCACCCACCAGGACGTTCATCATGCAGCCGTCGCAGGCCACCGGGCGGCCCGGGCAGCTGTCGCAGTCGATGCGCATGTGATCTACCTCTCATTTTCTGGAGGGTCCGCGGTCGGCGTGTCTGCCCGTCCACGAACCCGATTTCCGGTTCCTCCCGGACGCTAGCGGCCACGTCTGACAACGACTCCTGCCCGCGATGACTCAACGGGATGTCCGAGGTTCGAACTAGCGTTCGTATCATGCTGGTACACGACTGCCACGGAGCGCAGCAGCTCACGTTCGCCGATGCCGGGATGCCCGACACGGGCATGCCGGGCAACCGGAGCGCCGGCCCGAGGGCCTCCCATCGTCGTCCGCCCACCGTCACCGAACTCGCAGAGATGTGCGCCGTCGTCCAGGGCGGGGTTCACCAATCACTTGCAACGACGCCATTCGTCGTCGTCGACCTCGAGACCACCGGTGGCAGTGCCGACCGTGACGCGATCACCGAGATCGGCGCGGTCAAGATCTGCGGCGGCGAGGTTGTGGGCGAGTTCGCAACACTGGTGGACCCCGGGTGTCCGATCCCGCCGGAGATCGTCACCTTGACCGGGATCACAACCGCGATGGTCAGCGCGGCACCGCGGATCGGCGAAGTGCTCGCCTCGTTCCTCGAGTTCGCCCGCGGCGCTGTCCTTGTCGCCCACAACTCACGGTTCGACCTCGGCTTCCTGGCGGCGGCGGCCCGGCGCAACGGTCTCGACTTCCATTTCCCGGCGACACTGTGCACCGTTGCATTGGCCAGGCGGGTACTCACCCGAGACGAGGCGCCGTCGGTTCGACTGTCGGCGATGGCCGCACTGTTCGGGTCCACCACCACCCCCACCCACCGAGCGCTGGACGACGCGCGTGCGACCGTCGACGTCCTACACGCACTGCTGGAACGCATCGGGAACCGCGGGGTGGGCACCTTCGCCGAATTGCTGGACTACCTGCCGCGCGCGACACCGGCGCAACGGGCCAAACGCCGTTTGGCCGACCCCATCCCCCGCGCGCCCGGCGTGTATCTCTTCCGCGGACCCTCCCAAGAGGTGCTGTATGTCGGCACCGCCGTCGACCTGCGCCGCCGGGTCCAGTCCTACTTCGCCGGCGACGCGCGCCCGCGGATCGCCGAGATGGTCGCGCTGGCAACCCACGTCGACCACGTGGTGTGTGCCCACGACCTCGAGGCCGGCGTTCGGGAACTGCGCCTGCTGGCCGCCCACAACCCGGCCTACAACCGTCGCTCCACCCAGCCTCGACGCGGGTGGTGGATTTGCCTGACCGAAGAGCGGTTCCCCCGATTCACGGTGCGGCGCGAACCTCTGCCGGAACCGGTCGGCTCAGTGGGGTCGACCGTGTCGATCGGACCCGTCTCGCCACGCAGCACCGCGCAGACGGTCGCGCAGGCGCTGACGCGCGCGACGGGCCTGCGGTCGTGCACCGGACGCCTGGGATCCCGCGATGACTTCCATTGGTGCCGGCCGGACAACGCCGTGGGTGGTTGTATGGCTGCGACCGAGCGGCCGGAGTCGGTGTCGGACTACCTGCCGCGCGTCTGCACAGCTCTCGATGCCGCACACGGCCGGTCCGACGCCGCGCTGCGCTTGCTCGCCGAGTCGGTGACCACCGCCGCCCTTGCCGAGCACTTCGAGACCGCGGCCCGTCGCCGCGACGAGCTCGCCGCCACGGTGCGCGTCCTAGGAGCCGCGCAGCGTCTGCGGGCGCTGTGCTCGATCGAGCAGCTGATCGTCGCCCGACCCGGTGTATCCGGCGGTTGGCGGTTCGCCGTCGTGCGCCACGGTCGGCTCGCCGGCGCCGGAGTCTCCCGGCCGGGCGCTCCGCCGATGCCGGTGGTCGACGCCGTGCGAGCCGGTGCACAGACAGTTGTACCCGCGCCCGATCCGCTGCGCGGCACCCCCGCAGAGGAGGCCGCCCTGGTCTACCGATGGGTCACTGCCACCGATGCCCGCATTGTCGATACCACCGACGGATTCGCATTGCCCCGCGGTAGCGCATGCGGCTGGGACGCCTGGGCCGCGGCCGCCCGTTCAGCGCGGACGGGAAACACCCGCGCGGGACATTAAGGTGGAGACCATGCTGACCGCATTCGTGTTGATCAATGCCGACGTTCATTCGATCCCGGAGACCGCGCAAGCCGTGGCCGATATCGACGGGGTCACGGAGGTCTACTCGTGTGCCGGCGACGTCGACCTCATCGCGAAGGTTCGCGTCCGAGACCACGACGCGATCGCCGAGGTCGTGACCAACCGCATCAACCGGCTTCAGGGCGTGAGAGCGTCGACCACCCACATCGCTTTCCGCAGCTACGCCAGTCTCGACACCGAGGCTGGCTTCGCCGTAGGCGAATAATCGACTCGAGCGCCGTAGGCGA
>DLKD01000088.1 GCA_002477755.1 Gordonia sp. UBA7599
GCTCTACATGGGCGGCATGGGCAGCGAGGACACCAACTTCCACGCCGAGGTGTACCGCCGGATGGGCTACGGCGACGTCGTCGACGAGGTGACCGCGCTGTTCCGAAGCGGACGCAAAGACGAGGCGGCGGCGATCATCCCCGACGCGGTCGTCGACGACGCCGCCATCGTCGGCGACACCGACTACGTCCGCTCCAAGGTGCGCGAGTGGGAGGCGGCCGGCGTCACGACGATGCTCGTGTCCGCCGGGTCCGTCGAGCAGATCGAGCAGGTCGCCGAGGTTGTCGGGAACGCCTGAGCCGGACCTCGCTCAGGCGAGCTTTTCGGCCTCGGCTTTCAGTTTCGCGAGCTCGGCCGGGAAGTAGTCGACGAGGCGTTCCGGATCGGGGATGCCCTCGGGACAGGCGATGATTCCGACGTGCACGATGCCGTTGTTGGACAGAACGGTGATGTTGAGTCCGGCACCGTGGAAGATCGGTCCCAGCGGGTAAAGCGCGTCGATCTTCGCCCCCATGAAGTACAGCGGCATCTGCGGGCCGGGGACGTTTGAAATGACGAGGTTGTGCACCACCGGCCCGCGTTCGGAGATGCGTAGCGCCGAGTAGGCCCGCATCGCCAGGCCGAAGGTGCGGGGCGGGGCGAACTCAGCCCAGTCCTGCAGGGCATCGGCCGGAATGGCCTTCTGGTGCTCCTTGGCGTTGCGGTTGGCCTCCTCCATCTGTGTCAACCGCTCCCACGGATCCTCGACGTCGGTGCCCAGGCGCGCGAACAGAGCCGACACCTTGTTCATGCCCTCGCTGCGGCGGCTCTCCTCACGCACCGACACCGGAACGTTGGCCAATAGCGGTGTGTCGGGCAGTTCGCCGTGGTCGGCGAGGTAATGCCGCAGCGCACCACCGGCGACGGTCAGCACGATGTCGTTCACCGTCGCGCCACTGAGGCGCCGGATCTCCTTGAAGTCCGACAGCAGCATGTCGTTCAGCGCAATCGTCCGCTGGCCGGTGATGTTGTTGTTGAAGGGCGTGCGCGGCGCAATGAACGGTGGGGCCATCGCAGTTCCGCGCACCGCCCGCTCGACCGTCTTTACCACGACGTCAATCGACGGCTGCACGATCCTGGTCAGGCCGAACGGCCGCAGGACGCTCGCGACCACACCGCGCCCGAAGATCTCGAGGTCGCTGGGCTCCTGCTCGTCGCGCGCTTTCCCATGACCCTCGCCCATCATCGCCGCCACCGATTGGGCGTCGGGCTCCAGCGAGCACATATGGCTGATGATGCTCGCCCCCGATGCACCATCGACCGTGGCGTGATGCATCTTCATGAAGACGACGAGTTTGTCGCGCGCCTCATCGTCGCTGACCCGGTCTGCTCCGCGTCCGACGTCCTTGTAGCCCTCGATCGCCCACATCTCCCACAGCGGATGGCGGCGGTTGACCGGCAGGGAGGCGAAGTGGCCGCACAGCTCCATCAGCTCGTCGTAGCCGCCTGCGCCGGGCAGCGCGACGCGGTGAACGTGACGGTTGATGTCGAAATGGGAGTCGTGCACCCACACCGGGTGCGCGATCTCCAGCGGTACTTTGCGCACCTTCTGGGTGAACTGCGGGATGTCGGAGACGGCGACGTCGATCGCGTCGCGGAACCGACCGAATTCGTAGCCGCCGGGGATCGTGGACGGGTCGAGCACGAACACCGAGCAGACGTGCATCATCTGCTCGGGGGTTTCCAGATACAGAAAAGTCGCGTCGAGTCCGCTCAGCCGTTCCATGTCGCGAAGCCTATCGGTCAGTCCTGACCACGGCTCACAATATGCCCCTGACCGCGACTGGTGATGTGCCACAAACCACAGCGGCACCGGTAAACGTCCAGCTCAGGTGTCCGAATTCGCCCAGCGCGCAGCACCGCGACGGCGAGCCAGGCGGCATCGGGGTCGGCGTGCCCCTCCTTATCGGGAGTCGGACAGGTCGCCGACGATTCTCCCGACGTCCGGTCACGATCCGGCCCACCTCGAATCAGCTTCTTCCGACGCGGCGCCGCACTCCGCTGCTCGCGGTGCCCTTCATCAGCGCGGGCCGACTCGGTCCGCGCCTCGATCCGCCGGTAGTAGCGCTCCAGCTCATCGTCGTCGAATGTCGCCATGTCAGCCGCCAGTGTGCCACCGGACCGAATGCCACCCGATGCGGCGGGCGCTAGCATCGGCACGGTGAGCCACCTGACCGCGATCGATCGCCTTCATCCAGCACTGATCGCGACGATCGTCTTCGTCATCGCCAGCGCCAACCTGATCGCCCACTACGGGCACGGCCGGGCGATCTTCCTCGTCATCCCGACGACGGCGCTGCTGCTGGGCGCGGCCGCGCTGCTCTCGGGACTGAAGTGGCACGACCTGGGCGTCACCCTCCCTCAGCTGCGCCGCGGACTCCCGTGGGCCGGAGTCGTGGTCGTGGCGGTGGTACTCATCATCGCCGTCGCCGTGGCCATCCCACCCCTGCGCGAGTTCTTCCTCGATGAGCGCTGGCGCTCCGCGCGCACCGCACTGTTCGCGGCATTCGTGGTGATCCCGCTGCAAACGGTGTTGCCCGAGGAGCTGTTGTTCCGCGGCGTCCTGCAGGGCGCACTCATGCGGACCTGGTCGGTGCCGGTCGCACTCACGGTGGGCGCGGTGCTGTTCGGGATGTGGCACATCACGTCGTCACTGCACTTGGCCGAGGGCAACGAGGGCTTGCGCGACATCGTCGGCGGCGGAAATGCCGGTCAGATCGCGGGCGTCGCGCTTTCGGTCGTGGCAACGACGGCCGCAGGCCTGATCTTCGGCTGGTTGCGCTACAAGTCCGACAGCCTCCTGACTCCCATCGCACTGCATTGGGCCCTCAACGCGACCGGCGCACTCGGCGCGGCCATCGCCTGGCGCCTCTAGCCGTCACCGCACAACGACCACGTGAACCAGTCCCCCTACCGTTGCAACCGCAGCAGTTGTGAAAATCGGTAGCGGATGTGCGGGCCACCGGGGAAAACCTGTGCCACAGTAGCCACATGACCAACGACGACACGGCGCATGTTCCCACCCCCGCCGATCCCCCTGTGCCCGCCGGCGCGCACGGTCCCGACGAACACTCCGGCGTTGTAGAGCAAAAGAAGAGCTTCAGCGAGACGGTGAGCAGCCTCGTCAAGCGCATGCTGCTCGCACTGATCGGCGTGGCGATCCTCGTCGTGCTGTACTTCATCCTCCGCTCAATCGCGCCGCGCTGGTGGGCCGATACCGTGGCGAGCATTGTCGGGACCGACGCCGGCTTCACCACGGGCGTGCTCTACGGACTGGTCATCGGCATCGTCTGCACGGCCGTGCCCCTCGTTTCGTTCGCTATGGCGGTTGCCTCGTGGAACAAGCTCAAGCACTTCTTCGGCGTCATCTTCCTGCTGGTGGGCATCGTTTTCGCCGTTCCCAACGTGATGACCCTCGCGATCAACCGAGCCGATCCGGCACAGTCGGCATCCATCCGCTCGGCCCAGACGAAACTCGGCGACATCATCGGCTTCCAGGGCGCCACGCTGATCGGCGCGATCATCGGCGGCCTCATCGCCCTGATCGTCATCTATTACATCGTCAACTACAAGCTGCGCGGCAAGAAGATCCGCGCCGCAACCGCCGTGCAACCCGAGGACAAGTAGCGCGACATGGCCGCCCAACACCGTCGGCGAAAACCCGTTGCACGCCGTCGGCACTGGGGCTAACTTGATCTTTCCGTGCGATTGCACGGGACGACAACACAAGACCGGCATGGCGGATAATCCGGGGAAACCCGGTGAAAGACATGTGACAACCGTCGCCGGGAGCAATCCCGGTACCCCATGCACTCCGAGCCGAAATCCTTCACCTCAGGGTGGAGGCAAGCCCGAAGCAATCTGATGACCCCGCCCGTCGGGGTCGGGAGAGCCAATCGGTGACCCAGCACCCGCCAGGTGCTGTTCAGTAGCGACGGGACCTTGCGGCAGAGGCGGGAGTATCAGTCCGAGGCAGTCAATCGAGGGCGTACTCCATGAACGCGGCAGCGGGGCACGGCAGCTTCGCCAAGGCGGGAGAGATCAAGTAGGCGTTGACGGCCGAACGGTCGAGGGTGTGCGGTATTCCGGCCTCCAAAGGGTCGGAGCCGCGCGGGAATGCGCATCCTCAGTCAGATCCAGCCCCTAGCTCAGTGGTAGAGCGACTGACTTCGGATCAGTCTGTCGCCGGTTCGATCCCGGCGAGGCATCCCAAAGCGAAAGACATTCCTCGGCAGCGCTGCGACAGTGTCCTAAGCCCTGGCCCTTCGGGGAACCGGGGCACCCGCGGGTCCGCAAGACCCAAGGGTGTTCATGCATCAGTAGCGGTAGCACAGAGACCGGCCGGTCACTGTGCGACGCGAAAGTGGTGGAGAAGCTGCTGCCGTCACGCGTGGCGCCACGTACGGCGCTGGACATGGTGGATACCGTCGAGAGGCGGTGGACAGGCGGAAAACCCGGCGACACGGGAATAGCGACCGTCAAAGGCCACCGAGAGCAGGGATTTAGTCTCAGTCCCCGCACCCCCCATTCACAGCTTGGGGATGACCGAGAAAACAGTGGTCTCCTTGGGCACGCCCTTGGCGCGGAACCGTTTGCGCCGCAGGACGAAACGCTGCGCATCGACCTCGTCGACGACGGCGTCACTGATGAACACCTCGCCGGCGCCCGCGGCCGCACCGACCCTGGCCGCGATATTGACGTCGACGCCCAGATAGTCGTCGTCGACGGCCCGCGGCATTCCGGTGTGCAGTCCGACGCGCAGCTGGGGCCGATAGCCGTCGACCTCGATCGCACTGATCGCGGTGATCGCCTCGAATGCGGCGTAGATGGCCTGCTCCGCGTCGGCGAACACGGCCATGGTGCCATCACCCAGATTCTTGACGACCCGACCGCCGTGACGGCCCACCACCGCGGTGGTCGCCGTGTCGACGGCGCGGATGAGTTCCAGAACGTGGTCGTCGCCGACACGCAAGGCCCAGGTCGAAAAGTCGACGAGGTCGGTGAACATGATCGTCGCCGCGACCGGTTCGTCGGAGGTGCGCGATTCGGACTTGGGCCGGCGCCGCGTCAGCGACTGCCACATCTCGACGGTCGCCAGGCTCAGCTCTCGCATCGCGCTGGGCTGCTCGCCATGGGCCTGCTCGATGAGCCGGGCGACTCGGTCGCTGGGCCCCTCCCCGCCGACGGCCGGCGAATCGGGGACAAGACTGCGCGCGGCACGGGCGATCGAGAGGGCACCTTCGCTCGCGTCGGTGCGCGCCAGCAACTCCGCGGCCCGCTTGGCGACGGAGTCCGGACGGATCGCATCCTTCGCGTCAGGCTTTTTCACAGCAGCCTTCTTCACGGTGGCCTTTTTCGCTGCCGGCTTCTTCGTGACAGTCTTCTTCGGCGTGTTCGACGGGCTCACCGCACGCGCTCCGCGGCGACGGCCAATTCGACGACCGTGTCGGCCAACCCGCGCAGCGTCGCCCGGTCGGCATCCTCGCCCAGCGCAGTCTGCAGATCCTCGGCGGCACAGCGCAGTTCGAACAGCCGGTCGGCGAGGTCGGCGACCTCCTCGGGGCGCATGATCACCGCATCATCGGGAATATCGGTCCCCACCGTCAGCGTTCGCTGCTCATAGGCTCTTTGGCGGCAGGACTGTCGGCAGTACTTGCGCCGCCGACCCAGGGTCGAATCGTCGACGATCGGCCGGCCGCACCACGCGCAGGCGACCCGTCGGTCGTGCCGACGGCCAGTCTCGGTGGTCATGGTCGAAAACGCTACCCGATGTCACCGCTGGAGCGGCGCGGGGCGACACGCCCGGATTAGCGTAGAATGAATGGTCGGACGGCGCCGGAGCGCCCGCGATCGGGCGGCGTTGCGCCCGACTTGGAGAGGACATCACATGGCAGACCGAGTGCTTCGTGGAAGCCGACTCGGAGCGGTCAGTTACGAGACCGACCGCGACCACGATCTGGCGCCGCGCCGGATCGTCCAGTACCGCACCGACAACGGCGAGGTCTTCGACGTGCCGTTCGCCGACGACGCCGAGATCCCGTCGAAGTGGCCGTGCAAGAACGGCATGGAGGGCACCCTCCTCGAGGGCGCCGCGCCCGAGGAGAAAAAGGCCAAGCCGCCGCGCACGCACTGGGACATGCTGCTGGAGCGCCGCAGCGAGGCCGAGCTTGAGGTCCTGCTCGCCGAGCGGCTCGATATCTTGAAACAGCGCCGACGCGGCTGATCCGCGCTGCGCACACCGGCCGGTTGACCCCGTGAGGGATCAGCCGGCCGTTTTGCTGCCCTTGGGGGTGCGCCCCAGACGGCTGTCCATCCCCCACCGCGCGACCTGCAAGAACGCCTCGGTGATGACACCGCCGTCCATCTTGGACTCGCCGATGGCGCGCTCGGTGAACGTGATCGGCACCTCGGTGACCGTGTACCCGCCCTGGATCGCGCGCCATGCCAGATCGATCTGGAAGCAGTATCCGGCCGAGTCGATCGCGGCGAAGTCGAAGCTTTCCAGGACTTCGCGGCGGTAGGCGCGGAAGCCGGCGGTGATGTCGCGGATCTTGGACCCGAGGGCCAGGCGGGCGTAGGTGTTGGCGCCGCGCGAGAGCAGTTCGCGCCGCTTGGGCCAGTTCACCGTCGAACCGCCGGCTACGTAGCGGGACCCGATCGCCAGGTCGGCGCCAGCATTGACCGCGTCGAAGAGCCGGTGCAACTGCTCTGGCGCGTGCGAGCCGTCGGCATCCATCTCGACGAGCACCGCGTAGTCACGGGCCAGTCCCCAGGTGAAGCCGGCGAGGTAGGCCTTGCCCAGCCCGTCCTTCTCCGTGCGGTGCAGAACGTGGATCCGAGCGTCCTTCGCGGCAAGACCATCGGCGATCTCACCGGTGCCGTCGGGGCTGGAATCGTCGACGACGAGCACGTGCACGCCGACAAGCGCATTGAGCAACCGCTCGACGATGATCGGGAGGTTCTCGCTCTCGTTGTACGTCGGGATGACGACGAGGGCGTTCTCGCCAGTCGGGCCGATCACCTTACTCATCGAGCTCCTTCGCTCCATCGGTCACACGGGCCCCGCGCAGCGGGCCCCGACTGAATCTAGTATGCGTCGCCACCGCCGCCAAAAAGGCCGCGACCGCGACCACGCACACGACGATGGCCGGAATGGCGCCCAACCGGGTGGCCAAGGTGCGTTGCGTGCGCAGCGGAACCCTGTCCGACAGCGTCGCCGGGACGAACAGCGGTGTGCGCGCGATGATGGTCCCGTCGGGCGCGATGATCGCGCTGACCCCGGAGGTTGCGGCGACCAGGACGGTCCGGCCGTGTTCGACGGCGCGCACCTGCGACATGGCCAGTTGCTGGTAGGTCATCGAACTCAAGCCGAAGGTCGCGTTGTTGGTCGGGACGAGCAGCACCTGTGCGCCCTGGTCCACCGAGGCCCGCGCGGCACGGTCGAAGGCCACCTCCCAGCATGTCGCGACACCGGCGATGACGGGACCGCTGCGGGTGGGTATCCGCACCACCGACGGACCGCCGCCGGGGGTGAAGGTGCCGGCCATATCGGCGTAGGAGGAGAAGAGTCGGAAGAAGCCGCGCCACGGCAGGTATTCGCCGAACGGCTGGATGATGTGCTTGTCGTAGCGGTCGGTGATGCCGCGTTTGGGATCCCACACGATGACCGAGTTGCGCGGACTGCCGTCGTCGTTGATCAGGATCGTGCCGAGCACGATCGGGGCGTTGACCGCCTTCGCGGCCGCCTCGATTTCCGCCTCCGCGTCCGGGTTGTCCAGCGGCGAGATGTCCGAGGCGTTCTCGGGCCACAGGACGAAGTCCGGTGCCGGTGTGCGCCCTGTCGCGACATCCTCGGCGAGTTTCATGGTTTCCCGGACGTGGTAGTCGAGCACCGCCCGGCGCTGCGCGTTGAACTCCAGTCCCAGCCGCGGCACGTTGCCCTGCACGATCGCGACGCGCGTGGTCGACGGCGAGAGGACCCGGTCGAGGCTGGCCGGGGTGACCAGGATCGCCAGCAGCGGCGCGGCCAGGGCAAGCAGAACCGTCACGACACCGCTCACCACTCCTACGGAAAGGGCGTGCGATTCCTCCGTCGCCGGTCGCGGGGCCCGCTGCCAGGAGCGGATGCCGAGCACGAACACCCAGGCCACCGACGCGCCGAACAGCGCCGTCCCGAAGGTCAGCCCGGTCGCTCCGACGAGCGATGCCAGTGGCAGGAGCGGACCGTCGGCCTGACTGAAGGCGGTGCGGCCCCACGGGAAGCCGCCGAACGGGAACATCGAGCGCAGCGCCTCCACCAGCGTCCAGCTCGCGGCGAACCACAACGGCGGCAGGGGCAGACGCATGCTCACCGTCGCGATGGCGCCGAAGAGTGCGGTATAGGCGGCCAGTACCGCTGCCAGCGCGAGCCAGGGCAGCGGGCCGACGTACTCGCCGATCCACGGCAGCAGCGGTACATAGAAGCCCAGGCCGAACAGGAAGCCCGCCAGCGCGCCGTCACGCACCCGGATCTCGCGACCGAGGACGACGGCGAGCAATCCGAGCGCGACCACGGCGAGGAACCACAGGTTGCGCGGCGGGAAAGCGGCCCACATCGCCACTCCGGCGGCCAGCGCGGTCGTCGGCCAGATGAGTCGGGTCATGCGACTCCCGCCGTCGCGCGCAGGGCCCCGGAGTCGTGCAGCACCGCGCCGCGGTGCACCGTGCGCACGCAGACCGGGATCGGGGCGCCCGGCGACACGTCGGGCAGCGCCGGCACCCGCGATCGCGGATCGGTGGACCACCGCTGCACCGTCGAGTCCGATCCGGCGACGACGAGGTTGTCGGCGTCGAACACCGCGTAACTGGCGGGTGCGCCCGGGACGAGCAGGCCGGTCAGGCCGTCGTTTCGGCCAACGGCACGCCACCCACCACGCGTGCATGCGCCGTAGGCGGCACGCGCGGAGACGGCCGATGTGCGTCGGTGGTGACCGACGGCGGCACCCACGGCGGCCCACGGGGAGATCGGAGTCACAGGTGAGTCCGACGAGAATGCCAGCGCGACACCGGCCTTCGCCATCGCGGCGAAATCATTCATCGCGCTCGCGCGCGCCTCGCCGAGCCGCTGCTCGTACATCTGTCCCGGCCCGCCCCACTGTGCGTCGAACGCGGGCTGCATCGAGGCGATCACGCCGCAGCGGGCGAGGACGGCCCGTTGCTGCGCGTCGACCATCTCCGCGTGCTCGACGCGGTGGGCGCACGCCGCCAGCGTCGGTGTCCCGACCTCGTCGGCCAGCCGCGCCAAGGCGGTGGTCACCGCGGTCATCGCCGCGTCACCGATAACGTGGAAGCCGGCCTGGCGGTGCAGTTGGGTCAGCGCACGCAGATGCGCGTAGACAGCATCGACATCGAGATAGGGCATCCCGGTGGTGCAGGGGTCGTCGGCGTAGGGCTGCGAGAGCCATGCGGTCCGTGAGCCGAGCGCCCCGTCGACGAAGAGGTCCCCCGACAACCCGTAGGCGCCGGTCGTCGCCAATAGGTTGCGAGCGTGCTCGACGTCGGCGACCGCCTCCCCCCACAGGCCGACGATCTCCACGCCGGTGCCGGTGTCGGCAGCGAGGACCTCGGCGAAGTCGGTTGAGCCGGCGATATCGGGTCCACCGTTCTCGTGGACCGCGACGACGCCGAGTGCAGCGATCTCCCGCAGGGCGCGTCGACGGGCATCGGCCCGCTGGTCACCAGTCAGCAATGCGCGCGCCGCGACGCGCACGCTGTGATGGGCGGCTGCGGTCAGGGGGCCCGACGCGGAGAACCCCACCGACTCCCCCAACCCGACGACCCCGTCCCGCAGGGCGGTCGAGGCCAGCGCCGAATGTTCGTCGACCCGGACCAGGTACGCAGGCCGTCCGCCGACGGCGGCGTCGATCTCCGCCACGCTGGGCAGTCGCAGGTCGTCGGCCTGGCCCGCTGACCACGTCGACTCGTCCCATCCGCGAGCCCACACGGGTTCATCGACAGGTAGCCCGGCAACATGGACGCGCAACCGGTCCAGCAGTTCGGGGCGGTTGCGCGCAGTCGAGAGATCCAGGCCCGATCGCGCCAGGCCGGTAGCCGTCAGGTGCACGTGGGGATCGACGAATCCGGGACCGACGAAGCGTCCCTCGAGGTCGATGACCTCGGCTTCCGGGTGGAGCGCCCGCCCGACGTCGTCATAGCCCACCCAGACGACCGTGCCGTCGGTGACGGCCATCGCCGTCGCGTCGGGGTTGGCCGGCGTGTGGATACTGCCACCAAGGAGCAGTTGCGTCGACATGGGGATAGTCTGCCGTGTCGGCGGCGCGACTCAGTGTGCGGGCGGCAGTTGGCGCTGCTCCGTGGGCACGGCTACCGGGACGTCGACGACCTCTCCGTCGATCACGTCGCCGCCGAGGAACACCGTCCGCGCACCGACCACCGAAACCACCGCGGCCAACCGTCGTGCCCCGAACGCGGTCACGACCGGGCGAGCAGCTGCACGCACCGGCGGCGCCATGAGCAGCACACCGAGCGCCGTGGTCACGATGCCCGGAAGGATCACAAGCACCGTCGAGAGGCCCAGCAGCGCCGTGTCGGGCAGTGGTTGGGTTGGCCGGATCTCGTTGCGCGCAGCTTTCCCCAGGTCGCGGATCACACGGTTGCCACGCACGGCGAGGAACGCGTACCCGGCCACGCCGGCGAGCAGGGTGATCAGTAGCGCCCAGCCCACGCCGAGCCAGTGGGCAAGACCGGCGAACGCGGCGATCTCGGCCACGACGTACAGCAGCAGAACCCAACGAATCCTCATGGAATGTCCTTCCTTCTACTTGTCCAACGCGCCAAGGCGCCGTTTTGCTCCCATTTGCTCCCATTTGCTCCCGCGACTACGACTACGGTGGCTCCCGTGCCTATCACCAGCTTCACCAACGACGGCTTGACCTTCGACGTCACCGACTCCGGACCCGCCGACGGCGTCCCCATCGTGCTGTTGCACGGATTCCCGCAGCGCGCCAGCTCGTGGGACCTGGTCACCCCGCTGCTCAACCAACGCGGATACCGCACGATCGCCCCCGATCAACGCGGATACTCCCCCGGCGCACGCCCCAAGGGGCGCAAGCAGTATGCGATGCCGCACCTCGCCGCCGACGTCGCGGCACTCATCGACGAGATCGGCTCGCCGGTCCACCTCGTCGGCCACGACTGGGGCGCGGGCGTCGCGTGGGCCGTCGCGGCCAACTACCCGGACAAGATCAAGACCATGACCGCGGTGTCGGTCGGCCATCCCGGGGCGTTCATCCGCTCGATGGTTCGCAGCAACCAGGTGCTGCGCTCCTGGTACATGCTCGCCTTCCAGTTCCCCAAACTGCCCGAACGCGTGATGTCCTCCGGCAACGCCCGGGCCACCGCGGCAATGGCCCAGTTCGGCATGACACCGGTCATGGTCGAGCAGTTCCACAACAACATCGTCGACGACGGCGCGCTGACCGGCGGGCTCAACTGGTACCGCGGGCTGCCGTTCACCCCGCCCAGCTACGTGGGCCGGGTATCGGCGCCGACGACCGTGGTGTGGAGCGACGACGATGCGGCCCTCAGCATGCGTCAGGCCGTCGACTCGGACCGCTTCGTCGACGCCCCGTTCACCTTCGTCCACGTCGACGGGGCGTCGCACTGGATCCCCGAAGAGCGCCCGGGCGAACTGACCGAGGCGATCCTCGCGCGGATCGCTTCAGTCGACTGAGTCTCGGTACTCCCCGCGGCGAGCCTATTCGCCTGCGCGGCCCTCGATGTCGCCCTCGGTCTGCAGGTAGATGCGGCGCAGTTCGTCGAGCATCTCCGGCGGCGGTGACTCCCACAGGTCGCGCTGCGCGGCCTCGAGGAGGCGTTCGGTGATGCCGTGCAGCGCCCACGGGTTCGACTTGTCGAGGAATTCGCGGTTGGCCTCGTCGAGCACGTAGGACTGCGTGAGCTGCTCGTACATCCAGTCGGCGACGACGTTGGTCGTGGCGTCGTAGCCGAAAAGGTAGTCGACGGTGGCGGCCATCTCGAAGGCCCCCTTGTAGCCGTGCCGCTGCATCGCCGAGATCCAGCGCGGGTTGACCACGCGGGCCCGGAAGACGCGCGTCGCCTCCTCCGACAGCGTGCGCGTGCGCACGGCGTCCGGGCGTGTGGAGTCACCGATGTAGGCCTCGGGATCGGAGCCGGTGAGCGCGCGCACCGTCGCGACCATGCCGCCGTGGTACTGGAAGTAGTCGTCGGAGTCGGCGATGTCGTGCTCGCGGGTGTCGGTGTTCTTCGCTGCGACGTTGATGCGCCGGTACGCGCTGCGCATGTCGTCGACCGCCTCACGACCGTCGAGTCCGCGTCCGTACGCGTAGCCGCCCCACGCGGTGTACACCGCGGCCAGGTCCTCGTCGGAGCGCCACTGCTGCGAGTCGATGAGCTGCAGCAGGCCGGCGCCGTAGGTGCCGGGCTTGGACCCGAATACCCGGGTGCGCGCACGCCGATCGTCGCCGTGCTCGGCGAGTGATTCGCGGACGTGGGCGGCGATGAAGTTCTGTTCATCGGGCTCGTCGGCGGCCGCGGCGAGTGCCACCGCGTCGTCGAGCATCGTCACGACGTGGGGGAAGGCGTCGCGGAAGAACCCGGAGATGCGGACCGTGACGTCGATGCGGGGGCGGCCCAATTCGGCCGGGTCGATGAGTTCGAGGTCGACGACGCGTCGCGACGCCTCATCCCACACCGGTTCGACGCCGAGCAGAGCCAGGACCTCGGCGATGTCGTCGCCGGAAGTCCGCATGGCACTGGTCCCCCACACCGACAGGCCCACCGAGCGCGGGTATTCGCCGTGGTCGGCGAGATAACGCTCCAACAGCGAATCGGCCATCGCCCGGCCGGTCTCCCACGCCAGCCGACTGGGCACCGCTTTGGGGTCCACCGAGTAGAAGTTGCGACCGGTGGGCAGCACGTTGATCAGCCCGCGCAACGGCGACCCGCTCGGCCCGGCCGGGATGAAACCGCCGCCCAGTGCGTGCAGCACCCGTGGCACCTCACCACTTGTGGCGCGCAGCCGCGGCACGACCTCGCGCGCGGCGAACCCGAGCACATCGGCCACCGCGGTCGGCAGTCCCGCCGCAGCGTCGGCGACCGCATCGTCGGTCCACCCGCCCTTGTGACACCGCGAGACGAGGTCGCGCGCCTGCGCTTCGAAGACGTCGACGGTGTGCGTGCGGTCGCCATCGGGACCGCCGTCCTCGTCCAGTCCGAGGGCCTCGCGCAAGCCCGGCAGAGCCACCGAACCGCCCCACAGTTGTCGGGCGCGCAACATCGCCAACACCAGGTCGATCTCGCCGTCGTCGACCGGCGCCTCACCAAGGATGTGCAGGCCGTCGCGGATCTGCACGTCCTTGATCTCGCACAACCAGCCATCGACGTGCAGCAACATGTCGTCGAAGACCTCCTCGTCGGGTCGCTCCGCCAGACCGAGGTCGTGGTCCATCTTCGCCGCGGTGAGCAGCGTCCAGATCTGCTGGCGGATCGCGGGCAGCTTGGCCGGGTCCAGCGCGGCGATGTTCGCGTGCTCGTCGAGGAGTTGTTCCAGGCGGGCGATGTCACCGTAGGACTCGGCGCGCGCCATCGGCGGGATCAGGTGGTCGACGAGGACGGCGTGCGCACGGCGCTTGGCCTGCGTGCCCTCGCCCGGGTCGTTGACGAGGAACGGGTAGACCAGCGGCAGGTCGCCGAGCGCGGCATCGGTGCCGCAGGAGGCCGACATGCCCAGGGTCTTGCCGGGCAGCCACTCCAGATTGCCGTGTTTGCCCAGGTGCACGACCGCGTCGGCACCGAACCCCCACCCGTCGGCGACCGGATTCGCCGCGAGCCAGTGGTAGGCAGCGAGGTAGTGGTGCGACGGCGGGAGGTCGGGGTCGTGGTAGATCGCGACGGGGTTCTCACCGAATCCGCGGGGCGGCTGCACCATGAGGACGACGTTGCCGAAGGTCATGGCCGCGACGACGATGTCGCCGTCGGGATTGGCGCTGCGATCGACGAACAGATCGCCCGGCGCCGGGCCCCACTTCTCCTCGACACCCTCGCGCAGATCGGCCGGCAGCGTGGCGAACCACCTTTGGTAGTCGTCGGCGGCGACACGGATCGGGTTCGCGGCGAGTACCTCGTCGGTGAGCCATGCCGGGTCTTGGCCGCCGGCCTCGATGAGGGCGTGCATGAGGGCGTCGGAGTCATCGTCGAGTAGGCCGGGGATCTGGGCGGGGTCGCCGATGTCGTAGCCGTGGGCGCGCAGGGCCGTCAGCAGGCGCAGCAGCGACTTGGGCGTGTCCAAGCCGACGGCATTGCCGATGCGCGCGTGCTTGGTCGGATAGGCCGAGAGGACCAGCGCGATCCGCTTGTCCGTATTGGCCAGGTGCCGCAGCCGGGCGTGGCGGACCGCGATCCCGGCGACACGGGCGCAGCGCTCCTCGTCGGGCTGGTACCAGGGCAGGCCGTCGTCGTCGAACTCCTTGAACGAGAAGGGCACGGTGATGATGCGTCCGTCGAACTCGGGCACCGCGACCTGGCTGGCGACGTCGAGCGGCGACAGTCCGTCGTCATTGGCCTCCCACTGCTCCCGCGACCCCGTGACGGCCAGCCCCTGCAGGATGGGGATGTCGAGGGCGGCGAGCCGTTCGACGTCCCATGCCTCGTCCTGCCCGCCCGCCGACGCCTCCGCCGGGGTGGTCCCGCCGGCGGCGAGGACCGTGGCGATGAGGGCATCTGCGGTGCCGAGGAGTTCGATGAGTTCATCGGGCGCGGTCCGCAACGACGAGCAGAACACCGGTAGTGGCCGTGCTCCGGCGGCTTCGATGGCCGCACAGAGCGCATCGACGTAGCGGGTGTTCCCGGCCAGATGCTGCGCGCGGTAATAGAGGACGGCAATGGTCGGCGCGTCGCCGGGCAGGTCGGCGGATTGGCGCTCCAGGACGCCCCACATGGGGGTGACAACGGGTTCGGTGAACCCGAGTCCGGTGAGCAGGACGGTGTCGGACAGGAAGTTGTGCGCGTTGACCAGGTTTCCGACGCCGCCCGCCGCGAAGTAGTTGTGCGCCTGCGCGGCCACTCCGGCGGGAACGGTGGAGGCAGCCATCAAGTCGGGGTCGGGCTGCTGTTCGCCCGAGAGAAGCACCACTGGTTTGCCGGTCGCGGTGACCGCGTCGATCCCGTCCTCCCAGGCGCGACGGCCGCCGAGGATCCGGACGACGATCAAATCGGCGTCGCGGGCCAGATCCGGGATCTCGTCGAGGATGATCCTCGATGGATTGGCGACGCGGAACGGTGCTCCAGTCGCGGCGGCGGTGATGAGGTCGGTATCCGAGGTGGACAGCAGCAGGATCACAGACTCCACCCTAACCAGCGACGTACGCGGCCGTACGCTGGGACCATGACCGCCGCGCGGGCCCGGAACGGCCCTGACAGCTGTCCCGGTGTGCTGCGCACACACGGGGCGCTCGACGGCGAGCTCGCACGTATCCGCCTGCCCGGGGGGCGACTGTGCGCGGACCAGCTGGCGGTCGCCGCGCAGGTCGCCGAGGAGTGGGGCGACGGACACATCGAACTCACCAGCCGCGGCAACCTGCAGCTGCGCGGCCTCACCGATTCCGACGCCGCCGGACAGGCACTCCTTGCCGCCGGTCTGGGCTCACCGGGTGCTGCCGACACCGTTCGCAACATCGTCGCCTCACCCTTGGCCGGACGTATCGGCGGTCACGGCGGCGTCGATGAAACGGTCACCGAGCTCGACAAGAAGCTGCGCGGCGGGGCGGCTCAGGGCCTGTCGGGACGGTTCCTGTTCGGTGTCGACGACGGGCGAGGCGACATCCTCGCGCATCGACCCGATGTCGTCTCTCGATGGCGGCCCGACGGCGGTGCCGACCTCATCGTCGCCGATCACACAGTCGGTACCGTGGCCCGTCCCGACGCCGCCGCCGCACTGCTCACCGTTGCCGAGGCCTTCGCGGACGTCCGAGGTTCGGCCTGGCGGATCCGCGAGCTCGACGAGCCGGCGCGTACCGCCCTGCTGGTCGGGGTAGTCGAACGCCTCGACCCGGGCGAGTCCGACGGTGCGCCCTGCGACATCACCGACGGGCTCGCGGATACGCCCGCACTGGTCGGCTGGCTGCCGCAGGACGACGGCGCGGTGATGTTGGGAGCACTCACCCCGGCCGGACGGCTGCCCGCACGGACAGCGGAGTTCCTCGCGGCCGTCAACGCCCCGATCCTGGTCACGGCCCGCCGGGAGATCCTGCTGGCCGACTTGAGCGCACCTGTGGCAGACACCGTGCTACGCGTCCTGGCCCCGATGGGCCTGGTCTTCGACGCGGATTCGCCGTGGACCCTACTCAGTTGCTGCGCGGGTGCTCCCGGCTGCGCGAAATCGCACACCGATGTCCGGGCCGATGTCGCGGCGCACCTCGCGATCCACCCGGTGGAGCAGCGCGAGCATTGGGTGGGCTGCTCGCGCGGCTGCGGCTCGCCCACGACGGCTCACATCCGCGTTCAGGCCCAGCCCGACGGGACCTACCTCCGGATGCCGACATAAGCTCAACTCCCATGGCCGAGTACCTGCGCGACGGCGCCGCGATCTACGAGCAGTCCTTCGCCATCATCCGCGCCGAGGCCGACCTGTCTGCCTTCGACGACGACCTGGCCACCGTCGTCGTGCGCATGATCCACGCCTGCGGCCAGACCGACCTGCCCGCCGATGTGCGCGCGACGCCGGGGGTCGTCTCCGCCGCCCGGGGCGCATTGAACGCCGGCGCCCCCATCCTGTGCGACGCGTCGATGGTGGCCGCCGGAGTGACGCGCGCACGACTGCCCGCTGACAACGACGTCCGGTGCTGTCTGTCCGATCCGCGCGTCCCCGGCCTCGCTGTCGAACTCGGCACCACCCGTAGCGCTGCGGCCCTGCACCTGTGGGGCTCGGACCTCGACGGGGCAGTTGTCGCGATCGGCAACGCCCCGACCGCCCTGTTCGAGCTGCTCGAACTCATCGACGCCGGCGGACCGCGACCAGCTGCCGTCGTCGGCGCACCCGTCGGGTTCGTCGGTGCCGCCGAGTCGTGCGAAGCGCTCGCCGCGCGCACCGACCTGGAGTTCCTCACCGTGCTCGGCCGCCGCGGCGGCTCGGCGATCACCGCCGCCGCGATCAACGCACTGGCCACCCCGAGCGAACGATGACCGGCACCCTGTACGGCGTCGGGCTCGGGCCCGGCGACTCCGAACTCGTCACCGTCAAAGCAGCCCGTCTCATCAGCGCGGCCGACGTCATCGCCTATCACTGCGCACGCCACGGCCGCAGCATCGCCCGCGGCGTCGCCGTCCCGTATCTGCGCGACGGCCAGATCGAGGAACGGTTGATGTACCCGGTCACCACCGAGACCGTCGACCACCCCGGCGGCTACGACGGCGCGATGGCCGACTTCTACACCGAGAGCGCGGCGCGGTTGGCCGATCATCTCGCCGCCGGCCGCGACGTGGTGCTCCTCGCCGAGGGCGACCCACTGTTCTTCAGCTCCTACATGCACATGCACAAGCGACTCGCGGGCCGCTTCGCCACGGAGATCGTGCCCGGTGTGACGTCGGTGTCGGGAGCCAGCGCCGCTCTTGGGATCCCCCTGGTCGAGGGCGAGGAGAACCTCGTCGTCCTGCCGGGGACCGCGCCCGACGACGAGTTGGTCGCCCAGTTCGCCAGCGGTTCGGCGATCGCCGTGCTCAAGCTGGGCCGCACATTTGAACGGGTGCGCGCTGCGCTGCGGGCGGCCGGCCGACTCGACGAGGCCTGGTACGTCGAACGTGCGACGACTGCGGCCCAGCGGGTCGAGCGCGTCGTCGACGTCGACCCGGCGTCGGTCCCCTATTTCTCGATGATCGTGGTTCCGGGCGCCACCAACAACCCGCTCGCGCCGCAATCTGACGCCCAGACGGGCGGCGGGGTCACGGTCGTCGGTTTGGGGCCGGGACCGGCCGACCAGCAGACCCCGCAGGTGCGTGCCGCCCTGGCCGCGGCCACCGACCTCATCGGCTACACGACCTACCTCTCGCGCGTCACGCCACGACCGGGCCAGCAGGTCCACGCCAGCGACAACCGCGTGGAATCGCAGCGCGCCGAGTTCGCGCTGGACCTGGCGCGCCGGGGCCGTCGTGTCGTCGTCGTGTCGTCGGGCGACCCGGGCGTCTTCGCGATGGCGACCGCGGTCGCCGAGGTCGCGGCGCAGGAGCCCTACACCGATGTCGAGGTGACAGTCCTGCCCGGCGTGACCGCCGCGTCCGCGGTGGCCGCCGCCTTCGGGGCACCACTTGGCCACGACCTGGCATTGATCTCCCTGTCCGACCGGCTCAAACCGTGGGACGTGATTGCCCGCCGCGTCACCGCGGCGGTCGAGGCCGACCTGGTTGTGGCGGTCTACAACCCCGGATCTGCCAGCCGCGACCACCAGGTCGCCGACCTGCGGCAACTCCTGTCCGAGACAGCCGGCCCGGATCGTGTCGTGTTGGTGGGCCGCGATGTCGGCGGTCCCAGCCAGGCGCTGACGGTGACCACGGTCGGCGACCTGGACCCGAGCACCGTCGACATGCGCACCCTGCTGATCATCGGCTCGTCGACGACGGTTGTAGCCGAGCGGCCCGGCGGCCGACTCGTGTTCACCCCTCGTCGCTACGAGGTTTGACTAAGTTCGGCCGCAAATCGGGAGTCCGAGGGCATATCCGCCGAGCGCCCTATTTTCGGCCGAAGTTGGCGGCTTCCTCAACGCTCGTGACGACGTTGCCACACGGCTCCACCGGGCGCGCCACCATCACCACGGGAATGCCGAGTTCCCGGGCCGCGATCAGCTTCGCCCTGGTCAGCTCGCCACCGCTGTTCTTGGTGACCAACAAATCGATCTTCTCGTCGGCCATCAACGTCCGCTCGTCGTCGAGACCGTAGGGCCCGCGCGATCGCACGATGCGGTGGTGCGGTGGCAACGGTCCGGTCGGCGGATCGACGACGCGGATCAAGAACCAAGCGGAGTCGATGCCGGCGAACGCATCCGCATCCTGACGACCGGTCGTCAGCAGCACGCGCGCAGCGTTGCCCCCGGCCACGGCCCGCGCCGCCCCGACGATGTCCTCGACGATTGTCCAGTCGTCACCGGCTTGGGCCTCCCACGCGGGTCGCACCAATCGCACCAGCGGCACGCCGACCTCCGCACAGGCCTCGACCGCGTTGCGCGAGATCTGCTGTGCGAACGGGTGGGTGGCGTCGACGACGGCGTGCGGCTGATTCTCCCGCAGCCACGCCACCATCCCCTCAACGCCGCCGAAGCCCCCGATACGGACCTCGCCGTCGGGTAGTCGTGGGTTGCGCACCCGCCCGGCCAACGAGCTGACCACCGAGACCCCGTCCGCGACGAGAAGCGACGCCAGGGCGCGTGCCTCACCCGTACCGCCGAGGATGAGCACCGGTCTCGTCACGACGGATTGTCCGGCCCGAGATGCGGCGCGGCGGTGCCCCGCAGCTTGCCGACGCGGGCCTGCGAATACAGATAGCTGTCGGTGGCAATCGGATCGGAATCCAGGACCCGGCCGACGAAAATCACCGCGGTGCGCACGATCCCCGCGCTGGCAAGCGCCTGCGGAAGCTCATCGAGATGACAGCGCACGATCTGCTCGTCGTCGCGGCTGGCGAAGGCGACGGTGGCCGTCGGGCAGTCGGCGCCGTAGTGGGGCACGAGTGCGGCCACGATGTCGCCGGCTCGATGGGCGGCCAAATGCAGCGCAAGGGTCACCCCCGTCGACGCCAGTTCGGCGAGCGTCTCCCCCGGCGGCATGTCCGTCGACAGGGTCGACACCCGCGTGATCAGCAGGCTCTGCCCGACGCCGGGCACAGTGAGCTCGGTTCCCAGCGACGCCGCGGCGGCGGCGAAGGCGGGCACGCCCGGGACGATCACCGTCTCCACACCGCGCTGATGCAGGAGGCGCTGCTGTTCGGCCACCGCCGAGTACAGCGATGGATCGCCGGAGTGCAGCCGCGCGACATCGTGGCCGGCGGTATCAGCGGCCACCATTCGCTCGACGATCTCCTCCAGCGGCATCCGCGCGGTATTGACGAGTTCCGCGTTGCTCGGGCACAGGGCGAGCATTTCCGCGGGCACCAGCGATCCGGCGTATAGGCACACCGGGCAGCGGCGCAGCAGCTCGGCGCCGCGCAGCGTGATCAGATCGGGCGCGCCGGGCCCGGCACCGATGAAGTAGACCGTCATCGGCCCTCCTTGCGGACCGCCCACTGGACGACGGGTAGCGCGGGGCGCCAGGCCGTCAGACTTCCCAGCGGCCCCGCCTCCTCGAGCCCGATGCGCCGCAGCGTGCCGCCATGCTCGGCGGCCAGCCCGATGACTAGTTCCTGCGTCGGGATGGCGACGGCGTTGGCGACGAAGATCCCGCCCCGGGCCAGGGCCGGCCACACGAGCCTGAACACCTCCGCGTCGAGCCCGCCGCCGGCAAAGACGGCATCGGGCGGGCCGTGCAACCCGGCGAGTACCGTTCGCGCCTCCCCGTCGACGACGGTGAGACGGCTCGCGACGCCGTGCCGCCGGGCGTTCTCGCCGATTCGTGCGGTGCGCGTCGCGTCGCGTTCGACGGCGACCACGCGACCGCTCGGATTGAGTCGCAACCATTCGATGCCCACGCTGCCGGCCCCGGCCCCGATGTCCCAGAGCAGCTGGCCGTCCGACGGGGCAAGCGCAGCGACGGTCAGTGCGCGCACCGCTTGTTTGGTGAGTTGGCCGTCGTGGGTGAATGCGGCGTCGGGCAGACCGGGTGCCAACTGCCGTGTCGGACCGGTGCACTCGATCGCGATTATGTTCAGCGGGTCGCCGTGAGGCTCGTCCCACCCGGCTGAGGTACCGCTGACCACGCGCTGCGCAGGCCCGCCTAGCTGTTCAAGCACCGTCATCGTCGAAGCGCCCCACCCACCGTCGCGAAGCATTGCGGCAACGGCCGCGGGCGATGACGCATCGCGGGACAAGATCATCAGCCGCCGCCGGTCGCCCGCCGCGCCCACCACGTCGTCGACGTCGCCGGTGACCAGCGAGACCACGCGGACCGTCGAGAGATCCCAGCCCAGGAGTGCCGCGGCGAGGCTGACACTGGACGGGTGTGCGAGGACGCGCACGTTCGCCCTACCAAGCGCCTCGACGACGGTGGTGCCCAGCCCGTGGAACATGGGGTCGCCCGACGCCAGCAGGTGAACGGTACCGCTCGCGCTGTCATCAAGGACCTCACGCAGGTGTGCACTCATCGGACTGCGCCACGCGACCAGCTCCGCGTCGACGTCGGGACTCAGCAAGGCCAGTTGTCGCGCCGAGCCGTAGATCGTCGTCGCCGCAGCCAGTTCGCGCTGCGACGGGAGGGTCAGCCCGTCCCAGCCGTCGGCGCCGATTCCGACGACGACGAACCTCTCCCCGGTCATCGCGGCATCCGGCGCCAGATCCAGCGCGGCAGCAATCGGAACACGAGCGTCACCGGCGCCAGTGCCCACGGCACCCACACGACCGTCTTGCCGCGACGGTCGGCGCGCACCACCGCGTCGGCCACCTGGTCGGCGGTCTTGGACATCGGCGCCGGCTTCACCCCGCTCGCCATCAACTCGCGGGTCATCGCGCCGATCACGAAACCGGGGCGCACCAGCAGCAGGCGAACTCCGCTGCCGTACAGGGCGTCCGACAGCCCCGACGCGAAGCCGTCGAGCCCGGCCTTGGTGGAGCCGTAGACGTAGTTGGCGCGCCGCACCCGCTGCCCGGCGATGGAGGAGAAGACGATGATCGTGCCGCTCCCCTGCTCGCGCAACGCGTTCGCGAGCAGGGTGATCACCGAGATCTGCGCGAGGTAGTCGACGTGGGCGATCTGCAACGCGTGGGCGACGTCGGCCTCTGCTTTCGCGGCGTCCCCGAGGATGCCGAACGCGACGATCGCCGTCTCGACCGGTCCGCGGGCCACCAACTCGGCGACGATCGCCGGATGCGAATCGGTGTCGTCGGCGTCGAATTCGACTGTGCTCACCGCGGTTGCGCCCGCCGCGAGCAATGCGGCCTTCTCATCGTCGAGGTCATCGGCGCGGCGCGCCGCCAGCACGACGTCGTGCCCGGCGGCCATCCGCGTCGCCACGGCCAGGCCGATCTCGCTACGCCCACCGAAGAGCAGGATTGATCCAGTCACGACTGTCAGTATCCCATCCAGGCGGTTCAGTCCCGAGGACTACCGTGGTCGGGGTGAGCGGACCCGATGACCTGACCGATGATGCGTTGACCTTCCTAACCGAGCGCCATTTGGCGACTCTGGCCACGACCCGCACCGACGGGTCTCCGCACGTGGTTGCGGTCGGGTTCACCTACGACCCCGACGAGAAGCTGGTACGCGTCATCACCCGCGACGGCAGCCAAAAAGTGCGCAACGCCGATCGGGGCGGCCGGGCCGCGGTGACCCACGTCGACGGGCCGCGCTGGTTGACTCTCGAAGGCCCGGTCAGCGTGTCCCGGGTTCCCGAGCGCATCCGCGAGGCGGAGCGGCGCTACGGCCTGCGCTACCGGGAGCCGCAGCCCAACCCGCAGCGAGTCGTCATCGAGATCCCGGTGGACCGTGTGATGGGATCGGCCGTTTTGCTCGGCCGTCCCGTGCCGTTGCGCGACTAGGGTTGGGCCATGGTCTCCCGCTTTCCCACCGTCGTGTACGGCCGCCGCGTGGCGCGCGCCGCGGAACTCGCCGGCCAGGCGGGTGTCACCGCCCTGATCATCACGCCCGGACCCGACCTGGCCTACCTGATCGGCTCGGATGCGCAGACTTTCGAACGGTTCAGCGCTCTGGTGATCCCGGCATCGGGCGCGCCAGTGCTCGTGACGCCGCGCTTGGAGGTGGCCTCGTTCGCGGAGTCGGCCGCCGGTGAGCTCGGACTCGACTTCGCCCCCTGGGTCGACGGCGAGGACCCGTTCACACTGGCACTGCGAACGTTGCGCGGCGATCCCGTCCTCGCCGTCTCGGACTCGATGTCGGCCGGACACCTCATCCCACTCATGGCCGCGACCGGCACTGCGCCGGTGCTGGCCACCGCAATACTGCGCGACCTGCGGATGGTCAAGGACGACGATGAGATCGAGGCGCTGCGCCGAGCGGGCGCCGCCATCGACCGCGTCCACGCCCGAGTGGGCGAATGGCTGCGACCCGGTCGTACCGAAGCCGCCGTCGCCGCCGATATCGCCGACGCCCTGATCGCCGAGGGCCACACGGCGGCAGCCTTCGTGATCGTCGGGTCGGGACCCAACGGCGCCGACCCGCACCACGAGCACTCCGACCGGGTGATCGAACAAGACGACATCGTCGTCATCGACATCGGTGGTCCGGTGGCGCCGGGCTACAACTCCGACTGCACCCGGACCTACTGCTTCACCGAGCCGCCCGCCGACGTCGCCGCGGCCTATGCGGCGCTGGAAGAGGCGCAAGCGGTGGCGGTCGCCGCGGTGCGCCCGGGCGTGACCGCGGAGTCCGTCGACGCCGCCGCCCGCGATCGCCTCGTCGCCGCGGGTCTCGGCGAGAAGTTCATCCACCGCACCGGCCACGGGATCGGGCTGTCAGTGCACGAAGAGCCCTACATCGTCGCCGGGAACGAACTGGTCCTGGCGCCGGGAATGGCGTTCTCCGTCGAACCGGGCGTCTATTTCGACGGTGAGTGGGGCGCGCGCATCGAGGACATCGTGATCGTCACCGACGACGGGTGCGAATCGGTCAACCGGCGCAGCCACGGCCTGACCCGCTTGCCCCAGGAGTAACCGGAGAACCGCAATGATCGGAGGGAATGCCCGATGAGACGCAAACCTGCACTGGCGCTGGTGAGCGCCGTGGGACTGGTCGTGCTCGCGACTGCCGGGTGCGACAAGACCGTCACCGGCACTGCCGAGCCCGACCCGAATGCCACCGTGACGGTGACCACGACCCTCTCCGACGAGCCGACGGCGAGCCCGCCGACCACCACGACGACCCAGCCGCCGCAGACCACTGCCATCCCACCCGGTGGCGCCGATGCGTTCGGGGTCGCCGACCCGTCGCGATTCCAGCTCAACCCGCCGACACCGGTCGCGTCGTACGCCTTCAGCGTGCCCAGCCACAACATCAACTGCTTCGTCGGGTCGGAGTTCATCTGCGAGATCCACGACGGTCCGACCCAATCCCCTGTTGATTCGCGGTGCGGGCTCTACGACGGCGACGCCGAGATCCCGGTACGCATCGTCGGGTGGTTCAACTACGACAAAGCCCCCTGCTCGACGATCCTCCAGGGCCAGTGGCGGGAGCCGGGCGCGGTGCTCGAATACAACGAGGCCGTGCGATTCTCGGTCCCCGGCGCGGAATTCGCCTGCTATTCGACGCTCGAAGCGCTGTACTGCACCGGCCCGCAGAACTACGGGTTCAAGCTCTCGCGCACCGAGTTCGCCCGCTACCAACTGTCCTGATCGCGAGGGAACGATCCAATCGGGCTCGCTCGGCGCGGATTTGGGCTCGCTCGGCGCGGATTCGGGCTCACTCGGCGTTGGTGGCGGCCCGGAATTCCTCCGACGAATAGAAGGCCGCCAACCGTCGCCGGATGACGGTTTCGAGGTAGCCGACCTCGTACAGCTTGGCCAATCCCGCCGGCCCGAAACGCAGGCCCTCCTCGATGAGGTCTTCGCGGAACACGCCGAGCTCGCCGAGCAGCTCGCTCAACGGCGTATCCCCATACTTCTCGAAGACGTAGCCGACGGCGTCGTCGAGCAGCATGTGCACGAAAGGCGTGCTGCGGAACTCGCGCCAGAACTCGAAGACCAGGACGATGATGTCGTCGACGTCCTCTTCGGTCACCAAGTCCCGAAACGCACCGAGCGAGGCATCACGGTTGTTGCGCCACACATCGCGCACCGATTCCAGCAGGAGCTCGCCAGCCTCCTGCTCGTTGCCGCGCAGGACAAAGGTGGCGCTCGATCGCGTCACCCGTTCGACCACGCTGTCGATCACCGGCCGCGCCGGACGGACAGCACCGCGCAACCCGTGCACGGTTCGTTCCCGCACCCGCGCGGCCAAGTCCGACGGCGCCGGCTCGTCGTCGGGGTCGTCGAGTAGCGAGTCGACGGCCCTGGTGACCACTTCGACCGCCGTTTCGATCGTCGCCGGGCCCTCCAGAACTTGCCGAACGAGCCGCCGGGTGAGGCCCATCTCGCTGATGGCGGTGGCCAACTCGTCGAAATGGCGGTCATCGATGACGTCGGCAAGCCGGTACTGCCCGCCGGTTCCGTGCCGGTAGAGCGCTCGGGCGATCTCGCCGACGAGCTCGGGAATCGCCCCCTCGACGGGGATCTGCACCGCGTATTTGCGGGCGACATCCTTGACCGGATCCGCGGAAATCGCATCCGCCAAGGTCAGTTCGTCGGCCATCGCCAGGAAGTGGTCGACCTCATCGACGACGGTGTTCTCAAAGTCGGTGGAATCGAGTATCCGCGCCAGCTCGAATGCGACGTGCGCGTCGAGGAGGCGCTCGCCGAGCGCGGCGACGTCGGTGCGTTTCGGCATGGATGTCAGCGTACGGCTAGGGCACTTGCTTCACGAGGCACGCCTGATCGGCGACATCGCACGCTTCGCGGGCACTGGTGCGCGAGTACTCGCGCTGGGCGACGACGTACTGCCCCGGCTGCCCGAACTCTTCTCCGAGGTAGACCTCCGCACCGACCTGCTCCGCGAGGGTTTGAGCGCTGTCGTAGCTGGTGAACGAGCCGAACTGCGCGTACCAGCCGGGCGTCGGTGACATGGCGTTTGATTCGTCGGAATCGGATTCGTAGGACGGCCGTGCCGAACGCGACGGCTTCGCCGTCACGGTGGTCGCGGCGGTCGTCGTCACCGACTCGGTGACGGTCACCGTCGACGTCGGCGGGCCGTCGGCATAGTTCTCCGCCTTGCGCTCGCGGCTGTCGTTGACCGCCAGCCAGGTGCCGCCGACGATGACGGTGGCCAGCGAGGCCGTGATGCCGACGATTATGGCGAGGACGACGGGGTGTCGCACCGTGCTGCGACGCTCCGGCGCTGGCGGCGGAGCGTCGTCGTAGTCCGGTTCGACGGTCGGTTCGCCCGGATAGGTGGTGATGGGATCGGCGACCGGCGCGTACTGACCGGTGGTGTATGCCGTCGTCGCCGCCGGCCGGACCACAGGTCGGGCGACGGTCGGACCTGTAGGCGTAGGGCCTGTCGGCGTCGGCCGAGGCGGCGTTGTCCCCGGCGCTGCCGGCCGAGCCTGCGTTGCCCCCGGCACTGCCGGCCGAGGTGGCGTTGCCGCCAGCGGTGCCGAGCGAGGCGCTGGGAACGGAGCCGACGGCGCGACGGGATCATCGGGTGACCGATGCCGGCCCCCACTGGGGAACCCACCGGTCCCGGGGAACTGCCCAGACGTCATGGAAGCCCCCTTACCGTCCCCATCCACAATCTGACGAGCGCCGTTGCACGAATTATGACGCTAGCACCACCAGTCCCGCAGGTCGCAGCGGACCGCATCGGCCAAACCGGGTTGCAGGTATGCGCGCAACCGATAGGGTCGCCGCAGTATTGGACTTTGGGGGAGGTCTGAGAATCAATGACTGCATCAATCATCGGGCAGGCTCGTCGCGTCTTCGACGCCGGCGTTCTCGCCTCCGGGATCCCGGTCGAGGGGGCTGCGGCGAGTCGGGACGACGACTACGCGAAACGAGCGTTCCGGCGCGCCACTGAACTCGTCCCGGAGATGGCCGATGCCTGGCTCGGGCGGATCATGGCCGGCGACAAGAGCACCGAAGCGTTCTTCAACCTGTACAAACACCGGCGTTCGCTGCTCGTCGAGCAACGCCGGCTCGGATTGCCGCCAAACGCCATCGCGGGCAGGTTCCCCACGGGGCTCTACCTCGACTACCCGCTGACGAGTCCGGCAGAAGCGGTGGCCGCCTACGCCTGCGCGATGATCGGCGCGAAGGAGTTCGACGCCGCGCAGGAGGCTCTCGACGCCACGGAGGCGACAGAGCGCACGCCCATCGTCGACTACGCCCGCGGCTATCTGCATTTCCGCACGCAGCGATGGACCGATGTCCTGACGGCGCTCGCCGGTGCGTCGAACTGGACCGACGACCACCTGGTGGCCGGCGCCGACGTCATGGTCGGGACGGCGTGCGCACAGTTGGGCCTGTTCGGCGAGGCGGTCAAGCGTCTCGAAGCCGCCGAAACCGGTCCGATTCCTGCTGCGCGCACCGCGGCGATGTTCACGCGCGGACTCTGCCTGCGGGAAACCGGCAAGGAGAACGAAGCCCGATCGGTGTTCGAGACCGTGTACGCTCAGTCACCCGGATTCGCCGACAACGCCAAGGCCCTGGCCGATCCGCGGTTCCGGATCGTCGTCGTCTCCAGCGAGGTGATCGACTCGCGCACCGACCGGTGGGACCCGGCTTCGGTGCCCGCCGACGACGCTCCCGGCGTCGATGCGGGTGACGGGTCCCTGCTGGCGGCCGCGCAGCGTGAACTCGACGGTCAGATCGGGCTTGAGGCGGTGAAGGCGCAGGTCGGCAGGCTCCGTTCGGCCGCCGAACTCGCCCGGGTGCGCGCCGCGAAGGGCCTGGCCACCAATTCGCGAAGCCAGCACCTGGTCTTCGCCGGCCCACCCGGCACCGGCAAGACGACCGTCGCGCGCATCGTCGCGAGGATCTACTGCGCCCTGGGGGTGATCAAGACCGACAAAGTCGTCGAGGCCAGCCGGCGCGACTTCGTCGGCGAGCACCTGGGCGCCACCGCTCCCAAGACGTCGGCGCTCATCGACTCCGCGCTCGACGGGGTGTTGTTCATCGACGAGGCGTACACACTGATCCAGGAAGGCCTCTCCGGCGGCGACGCCTTCGGCCGCGAGGCCGTCGATACGCTGCTCGCGCGGATGGAGGGCGACCGCGACCGGCTAGTCGTCATCATCGCCGGCTACGACGGGGAGATCGACCGCTTCCTCGCCGCCAACGACGGACTGGCGTCGCGCTTCGCGCGACGGATCGGGTTCGAGTCGTACTCACCCGCTGAACTGGCGCAGATCGGCGAGGTGATTGCCGGCGGCCGTGACTCACACCCCACGCCCGAGGCGGTCGCCGTACTGCGCGACGCCTGCGTTCCGCTGGTCGAGCAGGTTTCCGTCGACCAGTCCGGGCGGAGCCACCGCCTGATCGACCTCGCCGGCAACGGTCGATTCGTGCGCAACGTCGTCGAAGCCGCCGAGGAGGAACGCGAGTTCCGACTCGGCTCCGGCGACATCGACCTGGCAGACCTATCCACGGCGGACCTGACGACGATCACCGCCGACGACATGCGCGCGGCCCTGTCCACCGTTCTCGGCGGGCTACGACTGATGAGCTGACCATTCGGTCACCTCACCGCGCAAGCCGCTGGCCCGCGCCACGCGTCGGTCCACGGCAGCGCGCAACCAGTCGGGCGTACCGACGATCCGCACGCGATGGCGGGCACGGGTGATCGCGGTGTACAGCAGCTCCCGGGTCAGCAGGGCCGACTCGGCGGGTGGGAGCACGACGGTGACGACGTCGAACTGGCTGCCCTGGCTGCGGTGGATGGTCATCGCCGTCGCGGCGATCGCGTCGCCGAGCTGCGAGGGGTGGATGGTCACCATCTCGCCCTGTTTGTCGAACGCGACGGTCACTCCGCCGTTGCCGTCGTCGATGACGACGCCGGTGTCGCCGTTGTAGATCCCGAGTCGTTTGTCGGTCGACGTCACCAACAGCGGCTCACCGACCGTCCACTGCCCGCGGCGCCCCCAGTCGCGCCAGTCGTCGATGGTGCGCGACCACCAGCCGACGCCATACCGGCCGTCCCGATGTGCGCACAGCAGCCGGTAGCCCTCCAACGCGGTGACCGCCGCACGCGCATCAGACGCCGAACCCGCCGCACGCAGCGCCGAGCACCACGCGACGGTGTCGGCCCGGACGCTGTCGAGGTCATCGGGCACGACGAGTTCGATGTGCTCACCACCATCGGCGTCGATGAGTGCGAGCACCGCATCGGCGTCGCCGCGGTTGACCGCCTCGGCGACCTTGGCGATCGTCGATCCGTATCGATAACCCCACGTCAGCGCCAAGACGCCGGCGCCGAGTTGGTCGAGCTCGGGCTCGGTGAAATCTGCGCCCTCGATACCGGCAAGAGAAGGAAACGCTGGTGGCAGCGGAGCACTCGAGCGCAGCGCCCGATCAGTCAAGTCGGTGAGGACCGCGCCGGCCTCCACCGAGACGAGCTGGTGCGGGTCGCCGACGAGGATGAGCCGGGTGTCGTCGCGCACGGCTTGCAGCAGCAGACTCATGGCGGTGACCGACAGCATCGATGTCTCGTCGACGACCACGACGTCATAGGGCAGCCGGTTGTCGGCCCCGTGGCGCACCGTTCCGTCGGGCCAGATTCCCAGCAGCGCGTGGACGGTATGCGCGACCGGCGCCGACTCGAGGCCGTCGAATCGGTTGATCGAGGCCTGGAGCTGCGCCGCGGCACGCCCGGTTGGCGCACACAGCCCGATGCGAGGGCTCGACCCGATGACCTGCTCGAGTACCGCGAGGATCCGGGCCACCGTATGCGTCTTCCCGGTGCCCGGGCCCCCGACCAGCACCGTCGTCCAGGACGTGGCGGCCAGCGCGGCTGCGGCGCGCTGGCGGTCGTAGGCGGGACCGACTTCCCCATCCCCGGCCGACGGGCCGAACACTGCATCAAGCGCCGCACTCGCGACGTCGGCGTCGATCTCGGGCCGGGTCGACGCGCGCGTGTCGATGACCCGGCGGATGGTCTGCTCTTGTTCGAAGTACTTGCGCAGGTAGACCAGCGGACCGTCGTCAGAATCCACCAGCGCGAGCGGGCGCAGCGAACCGGAGTTCGCACCGGTGACCAGCGCGCTGCCCTGCAACGCGGCGACCATCGCGGAGGGCAACGGCCACGGCAGCGGATCGTCGGGGTCGGGGTCGAGCTCGGAGATCGAATCGAGGGCAACACAGATCGAGCCGGTGCGCACCGCGCGCACGGCCAGGGCCGCCGCCAACAGCACCTCGTCGGGCGCGATCTCGTTCGACAGTGACGAGAGCCGTCGCGCGACGTGCACATCGGCCGAGGTGAGGACCCCGGCCTCATTGAAGGCGCGCAGGAATCCTGTCTCTGCAACGGCGAGACGGGCGGCGGCTGCGTCGGATTCCGGCTGTGCGACGACGTCGCTCACGGTGCACCCCCCGCCAACAGGTCGGACAGGTCGACGACGAGCCCGGCCGGCACGTCCCACTGGAATACGCCGCAGCCGGACGGAGTGTCCGGACCGATCATGCCGCGCACGAAGTGGTATTGCACGGGACCCAAGTGACGTTCCGGCGAATATCCCGGCAGGCGCCACCGGAGGTAGCGGTGCAGCGCCACCGAATACAGCAAGGCCTGCAGTGGATAGTGCGAAGCCATCATCTCCGCCGCCATCGCCTCGGTGGAGAAGACCTCCGCGCTCAGATCGCCGGCTTGGATCCGGTTGGTCTTGTAGTCGACGACGACGAAGCTCGGCACCCCGTCCGCGCCGGTGATCCGCAGCACCGAGTCGATGCTGCCGGTGAGGAACCCGTGGAACCGCTCGTCGGAGACGCCGGCGACCTCGTCGGCGTAAGGCCGCAGTGGGTCGTCGTCAGGCAGGTGCTGCCGCATCAGCGCCGCCACCGAGGCGAGGTCGAAGCCGCCGTCGACATCAGACAGGGGTAGTTCGAACTCCATCTCGCTGAGGCGGTCGGCGGGCTTGACCGCCCACAGATCGCCGAATCCCAGCGGGGTGGTGAGCACCCCCTCGAGAGCCACGGCCAGGGCATCGACATCAATGTCGAAGGCCGTGCGCCGGGCGCCCTGCGCGCACATCTCGCGCACGTGCGCCGACCGGTCATCGGCGGCCGTGTCGACGTGCTCCAACACCTCGTGGACGAGGGTGCCGAAGCGCGCGCCGAACGGCATGCCGTTCATCAGCGACGGCGCACCCGGCGGTGATTCCTCCGCCGACTCGGCGTCGGTAGCGGTGTCAACGGGTTCGTCGACCACTTCGCCCTCGCGAACGACCTGGTCGTCGGGCTCGCTCCCGACAGCCGATCCCGCTTCCTCGCCGTGCGCTGCAGCATGAGCCGCCTCGTGCGCGGCGCGGACGATCGCCGAGTACGACGTCCTGCGGAACGACTGATCGACCTCGCGGTCGAAACGGGCGACGACGAGTTCCCCGTCGGCCCCGGACTTCTCCGACGGCTGCCAGCGCGGCGGTTTCGCGTGTTTTCCGGCGTGCTCGATGACGATGCCGCTGTGGAGCGAGGCGACGTCGCGCAACACTCTCTCCTCGTGCGCGTCGTCATGCAGCGCGACCTCGTCGGGAATCGGGTAGCGGCCGCCGGAGCGCATCGCGGCGGTCCGCTCGGGTGCCGTGAACAGGATCCGGTGCAGCGCGCCGGCGTGCGTGGTGGTGGTGGGCGCCCACCAGGCGACGACCTGCGACCGTGCCCGAGTCAACGCGACGTAGAGCAGGCGCAGGTCCTCAGCCGAGTCCTCCGCGTCGGAGCGCTTCTTGCGCTCGCGGAATCCTTTAGCCCGCTTCCCGCCGACGTCGATGTGCCGCACGCCGTCGTCGTCGTGGTAGGTGAAGGTTTTGGGGTCGAACATGCGCGCCCCGTCCCACCCGAACGGTACGTACACGATCGGGAACTCCAGCCCTTTGCTGCCGTGCACGGTCATCAGTTGGACTGCCGCGGTGTCGCGGTGCAGGCGGCGGGTCTGGTTTGAGCGGCGGGTCGCCGCCTTGGGATCGGCGACGCATTCGCCCAGCCACAGCGTCAAACCGCTGAGGCCGCATCCCGTTCCGGTGGTGTACTCCCCCATCAGCGAGGCCACCTGCAGCACGTCGGTGAGCAGCCGCTCCCCGTCCGAGAGTGCAAGGACCCGCTCGGCGGTGCGCCGGTCGGCCAGCAACCTCGCGGTCATCGCGGCCGGACCGTGCTTGTCGAAGACCCTCGCCCAACCTGCGAGCGCGGCGGCCAGATCGCCGACGGCGGCATCTCCCCCGGCTTCCAGCGCGAGCGGTTCGACGCCCAGCAGCGGCGTCTGCGCCGCAAGCCGGACCCGGCGTGCGTCGGAGGGCTTCTCCATCGCCGAGAGCACATACCACCAGAACCGCGCCGCGTCGGTGCCGAAGACGCTCTGCCCACCGGTGACGACGGACGCGATGCCGTATTCGGCAAGCGCCTGCTGCAACGGTTCGATGGTCTTGTTCGCCCGCAGCAGCACGGCAATGTCGCCCGGCTCGATACGACGGCGCACCGGCCCGTCGCAGTCGTCGACGAGAATCGTCGCCTCGGAAGCCAGTGCCGTCGCGATATCGGCTGCGACGTCGTCGGTGACGCAGTCGCGCACACCGACGGCCTTCGGCACGCCGTACTGGGAGGCCTCGACGTGGCTGAGGTCGCTGCGGTTGAAGAAGCGCAGGCGCAGCGGCGCCGTACCGAAGATGCGGGACTCGGTGTGGCGGGCCGTGACCGGTCGCACCGCGATCCGCGGGTCGCCGAGCTCGGCGTCGACGAGGATCGCGCCGAGGGCGTCCACGAGCGGACCGTCCGAACGCCAATTGTCGATGAGATTGCGCTGCTCCTGCGCCTCCTGCGCGGCGGCGAGATAACTGAGGACCTCGGCACCCCGGAATCCGTAGATCGACTGCTTCGGGTCACCGACCAGGACCATCGGCCGGTGGTCGTGGAAGCACCGGCGCAGGATCTCCCACTGTTGGGGATCGGTGTCCTGGAACTCGTCGACGAGGACCACCTCGAAACGGTCGCGGATCCGCTCGCACGCCGCCGGCCCCCACTCCTCGTCGGTGATGATCTCGTGCAGCCTGCCCTGCAGGTCGTCATAAGTGCGCAACCGCGACCAGCGCTTGCGGATGTTGACGCGCTCGCGGACCGCGGTCGCGAACTTCACCCATGTGGTCCCGACTGCTGATGGCGGGTCCTGCTCGGTCGGCGCGAGGACTGCGATCGGGTTGCGCACCACATCGCGGGCGACCTCCTCGGCGACCTCGAAGGGGTATTCGCCGTCGGGTGCCCAGGCGAACTTGCCCAGGTACAGGTCGCGACCGGTCTCGCGGGCGAGGTCGTCGACGTCTTCGACAAGTGTGTGGTGCTGCTCGCGCTCGCCGAGGAATCCGAGGACGGCCAGCATCCGGTTGCAGAAGGTATGCGTGGTCGCCATCGTCGCCGCATCAAAGTCCGACAGCGCCGCCATCAGTCGGTCCCGACGACGGGCGACCTCGTCCCGATCGCCGACGGCAAGCAGCTCGATGAGCGGATCGCCGCTGACGGCAGCAGCGTCGGGGTCCACAAGCGCCTGCGCGCATTCGCGTAGACGGATACGGGTCCGGTCGCGCAACTCGGTGGACGCAGCGTTGGAGAACGTCGCCATCAACAGTCGCGACACCGGGGTTCCCTCGGCGATGAACCGCACTGCCAGCGCGGCGATCGCATAGGTCTTGCCGGTGCCCGCGCTGGCTTCCAGCACCAGGGTCTCGGTGGGCAATGGATCGGAAAGACTGAACGGTGTCGGGTTCATCGCCACACCTCCTGGCTACACATCGGCGCGAAGAGCAGCAGAGCGGCCTGCAAGAAGCCGGGCACGTCGGCACGGACCCACGGACTGTCGATGCCCAGAACAGGCACCCCGCGGGCCCAGTCGTCGAAACCCATCGACGCAGCGGGGTCGCCGGTGAGCAGCAGCGACGCGGCCTCGTTGTGGTTGTAGGGGTCGTCGTTGTATAGCTTGCGGGCACTCGTGATCGCCTGCGTTGCATCCCCGCCTGTTCGGCCGTAGACGTCCGCTGCCTTTTCCGTGGAGTTGAGGTCCAGTGCGAACGGTTGCGCCAGGCCGATGTCACGCAGTGCAACCAGCCCGGCCAACACGTCTGCGGCATCCGGCACGGGCGTGTAGCGGCGAATCCCGGTGCCCTTGCCCTCGCCACCGATGACGCACGCTTGCCCGACAGGTTCGGACGAACCGGCGGCCAACGCCAGCAGCGCAATCCACGTCTGCAGGCGCTGCTTGCCCTTGAGCCCGGAAAACGTGACCGCGACCAACCCGTCGTCGTAGACGTTGCCTACGGTGCCGTAGAGGCGCCGCCCGCCCGGCAGGTCGACGCGGATGTCGACGGTGCGCGCCGGTCCGCGGCGCTCCTCGGCGGCGCGGGCCACGATTCCCTCCGCCTTCTCGGCGATCGGTCGCAAGGTCTGCTGCCCGAGGTCGAAGGGCGGCAGTGTGCCCCGGCGCAACTCGGCGGCACGCGCCTGCGCCGGTTCCGCGCCGTCGAGGAGCGCGGCCAGGATTCGATCGCCCACCCCCCAGCTCTGCAGACCGTCGAGGCGTACGGCGAGTTGATCGTCCGGGGCTTCGATGAACCGGGGCACCATCACCCCGAGGCGCTGCCGCAGGAATCCGTCGGCGGGGTTGCAGACAAACGCGATGAGATCGGTCAGGTCGACGTCGCCTGGTGGCGCCGCCGGGTAGGTCCCCGCCATAGTCGGCCAAGGCGTCCCGGTGTGCTGATCTGCCGTCATCCGGTGCAAGGTGCGGGCGCCGGACAGGAGCGCACGGTCGAACGAGAACGGCTGCGGCGTGCGGAAGTTCTGGTCGTCGAAGGCGTGCAGCGTGTGCGTACGCACCGTCTGCGCGGCGACGTCGCGACCCGCGACCGCGGTGATCGCATCGACGAGTTCGGTGACGACCACCGATGGCGGGACCGCCGTCCCGGTAATCGGGTCGGCACCGGTGTAGCAGATGATCAGGTGCTCTCCGGCCGCGGTGATCGCATCGAGGAAGGCTTGGCGGTCCTCATCCCGGCGCGATCGCTCCCCGACGAGCGGGTCGACGGCGAGGATGTCGTCCCCGTCGACGGCCTGGGTGCGCGGAAAGGCCTCGGCGTCCATCCCGAGGAGGATGATCGCGCGGTGGGGCACCGACCGCATGGGCACCATCGTGCAGACGGTCAACTCGCCCGTGCAGAAGTTCGAGCGGGTCGGCGCCGCGCCGACGAGATCTTCGACGAGGTCACGGATGTCCGACGGTCCGAGCGCGTGCCCGCCCGTCAGCGAGTCGCGGATCAGTCGCACGGCTTGTGCGCGCTGCCATTCCGAATCACGGTCGGCAAGGGTGAGGAGTTCGACGATGTCGGTGAGCACGTCGGCCCACGAAACTGCCGGCTGCTCGCCGGTGAAGCGAGCGAGCAGCGAACCGAGGCGGTCGACGAATTCGGCGAAGCGCCCGACGACGTCGGTGTCGTTGGAGTCGATCCCGCCCAGTGGCAGCGCGGTGCCCAGCCATTGCCCGTCCGCCTCGTCGGCGGCCACGCCCAACAGCATGCGCGACAGACCGGTTTCGGCAGTGCCCTGTGGGAAGCCGGCCAGACCGTACCTGGCGCGCTGCGCCACATCGATCCCCCACCGGATGTTCGCGCGCTGTACCCAGGAGCCGAGGTTGTCGAGGTCGTCGTCGGTGAAGCCGAAGCGCCGGGCGACCGGCGCGGCCGCTTCTAGGTCCAGGAGGTCGCTGACCGTCACGCGTCCGACGCCGAGCGCGATGACCCGCGCCACGACGGCGAGGACGTCGTTGGTGGCGAGCAGGCCACGGTCGGCCAAGCGCACGCGCAGTTGCGTGGCCGGATGGTTCCAGACGCGTTCGGCTGCATCGGTGCTGCCGAACGCGCCGGTGATCAGCGGTGCGAATTCCTCGATGTTGGGACACATGATGAGGACGTCGCGCGGCTGCAGCGTCGGGTCTGCGGCAAAGAGGTGCAGCAGTCGGTCGCGCAGCACCTCGACCTGCCGTTCACGGCCGTGGCAGGAGTGCAACTCCAACGAACCGTCGGCGTCCAGGCCCGGGACCGGGCCGGACGTGTCGGCGCGCAGCGAAGCTTGCAGTGCCCCGAGCAGAGTGGTCGGGGCGGCGGCCTTTCCGCGGTGGTATTCGTCACGCCCGATCGTGGCGCCGAGGGATTCCTGCAGTTCTTGGACATCGCGCGACAGGCTGGCCAGGGCGGTGTTGGCGACGGGACGCGGTGTGCGCTGGGCCCGCGGCTGCGGCCCGGACGGTGCGGGGTGCTCGGCGATCTGGCGCCACAGGACCGGGCTCGGGTGCGGCAGGTAGAGCCCGACATCCCGGTGCTCGGCGACCGCGTCCATCAGCTCGCGCAGCATCTGCGGGATCCGCGTCGGGCCGAAGATCGACAACCGAAGCGGAAGGGCCATACGCCCGGGATCATTGCCCACCGCGGCCACAAGGTCGTCGAGAACCTCCGCGACGTGCGGTGACCCGATATGTTCGCGGACCTGGCGCCACAGTCTCGGCTGCCACTCGTGCGACCGGCCGAGCATGCGTGGCACGCCGTCGACGACGGAGCCGTCGCTGTCCTCGCCCCGGGCCCACGCCGCGATCATCCGGGGGCGCTGCACCCCATACGACCAGAACAGCCGCGCGATTATCGTCGCGGTGGCCAGGCGCCGTCCGCGCCACGCGTCATCGCCGGCGTCGCCGCCGTCGAGGTGTCGCGCGAGCATCGCAAGTGCGGGATCGGCGACCAGTTCGTCCAGCGCCGTGAGCACCACCCACACCAGCGCCTCGGGCTCCCATTGCTGCGACCGCACACCAAGTTCGTCGGAATAGGGGTCGACCACACGCTCGAGCAGCTTTGCCGCGGGGAGGAATTCAATGTTGGCGGCGATCCCGTCACCGGCCTGGCCCGCACCGAGGGTGTGGGCGAGCCGCTGCGCCAACCATCGCTCCACACCGCGTGCGGCGACCGTCACGACCTCGGCGGCCATTGGGTCGGGCAGCGGGGAGCCCATCGTCGCGGCCAGCACCTCGACCAGGGTGTCGGCGCGTTCGGCGCGGTGAACTGTGAGCATCCCGGCGATAGTAGCGTCGCCGCCCGACACCGAGGCCGCTACGCTGCTCCTCGTGACCGACACCCGTGATTCGTTCGACATCCACCTGCGCTGGGGCGACATGGACGCGTTCCGGCACATCAACAACGTGCAGGTCGCGAGGCTCTTCGAGCAAGCGCGGATCGACTCGTTCCAACGTTGGTTCGGCGTCGACCGTCGAAAGATCCATCTCCTCGTCGCGCGGCAGGAGATCGAGTACTGCGCCGTCCTGCACTACTCGACCGAACCGGTCACCATCCATTCTTCGATCAGCGCCATCGGCGGGGCGTCGCTCGAGTTCGCTTGCGATCTCGTCGATCCCACTGGCACCGTGTGCGCCCTCTCCGAGACCACCTTGGTGACGATCGACCGCGAGGGATCGGCCGTCGCGATCCCCGACGGGGTCCGGGCGGTCCTCGAACAACACCGCGGTGCCCCCACGCCGTTCCGCCGACGCCGGAGTGGCAGCGCCGACGCCGGCCGGTGACCCACTATCCTTGAACCCGTGATCGTCGATACCCGCCGACTGTGGCTGCGCCCGGTCCTACCCGACGACGCCGATCTCCTCGTCTCGCTCGACGCCGATCCACTGGTCATGCGCTATGTCAGCGACGGTGAGCCCACATCGCGCGCGCAGATCGTCGACTGGACCATCCCGCGGGCCCGCGCCGAATTCGCCGCCCACGGCACCGGGATTTGGACGCTCATCCATAAGCCGACACTGGAATTCGCCGGCTGGGTCGCGCTTCGCCGACCCCGGCACGGCGGCCGCAAGCGCGAGTTGGAGCTCTCCTATCGCGTCCCGCGCGACCTGTGGGGCCGCGGGCTGGCGACCGAGGCGTCGCGGGCGATGCTCGCCGCCGCGTTCACCGCACATCCCGCCGAACGCGTCTTCGCTGGCACGGCACCGTCGAACACCGCGTCGCGCCGGGTCTTGGAGAAGATCGGGATGCGCACGGTCGCGGGAGCACCCGATGAGCGCGCCGACGACGTCGAGTACCAGATCCTGCGCCACCACTGGCTCCTGCGCGACGGCACGCGAAGGTCGGGCAACCCGGGCGGACGTCATCGCCTGCCCGACGCGCTGCACGGATCCTGAGGCGATACGATCAAGGTGTGAGTGACACCGCCACCAGTTCTGCCCGCCACCATGTCGTGATCATCGGATCGGGCTTCGGAGGACTCTTCGCCGCTCAGCGCCTCAAACGCGCCGACGTCGACATCACCCTTATCGCCCGGACGACCCACCACCTCTTCCAGCCGATGCTGTACCAGGTGGCGACCGGCATCGTGTCCGAGGGCGAGATCGCGCCCGCGACGCGCATCATCTTGCGCCACCAGAAGAACGCGACGGTCCTCCTGGGCGACGTCTTCGACATCGATGTGAACGCGCAGACGGTGACTTCGCGACTACTCGAGCGAGTCACGGTCACGCCCTACGACAGCCTGATCATCGCTGCCGGCGCCGATCAGTCGTACTTCGGCAACGACGAGTTCGCCGAGTACGCGCCAGGAATGAAGACGATCGACCATGCACTCGAGCTGCGCGGACGCATCCTCGGTGCCTTCGAGCAAGCCGAACTGTCCGACGACCCGGCCGAGCGCGAGAAGCTCCTCACCTTCGTGGTGGTCGGCGCCGGACCCACCGGCGTCGAGATGGCCGGGCAGATCGCGGAGATGGCGGAACGGACCCTGAAGGGCTCCTTCCGGCACATCGACCCGACGCAGGCCAGGGTGATCCTCCTCGACGCTGCGTCAGCCGTCCTGGCCCCGTTCGGCCCGAAACTGAGCGCCAAGGCGCAAAAGCGCCTGGAGAAGATGGGCGTGGAGATCCAGCTCAACGCCATGGTCACCAACCTCGACTACGACGGCCTGGAGGTCAAAGACGCCGACGGCACCGTCCGCCGGATCGAGGCCCAGTGCAAGGTCTGGTCGGCGGGCGTGCAGGCCAGTTCGCTGGGCAAGGTCCTCGCCGAGCAGACCGGAGTCGAGCTCGACCGGGCCGGCCGCGTCAAGGTCGGTCCCGACCTCACCGTGCCGGGCAACCCGAACGTCTTCGTCGTCGGCGACATGATGGCCGTCGACAAGGTCCCCGGGGTAGCGCAGGGCGCGATCCAGGGCGGCCGGTACGCGGCCGACGCGATCAAGGCGGAGCTGCGCGGGCAGACTCCCGACCAGCGAAAGCCGTTCTCGTACTTCGACAAGGGCTCGATGGCCACGATTTCGCGGTATGCCGCGGTCATGCAGGTCCCCCTGCCCTTCACCGAGAAGAAGTTCGAGACCGAGGGCTACTTCGCGTGGCTCGGCTGGTTGATGCTGCACCTGGTGTACCTGGTCGGGTTCCGCAACCGCCTCAACACCTTCATCAACTGGTTCTTCGCGTTCACCACCCGCGGGCGCACCCAGTTGGCGGTCACCGAACAACAGGTCTACGCGCGCACCGCAATGGGCGCGCTCTCGGAACTGGAGCGCCGCGAGGCCGAGGAGATCCAGGAAAAGCTGGCGCGCGCCCAGCGCAGACAGGGCGCCTGAGGCTTAAGCGCCCGGGATCGGTACGTTCTGCAGACGGACGCGCCCCTGTGCGAGGAGCGTCCCGTCGGGTAGCGACATGTCGACCTGCCAGAGCTGCTGACGCTTGCCACGGTGCACCGGCACCGACCGCGCGACGATCGTGCCCTCGCGCACCGACTTGAGGAAGTCGGTGCTGTTGTTGACGCCGACGGCGGTGCCGCCGATACCGGTCTCCCCCAACCACAGGAACCCGGAGACGCTCGCCACACTCTCGGCCATCGCGCAGTAGAGCCCGCCGTGGACGATCCCGAACGGCTGGTGGTGATCGGGTGTGATGTCGATCTCAGCGACAACGCCGTCGCCGGTCGCTTCCACGAACCGCAAACCCAGCGCGGCGTCGAGGCCCGTATCCAACCGTTCGGTATCTGTGTTCTCCGTCATACCCACAGGCTAACCGCCACCGGCAAATACAGCGGCAGGCCCCACGTTCTCCTACTACGTGGGGCCTGCCGTGCCGTGGATCGGGGGTCTCTGCAGCCCTCAGGACACTCGCGCGATCCGCGTAATTAGTAATGTAGGCTAGCCTTACCTTGTTGTCAAATCCTCGACACGCACACCGAACGAAACCCACAGGAGTCGCAGTGACCGCCACCATGGACGCACGCAGAACGCAGCACAGCTCCGATCGCGCTCGTATCGGTAGAATGAAAAAGGTGAATGGGCTGGGCGATCTTGAACGGGCCGTCATGGACGCGCTCTGGAACTCGAGTGCCCCGCAAACGGTGCGGCAGGTGCACGAGTCGCTCAACCGCTCCCGCAACCTCGCCTACACCACCGTCATGACCGTGCTTCAGCGCCTGGCCAAGAAGGGCCTCGTCACCCAGATCCGCGACGACCGCGCCCACAAGTACCAGGCCGCGCACCAGCGTGAGGACCTCGTCGCCAGCTTGATGGTCGACGTCCTCGACTCCGCCGACGCCCCCGGCTCCCGGGAGGCCGCGCTCGTGTCCTTCGTCGGCCAGGTCGGCGCCGTTGAGGCGGCCGCACTGCGCAGCGCACTGGACAAGCTGGCCGCAGCGCAGGACCGGCGCGACGAGAAACCCCACAAACGGACGTGATCGCGGTCGCGTTCGGCCTCCTGTGCCTGCTGCTCGTCGGGCCGGTCCCCGATTGGCTGTCCCGGGCGCAGTGGCCGATGCGCGCACCCCGAGCGGCGATGGCGTTGTGGCAGGCTATCGCCCTCGCGGCCATCTTGTCCGCGTTCAGCGCCGGCCTGGCAATCGCGGCCAACCTCCTGCGGCCCGACGGCGACGCCGGTGCGACGGCGAGCATCCCCGTCCAGATCGAGCGGCTCGGCTGGCCGCTGTGGCTGCTCTCGGTGGCCGCGTTCGCGGCCACTGTCCTCGTGGGGGCGCGCCTTGCGTTCACCACCGTCGGCCTGGCCGTCCGAACACGCTCCCGCCGCGCGGCGCACCGCCGCGTCGTCGACCTCATCGCGACCGTCGACGAACCGGTCGTCGCCGATTACCACCCGCTGCGCGCACAATACGTCCGCCGCCTCGCCGTCGACCGGCCGCTCGCCTATTGCCTCCCGGGCCGCAACAGACGGGTCGTGGTGACCGACGGCACCGTCGCCCGGCTCTCCGACGACGAGCTGCGTGCCGTCCTCGCCCACGAGCGGGCACATCTGCGCGCGCGCCACGACCTTGTCCTTGAGGCGTTCATCGCACTCCAGGCCGCCTTCCCCCGCTTCGTGCGCAGCAAATCTGCTCTCGGTTCGGTCGAGTTGCTGGCCGAAACGCTCGCCGACGACCAGGCCGTGCGCTCGACGAGTCCGACGACCCTGGCCCGCGCCCTGGTGGCCGTCTCCGATGCCGGCGCCCCCGAGGGCGCGCTGGCCGTCGGCGGTTCGATGACCCTCGCGCGCATCAACCGGTTGGCCGCGCCCAATTCCGTGCGGGTGGCCGTCGCCGCCTACGCCGCGGCGGCGGCCGTGCTCGTCGTCCCAACGCTCGCCGTCGCAATCCCGTGGCTACGCGAATTGTCCCGCCTCGTCAGCGGCTAAGCTGACATCCATGACTGTGCCTTCTGCTACCGCCCAGATCGGGGTCACCGGCCTCGCCGTGATGGGCTCCAACATCGCCCGCAACTTCGCCCG
>DLKD01000133.1 GCA_002477755.1 Gordonia sp. UBA7599
TCGTCGGCCGGCCCAACACCGGTAAGTCGACGCTGACCAACGCGCTGGTCGGTGAGAAGATCGCCATCACGTCGAACCGCCCACAGACCACGCGGCACACGATCCGCGGCATTGTGAACCGTCCTGATGCACAGTTGATCCTCGTCGACACCCCCGGCCTGCACCGCCCGCGCACCCTGCTGGGGCAACGGCTCAACGACCTGGTGCGCGACACCTATTCCGAGGTCGACGTCATCTGCGTGTGCATCCCTGCCGATGAGGCGATCGGTCCGGGGGACCGCTGGATCATCGAGCAGGTGCGGACGATGGCGCCGAAGACGACTGTCGTCGGGATCGTCACGAAAATCGACCGTGTCACGCCCGACAAGGTGGCCCAGCAGTTGCTCGCACTGTCTCAAGTCCTCGGACCCGAGTGCGACGTCGTGCCGGTGTCGGCGAAGAAGGGCGAGCAACTCGACGTGCTCGCCGACCTACTGGTGTCCCTGGTGGAGCCGGGTCCGGCGTTCTACCCCGACGGTGAGCTCACCGACGAGCCCGAGCAGGTCCTGATGGCCGAGTTCATCCGGGAGGCAGCGCTGGAAGGGGTGCGCGACGAACTGCCGCACTCGTTGGCGGTCGTGATCGACGAGGTGATCCCGCGCGAGGGCTCCGATCCGCCGATGATCGACGTCTACGCGATCGTCTACGTGGAGCGCGACAGCCAGAAGGGCATCATCATCGGGCACCGCGGGTCCCGGCTGAAAGCGATCGGCACACAGTCCCGCGGGCAGATCGAGCGGCTTCTCGGGTGCCGGGTGTATCTGGACTTGCGCGTGAAAGTCGCCAAAGACTGGCAGCGCGATCCCAAGCAGCTGAGGCGGATGGGGTTCTAAGGTTCACCGTATGACGGCGGGGATCGAATCAGACTCAAGAAACGACGAGCAGGCACGAGAGGCCATTGGTGACGTCGTCGGAAATCCGCGGTTCTGGATTGCTCCGGTCGCGGTGGTCTTGGCGCTGATGAGCCTGATGGCCGCGGTATACCTCGGTGCGATCGTCGACACGCGGGAGAACCTGCACGACTTCCCGGTGGCGCTGGTGAACGAGGACGCCGGTGGTGCGGTGGCGCCGGGGCAGCCGCAGATGAATCTGGGCAATCAGATCACCGCGCAACTGGTGCCGACGACGGCGAAGCAGGGCATCGTGCTCACACCAATGAGCCGCGCCGATGCCATGCACAAGCTGAACACTGGCAAGGTCTACGGCGTCGTAGCGATGGATCCCAACTTCACGAACCTCCTGCTGGGCCTGGCCCGCTCGGCGGTCCTGCCGAACCTGCCGACCAAGCCCGCGATCAATGTCTTCATCAACCGCGGATCGGGCACGTTCGCGTCGTCGATCACGACGACCATGGCGGATACGATGCAGGAGGAGGTCAACAAACAGGCCGGTGCGATGCTTCTCCAGAAGGTGCTGGACCAACTCGGCCCGAACCCCAAGTTGCCCGGCGCGACCCAGCTGGCCCTGTCGAACCCGATCAACATTGTCGTCTCAGAGCCGCAGCCGCTTCCCCCCGGCGCGGCCAACGGACTGAGCGCGTTCTACTTCACCCTGCTGCTGGTGCTAGCCGGGTTCACCGGAGTCATGGTCGTGTCGGTGATCGTCGACGGCCAACTCGGACAATTGCCCATCGAATTCGGCCCGCTGTTCCTGCTGCGCAAGCGGTTGGCCGTCTCGCGGTGGGGGACGCTCGCCGCGAAGTGGGCAATCATGCTGATCATTGCCGCCGTGCAAGCCGGACTGTTCCTGGCCGTGTGCGGGCTGGTCGGGACATCTCTGCCGAATGCCTTTGTGCTGTGGGCATTCTCGGTGCTGGCCATCTTCGCGGTCGGGGTGAGTGCAGGTGCCGTGATGGCGGTGTTCGGCAATCCCGGGCTGCTGATCAATCTGGTCTTCTTCGTAATCCTCGGCCTCCCGTCGTCAGGGGGAACGGTCCCGTTGGAGGCCAGTCCCAAGCTGTTCACCTGGATCGCCGCCGTGGAGCCGATGCACCTCATCTATTACGGCGTTCGCTCGATCCTGTACTTCGACGCCGACCCCGCGTCGGGCCTGATGCGGTCGGTAGTCATGTGCGTGGTCGGTCTGGTGATCGGGGCGGTACTGGGTATCGTCGGCACCAAGTATTACGACGCCAAGGGTTGGTTCCGCCGCCCCAACGCGCTGGTGGTGCCGCCGCGGCTGGCGAAACTCGTCGACGCCGAAGCCGATTCCGCGGTCGACGTTGTTCGCGTCCCGGGCCGCCACGAACTGGCCGGATCGGCGCCGCGGGCCCCCGTGTCACAACCCAATGTCGTCCGACATCGGTGACAGAATGGCTCAGTGAGGTTCTACCGCGACGAGGCGGTCGTCCTGCGCCAGCACAAGCTCGGTGAGGCCGACCGCATCATCACCCTGTTGACGCGTCAGCACGGACTGGTGCGCGCGGTTGCCAAGGGTGTGCGGCGCACCCGGTCGAAGTTCGGTGCGCGACTCGAGCCGTTCGCCCACGTCGACATCTGCCTCTATCCGGGCCGCAACCTCGACACCATCACCCAGGTTCAGAGCATCGATGCGCTCGCCGACGCCATCGTCGCCGATTACGGGCGCTACACCATTGCGTGCGCTGTGCTCGAGACCGCGGAGCGCCTCGCCGGTGAGGAACGCGCGCCCGCACCCGACCTGCACCGGCTGACCGTCGGAGCGCTGCGCGCATTGGCGTCGCAGACGCGGGAGAACCAGCTGATCCTCGACGCATTCCTGCTGCGGGCCATGCATTGCGCCGGGTGGATGCCGGCTCTCGACGAGTGCGCGCGGTGCGCCACGCCCGGACCACACCGGGCATTCCACGTCGCCGCGGGTGGCGCGGTGTGTGTGCACTGCCGTCCCGCTGGCGCCTCGATGCCGTCGCCGGGGGTCCTCGACCTGATGGACGCGATGTTCCACGGGCAGTGGGAGACGACCACCGACGCGACGGAGTCCCTGCGGCGCCAGGCCAGCGGGCTGATCGCCGCCCACCTGCAATGGCATCTCGAGAGACAGCTGCGGACCCTTCCGCTCGTCGAGCGCACTGATCCCCCTAGGCTGGCCCGGTGAGCACAGTCCGCCCGCCCGACCCGCACCCGTCCGGGGCGAGGCCGCCGGCGATCCCGGCGCAGTTCGTGCCCCGCCACGTCGCTCTGGTCATGGACGGCAACGGTCGGTGGGCGACCGATCGCGGATTGCCGCGCACCGAGGGGCACAAGCGTGGCGAAGCGGTGCTGATGGACAGCGTGTGCGGTTGCATCGAGATCGGCGTGAAATGGCTTTCGGCGTACGCCTTCTCGACGGAGAACTGGGCGCGCAGCCCCGACGAGGTGCGCTTCCTCATGGACTTCAACCGCGATGTGATCCGCCGTCGACGCGATGAGATGAACGAAATGGGTGTGCGCGTCCGCTGGGCTGGCCGTCGGCCGCGGCTGTGGCGCAGCGTGATCCGTGAACTCGAGGTCGCCGAGGAACTCACCAAGGACAACACCGTGATGACGCTGACGATGTGTGTCAACTACGGCGGTCGCGCGGAGATCGCCGATGCGGCAAGGGAATTGGCGATTCGTGCGGCACGGGGCGAGATCGATCCGAAACGGATCACCGAATCGACGTTCGCGCGCTACCTCGACGAGCCCGACATGCCCGACGTCGACCTGTTCCTGCGGCCGTCGGGGGAACAGCGGATTTCAAACTTTCTGCTGTGGCAGTCGGCCTATGCCGAATTCGTGTTTCAGGAGAAGCTATTCCCGGATTTCGACCGCCGAGACCTGTGGGCGGCATGCTTGGAGTACGCGCAGCGCGATCGGCGCTTCGGAGGTGTGAAATGAGTGATCTCGAGCGCTTGTCTGGACTGCTGGCCGAGCTGGGGACCGTCGCGGAGGGCGACGAGGAGTCGGTCCTGGTGCGCGTCGGGACCACCAGTGCATCCGTGCGGTTGTTGGCGATGCCCCAGGGGCTCACGGTCGTGTCGATGACGCAGCTCGTCGCGCGGGCGGTCACCAACGACGAGCGGCTGCGCGACCTGCTGGAGGAGCGTGGCGCCGGACTCAGTTTCGGTTCACTGCGCCGCCGAAGCCCCCACGATCGCCACACCGATGTCCTGCTGCTGTACGCCTTCCCGCTCGGCGATCTCGACGACATCCCGCTGCTGACAGTCCTGCACATGGTTCTTTCGGGCGGGACCGACCTGGCAGAGGACCTCGCGCACTGAAACATGCGGACGGAGGGGTGCGTTGAGGGAGTTCGGCCCTCTCGTGCCTGGCCCTCGACAGATTTCGGTGTCGGTCAGCGACAGTCCGCGCAGGTGCCGAAGATCTCGACCGTGTGGGCGATGTCGCTGAAGTCGTGCGACTTCGCGACTTTCGCCGCCCATGCTTCCACTTCATCGGCCTGGATTTCCACGGTCGTGCCGCAAGAGCGGCACACCAGGTGGTGGTGGTGCGAGGCGGAGCAGTGACGGTAGCGCATCTCGCCCGAACCGTCCCAGAGCACATCGACCAATCCCGACTCGCTCAGTGCCTGGAGGTTGCGGTACACGGTGGTCAGTCCGATCGATTCACCCTGCGCGACGAGGTCGTCGTAGATCTGTTGGGCCGAACGGAAGTCCGCAGTGTCGCCCAACGCGGCGGCAATGGCCTCTCGCTGGCGGGTGTTCCGCTGTCCGGTGACCGGCGGCTTGCCCTTGCTGGTCACGATGCGGTGGCGCGCGGTGCCTGGCCGATGCGCTCGCAGGCGTGCACGATGGCGTCGGTGGCGATGTGGGCGATGTGATCGTCGGCGAGGGCGTACTCGACCTCGCGCCCTCGGCGCCGTCCATCGACGACGCCGAGATCTCGCAGTACGCGCAGGTGCTGGCTGACCTGTGGCTGATTCAGACCCAACTCATCGACGAGTTGGTGGACGCAGCGCGGTGACTGCGCCAGCAGCATCACTATGGCGATCCGCGCCGGTGCGGCGAGTGCGCGAAGCAGGTCACTCGCCGCGGCGAGCGCGGCGGGATCGGTCCGGACGTCGGCCCGCGGGGGAAGGTGGTTCACGCGGGTGCTCCTTCGGTGCGTGCAACTTCATTAGATTAGCGGACTGGCATGTCACTGGCGGCATGGACCGTACCGCGGTACGAGCTGGGTGTGAAGGCCAAGACGGTGCGGAAGTCGTTCGTCAAATGTGCATGGTCGGTGTAGCCGAGGTCGGCAGCGATCGTCGACAGGTCGGCGTAGGGATCGTCGCGGATCTGTGCGGCCGCGTCTTGGAGGCGGCGCCGTCGGATTAGGGCCGACGGCCCCACGCCGATGTAGCGCCGGGCGAGTCGCTGAAGTGCGCGCGGCGTCACGGCGAGCCGCGGGGCCGCGTCGTCGAGCCGGAGAACGGTCGGGTCGCTCATCAACAGGTCGGCCATCGAGTTGGCCAACAGTGCCTCTGGCGTTGGCTCGCGTAGGTGGTCCGCCAGCCAATCGGTGAACACCTCGACTGCGCGGGCGTGCCTGTCCGGGTCATCGGGATCGGCCATGGCCGCACCGACGCCGGCAGCCAGGTCCGGGGCATCGACGGATGCACTGGCGTCAACATGGGCACCGGGGTCGTCGACGAGTCCGGCGACACCGGCCGGGCGGAGTAGCGCTCCGACGGCCCAGCCGCGACCGGTCAGGTCGCGGTGGGAGATCTGCGTCGTCGGCCCCGACCACTCGACGTCTGGCGGACCGGTAACCGATGATGCGAGACCCGTGGGACCGGCGCCCGGCGAGTTCACGACGAGGTTCGATGCGGGGAATGGGACCAGCTCCTGGCGTGATGAACGGCCCGGCGCAATGTCCCACTCGGGAATCCAGAACCATCCGACGAATTCGGTGACGCGCGCGGGCGGATCGACCCGTGTGAAGCTGGGCAGCTTCGTCGGGTAGAGGACGCCACGCGACGCATCGACCATGAAGCCAGGGTAGATCCGTAGGAGGAGCTCGACCACAGATACCAGGCTCAGGCCACAGTTGTCAGATGTGACCCGATGGCGGCCTCGACGCACGATCGGCCGCGTCGGCCCCGGTTGCCACTGCCGCGGTCACCAGAGCCCAGGTAACCGGAGGGTCTGCGGCCGACGTGATCGTTCGGCATGCGCAGCATCACTGGGCCCGACCGGCCTGGCCGCGCGGCGGACTGTTGGTCCGCCGCTGGGCGTTGGTCCGTGTCGGCTTGCTCCGACGCATGTCGGGTCACATTTGTCGGTGGGTCGGTATCGGAATCTGGGGCCCGATGGTCTTCGAACCGGGTTCCGCGGAGGTAGGCACGAGGGTCGTGTACCCGGTTCACGCGGAACGGGTCGTCAGTCCCCGTCAGCCGCCAACCGACGAGGCCGGTGTCGGGGCCGTCGACGATCCGGCCGGTTTCCCATTGTCCGGGTTTGGTCCCGACGTTCCGGTTGTCGGGGCCGCACGCGGGGGCGAGGTCGGCGAGGTCGGTCGCACCGCCGTCGGCATAGTCGAGGATCCCGTGATGCGCCTCGGTGTGTGAGAACGGTCGCGTGCACCCTGGTCGGGAACATCCCAGATAGGTGGCGAACATCGCGATTCGCTGCGGCATCGTCGCCAGGCGCTTCCCATGACCGAAATCAACGATCTTGCGCGTGAAATCGGTGAACACCGCCAACCAGGGTACTGCGTCGGCGGCCAGGCTCACGAGGTCGCGGATCGGTAGCCGGGTGCCCGTCGCAGTAAGGCCGACCCCGGCATGCCGGGCGAGATCCCGCTCTTCCATGGTCACGACAACGTGGACGGGGATCCGGTTCGGCTGCCCCAGCGCCTCATGTCCGAGGATCCAGTCCAGTCCCTTTTCGAAGGCATCGTGGTTGCGCTGGGCAGCCGACCGCTGGTCGGTCCGTATCGCCTCGGTGAGGCGTTCCCTGTCTTCGTCGGACAACTCGGCAGCTGACCCGGATAGCGGATTCTCGTCGTCGGGGTTGTTCATCCCCGGCTTGGCCCAATTGTCCAGAAGCACTTCCAGCTTGGCCCGCAGCGCCGGGGTGATGAAGCCGGAGATCTTGGACATCTCCTGCTTGTCTTGCCGACCGATGATGATGCCCCGCATCCGCCGCCGGTCCTTGTCATCGGTCAACGAGCCGTCCGGGTCGAGGTGTGCGAGGAGTCGCTGCCCGACCTTCCGCAGATCTGCGGGTGCGAGTTCCGTCGCGGCTTCACTGAGGATCTGGACTGCGAGATCGACGTCCTCGGACGGGGCGCCATGCGGAACTTTGGCCATGACCGACTCGATCTCGTGCACGTGCTCGCCTGAAATCGTCCCTTCTGAAACGCCGTTTGCGACAGGTTCACGCTTCGGCGGCAGCTTCTCGCCCGTGGTCGCGGTGAAACGGCCGATCGCCCCCGCAGTCGTCAGCCGCCGGTGCGCCTCGACATTGCCGAGGCGATGGTGCTCGGCCAGGAACTTCTTCATCGAGCGGCAACCAGCCTTGGTGTAGGCCGATCGGTCCGAGACCTCCATCAGGACCGCAGTGTTTGCGCCGTCGGCCCGCCGCCATGCCCGCTCGAGTGTCTCCATGCCGGCCAGCAGGTCGTCGTCGGATTCGAGGCCGAGGGGCAGAGTCGCAACCTTGGCCACCGCTGCGTCGATGAGATCCGCCAGGTCGGTGAACGAATCCGGTATAACAACCATCTCGTTGTGCGGTGCAGTACTCACTGGATTCACCCCCCGAGCTGCTCATTTGGGACTTCGATCGAACTTACGTTCACGTTACACCGAGGGTCTGACAAGACCGTTTGAAAATGTCGTCCCAGTGGATTTCCGCAGTCAGCGAATCCGTCGCGAATCTCCAAGCCCATCGTCGTCGGGAACTCGTAGCGTTGAAGGCATGAACGAAACCATCTCGGCGGCGACCGGCCGCCACACGACAAACGGCACACCCCATGGCGTCACGAGCCTTACGCCATTCCTGGCGATCGCGAACGCCAAGGCGGCGATCGAGTTCTACCGCGACGTCTTCGGGGCGCGCGTCCTGGGCGTGACCGAATCCGACGACGTAGTCCACCACGCGGAGCTCGACTTCGGGAACGGCCACCTACAGCTTGGCGAGCCCGTGGCCGACTACCACCTCGTCGCCGGCCCCGACGGCGAGGACGACTGCTACTCGATCGGCCTCTACTGCGCAGACGCCGACGCGCTGACTGCGCGTGCCGAGGCGGCCGGTGCAACGGTGCGTGAAGCCCCGTCGACTTTCGTTTCAGGGGACCGGTTCGCGAGTATTCGCGACCCCTTCGGGGTGCGCTGGTCGATCATGACTCGCGTCGAGGACTTGTCGCCGGAGGAGAGCGACGCCCGCGTTGCAGAATGGGCGGCTTCGCTGGGCGACGGGTAGACGGGGGCGTGCGGCCACGGCTGCCTGCGACGACTACGCTGATAATCCAGTCCAAGTCGCGCTGAATAATTCAGCTGAGTGGGGAGAAGTGCAACCCGTGGCCGTGCAGTCGAAAGTCGATGCTGTCGTCAACCTCGCCAAGCGGCGCGGTCTGGTGTACCCGTGCGGGGAGATCTACGGCGGTACGCGGTCGGCCTGGGACTACGGGCCGCTGGGCGTGGAGCTGAAGAACAACATCAAGGACCAGTGGTGGCGGTCGATGGTGACCGGTCGCGACGATGTCGTCGGCCTGGACTCGTCGGTCATCCTGCCGCGACGCGTCTGGGAGGCATCCGGACACGTCGAGGTTTTCAGCGACCCCCTCGTCGAGTGCACCAACTGCCACAAGCGCCATCGCCAGGATCACCTGCAGGAGGCGTACGCGGAGAAGAAGGGGATCGTCGACCCCGACGCCGTGCCCATGTCCGAAGTCGTCTGCCCCGACTGCGGTACCAAGGGGCAGTGGACCGAGCCGCGTGAGTTCTCCGGCCTGCTGAAGACCTTCCTCGGCCCGGTCGCCGACGAGGAGGGCCTGCACTACCTGCGCCCGGAGACTGCCCAGGGCATCTTCGTGAACTTCAAGAACGTGATGACCACGGCGCGGAAGAAGCCGCCGTTCGGGATCGCCCAGATCGGCAAGAGCTTCCGCAACGAGATCACGCCGGGCAACTTCATCTTCCGGACCCGCGAGTTCGAGCAGATGGAGATGGAGTTCTTCGTCAAGCCCGGCGAGGACGAGCAGTGGCACGAGTACTGGATCAAGGCGCGGCACGACTGGTATGTCGACCTGGGTATCGATCCGGAGAACCTGCGGCTGTTCGTGCACCCGCTCGAGAAGCTGTCGCATTACTCGAAGGGCACCACCGACGTCGAGTACCGCTTCGGTTTCGGCGGCAACCCGTGGGGCGAACTGGAAGGCATCGCGAACCGCACCGACTACGACCTCTCGACGCACTCCAAGCACTCCGGTGAGGACCTGAACTTCTTCGACCAGGCGACCGGTGAGCGCTACACCCCGTACGTCATCGAACCGGCCGCCGGGCTCGGGCGCTCGATGATGGCCTTCCTGTGCGACGCGTACACCGAGGAAGAGGCGCCCAACGCGAAGGGCGGCACCGACGTCCGCACCGTGCTGCGGCTGGACCGCCGGCTCGCGCCGGTCAAGGCGGCGGTGCTGCCGCTCTCGCGCAAGGAGGAACTCGCGCCGGCGGCGCAGGCCCTGGCCGGTGAGCTGCGTAAGCACTGGACCATCGAGTACGACGACGCCCAGAGCATCGGCAAGCGCTACCGCCGCCAGGACGAGATCGGCACGCCGTTCTGCATCACCGTCGACTTCGACACCGCCGACGACCAGGCCGTCACGATCCGCGAGCGCGACTCGATGACCCAGGAGCGCGTGGCCCTCGACCAGGTCGTCGGCTATCTCGCCGGCAAACTCGTGGGGGCCTAAGAGCCTAGTTCTGCTCCCAGAACTCCCAGCTCTCACCGTCGCAGCGGTAGGCGGTGCCGCCGGGCGTCGTGCGGTAGGTCCCCGATTGGTCCTCGGTGCAGGGCATGCCCGAGTACACCTCGGGCGCGCTTGTCGTCGTAGTCGGACTACCGGCCGGATTGGGTGCGACCCCCGGCGAGGTGAACCACACGCCGCCATCGGTGTATTGGAGTCGTGCGCAGTAGGCGCGCGAACCGTCGGCGAATTTTGCCTTCTTACCAATCGGGGCGCAACTGCCCATCGGAGTCACCGCGACGATGGTGACCGTGGTGGTCTCCGTCGGCGGCGTGGTGGTGAGGGTCTTCTCGACGACCGTCGTCGCGGTCACGGTGACGGGCGCCGGCGGAGGCTCGGACGCGCGCGTGAAGGCGAGGACCGCGAGCGAGCCGATCGCCAGTGCAGCGACCACCGACGCCGCGATCGCGATGACTGAGCCGGTACTGCGGGCAGTCGGCGCCGGGGCGGGTGCATAACCGGCAGGTGCGGATGGGTAGTCGGCCGCCGCATATTCGACTGCCCCGTACTCGGCGTCGGTGTACTCGTCAGCCGCGTACTCCGTGGTCGCGTACTCGGCGGCCGCATACTCTGTGGTCGCGTATTCCGTGGTCGGGTACTCGGGTGCGTACCCAGCCGCCGGGTACCCGGGTACGACCGGCCCGTCGACGTGCGGCGTGATCGCCGGTTGCTGATCGAGGGCTTCGTCGACGTCGCGGCTCAGCTTCTCCAGGCTGACGCGCCGATCATCGTCGGAGTAGGTCCCCATCGTGAAATCCGTTCGTGAATGAAACAGGCAGACCTTGAATAGTGGCACGACTGTCTGACATTGCGCGAACTGTGAGTCCTCGCACCAATCAGGAGCTACCGGCCGGGCAGCGGTACCAGGATCGTGCGGAACACGCTGAACAACGACTCGGGGACGGGTTCGAACGAACCGGGTTCGGGGCCGGCGAGTTCGGAAGCCCGGTTCCACTCCAGCGCTCCGACGAGGTCGTAGCGCAGATCCCAGCCATAGTCGTTGGCGAGCTGGCGCATGAACAACTTGGTGGCGCGCCCGTTGCCTTCGCGGAACGGGTGGGCGGTGTTGAGGTAGGCGAACACGCGGGCCGCTTCGTCGGCGAATCGGTCGTGGTCAAGGCGATCCCAGTCGGTGTCGGCGATCTTGCGACTCGCCGCGTCGAGATAGTCCTCGATGTCGCGGGGGGCGGCGAACACGGTCATGGCCTTGGTCAGCCGGTAGCTGCGGATCTTTCCCGCCCATCCGTAGAGTGCACCGAACAGGTGGCGGTGTAGTGCCACGAGGTGCGAGGTGCCGTAGGTCCGCCTGATCGGGATCTCGCCGCGCTCGATCTGCTGCTGCCGGATGTGGGCGAGCGCGAACTCGATGTCACGGAGTTGGTCGGCGTCGTTGATGCCCCGGAGGTTCGCGAGCACGTGGGTTCTGGGTTGGCGCTTCGCCAAGCCCCAGTCGGCTTCGGTCATCGTGGATCCAGTGCTCGTAGTCTCGTCGGACAGCGACGGCGGATCGGCAACAAGTTGCGTGCTCGTCATTGGCCGCGCTGCGCCAGCTCGAAGGATCGTGAGATGAACTCGTCGTCGGTGATATCGCCGCGCGCGGCGGCGACGCGTAACTCCATTTCGGTGCGTGTCGGCTCCCACCCTTCGTGGAGCGCGCTGCCGATGGAGCCGAGCAACTGGGCGCGGGTGCCCGGCTCGAGCGTGTCCAGCAGATCGCCGAACTGCTCGTCGAGTCCCATCGACATCGTGCCGCCTTCCGTTTTGGTCCAGGTCAATATAGTTGGCGACGGCGATCGACCACCCGATGCCGGGCATTTCGTCGACGAAACCGTCCGAACCCGGGCGCACAATGGTCACATGCCGAGGATCAGCATCGTCAAAGGTGACATCACCCAGCTCGACGTCGATGCCGTTGTGAATGCGGCGAACTCCCGGATGCGCGGTGGCGGGGGAGTGGACGGGGCGATTCACCGCGCCGGTGGTCCGGCGATTCTCGACGACTGTGTGGCGCGGTTCCCGAACGGATTGGCAACCGGCGACGCGGGGTGGACGACTGGCGGCAACCTGCCCGCGCGGTGGGTGATCCACACCGTCGGCCCGAACTATGCCGCGGGCCAGCGGGACCGCGAACTCCTCGTCTCGTGTTATCGGCGCTCACTGGAAGTCGCCGACGAGCTCGGCGCACAAACGATCGCGTTCCCACTGATCAGCGCCGGGGTCTACGGCTGGCCCTCAGAGGACGCGGTTTCGGCGGCGGTGGACACGATAGGCAGCGCCGACGTCGCAGTTGAAGAGGCGACGATTGTGGCATTCGGCGACGAGATGCACGCACGGCTGCTGAACCGGCTGAGGTAGTTCCTGGAGCCGAGGAGGGCAATTCTTGCTCGGCTCGTCCTCAGGGGAGGTTTTCCATCAGGCTATTCCGGCACCACGATGTCCCCGATCGGCCCGGGATTCAGCGCGATTTCCCAGCGATAGCCGTCGGGGTCGCCGAAGTAGCCGGTATATCCGCCCCAATCCCGCATCTGTCCGGGGCTGACCGGATCGGCTCCGATGTTGCTGGCGAGTGCGATGATCTCGTCCACCTCGGCGGCGCTGCGAACGTTGTGAGCCAGGGTGATCGGCACGATTCCGTCGCCGCGTCGGATCGGCCCCACTTCGGCTTCAAACTCGCTTTCAGCCCACAGTGAGAGAAGCAGGTGCTGCCCGGTTCGGATCATCAGCACCTCTCCCGGGACGTAGAACTCCTCGCTCCACCCGAGGCCGTCGATGTAGAACCGGCGCGATCGTTCCACGTCGGCAACGGCGAGAGTTATGAAGCTGATCCGCTGGTCCATGTGCTCCACCTTGGCATGATCTGCAAAGATGGACGCGTCGCGCAGCCGATCCGGCCGCGGCGTATCAATCGGTTTGAGTGTTTTGGAAGTGGGTAAGGGCTGTGTCTGTCAGCGGGAAGATCGTGCATTTCGATTCGAACAAGGGGTTTGGGTTCGTCGCACCCGACGAGGGCGGTGCGGATGTGTTCATCCACATCAACGACCTCGACATCGACGAGGATCTGCTGAAGCCGGGTGCGCTGGTCGAGTTTGAGATCGAGGAGACCGACCGCGGCGCCAAGGCGACCGACGTCGTGATCGTCCAGGAAGCACCCGCAGGGGGGTATGACGAGCGCTCGGAGCGTCGTCGCGACGACCACCGGCACGACCGTCGATCCGACAAGCCCAAGCGCGCGCGTGGCGGCCAGGGCTCGCTGGATTCGGCATCGTTCACCGAGGAGATCACCGAACTGCTCCTCGACGCGTCGGGCACGCTGACGGCGGCGCAGATCCTCGAGATCCGTCAGGCCTTCACCGACTTCGCCTTCGACCGGGGCTGGGTGCTTGACTGACCCGATCGGAGAGGCCGCGTATACCGCGGCTGACCTGGCCCGACGGGTTTCCGAGGGCGAGAAGGTCGCCGGGCTGCCCGGGAGCAGCATCGAACACCGCAGCGCCTTCTCCCGTGACCGTGCGCGCGTATTGCACTGCGCGGCGCTACGCAGGCTTGCGGACAAGACGCAGGTCGTCGGGCCGCGCGAGGGCGATACCCCGCGGACGCGGCTGACGCACTCGTTGGAGGTCGGACAGATCGGGCGGGGGATCGCGGCCGGTGTCGGCTGCGACCCCGACCTGGTCGAATTGGCCGGTCTGGCCCACGACATCGGGCATCCGCCCTACGGGCACAACGGGGAACGCGCCCTCGACGAGGTGGCCGCCGACATCGGCGGTTTCGAGGGCAACGCACAGAACCTGCGCATTCTCACTCGGCTGGAGCCGAAGATCGTCGACGCGCAGGGGCATAGCGCCGGGTTGAACCTGACCCGTGCCTCCCTTGACGCGACGCTGAAATACCCGTGGACCCGCCGCGAGCCGGGGGGCAAGTTCGGCGCCTACGACGACGACGCCACCGCGCTCGCCTGGATCCGAGACGGTGCGCCAGCCGGCCGAAAATCCCTGGAAACACAGGTGATGGACTGGGCCGACGACATTGCCTATTCAGTTCACGACGTCGAGGACGGTGTCATCTCCAACCGCCTGGACCTGCGCGCGCTGTCCGACTCGGCTGAACGCGCCACCCTGGCTCAGTTGGCGGTCACGCACTTTCACGGTCTGGACACCGCGGAGCTGGAGGATGCCGCGCAGCGGCTCTCGCAAATGGGCGTGGTCACCGCTATCGGCGAGTTCGACGGGACGCTGGCCAGCGCTGTCGCGCTCAAGCGGATGACCTCGGAGCTGATCGGGCGCTTCGCGACGGCGGCAGTGATGGCCACCCGCGAGCAGATCGGCGACCGACCGGCGGCACGCTACGACGCTGATCTTGCGGTCCCCCCGCTGGTAGCCGCCGAGGTCGCAGTCCTCAAGACGATGGCGCTGCAGTTCATCTTCTCCGACGAGCGACACCTCGCCGTGCAGGATCGTCAGCGTGAACGTATCCACCGGGTGGCGACGTGGATGGCCCAGGCCGGTCCGGGCGGACTCGACCCGCTGTTCGTGCCGGCGTGGGAGGCCGCCGACGACGACGGACAGCGCCTGCGCGTCATCGTCGACCAGATCGCGTCGATGACCGAAGGTCGACTCGAGCGCACCGACAAGCGCAACTCTGACATCCAGGCGCACCTGGGTTGAGTGGCGCGCGGGCCGTCAGGACTGTCGAATCAGGGCTGCGGGATCACCGCCAGGACGCGTAGGACGTACTCGAAGAACGCCGTCATGAACGACGCCAAGAACTTCTCCGTCCCCTCCACGGTCACGTGGCCGTCGTCATCGATAAGACCCGGCGTGAAATGGATGTACGCCTCGGGCGAGGTCATTTGACGTGTGTTGAGGAAGCTCAGCGTCGCGCGCAGCGACTGCTGTCCGACGGCGGTACCGATCGCGCCTCGGCGTAGGAGATCTAGTGGAAATCCATCTCCGGCGGTGCGAGCTTCTCCAGTGCCTTTGCCAGCTTCCGGTTGATGGACTCCTTCGACAGGCTCCCGATGATGACTCCGACCCGGTAGGGCGGTTCGTGGGTGAAGATCTCGACCGGCATGTAGGGGCTCCTTCTTCGACGGTGTGCAGGTGCCTCCAGCATCCCCTTGACGCGGCCAGCGCACCAGTGCCCCGGCTGAGCAGGTGCGCACTACACTGGCGGCGTGCCAGGCAGAATCCCCGATCGCGACATCACGGCCATCCGTGAACAGGTCCGCATCGAGGACGTCATCGGCGACTACGTTGCGCTGCGCCGCGCCGGTGCGGACCGGATGACCGGCCTGTGCCCCTTCCACGACGAGAAGACCCCGTCGTTCCACGTCCGCCCCAATCACGGGCACTTCCACTGCTTCGGCTGCGGGGAGGGCGGCGACGTTTACTCCTTCCTGCAGAAGCAGGAGCACATCAGCTTCGTCGAGGCGGTCGAGCAACTCGCCGACAAGGTCGGCTACCGCATCAACTACGAGGGCGGCGGCACCAGCGTGCAGCGCGACCGTGGGACGCGCGCCCGACTCGTCGCCGCCAATGCCGCGGCGCAGAAGTTCTACGCCGAACAGTTGCGCAGTCCTGAGGCGCAGATCGCCCGCGACTACCTGACGGAGCGGAACTTCGACGGTCAGGCGGCGCTGACGTTCGGATGCGGATACGCGCCCGCCGGCTGGGACACGATGACGAAGGCTCTGCTGTCCCAGGGGTTCGACTTCAAGGAGTTGGAGGCGGCAGGCCTGTCCAAGCAGGGCCGTCAGGGACCGATCGACCGGTTCCACCGTCGTCTGCTATGGCCGATCAAGAACCTGGGCGGGGATGTCATCGGCTTCGGTGCGCGCAAGCTCTTCGACGACGACAATCTCGGCAAGTACATGAACACGCCCGAGACCATGCTCTACAAGAAGTCGCAGGTGCTGTTCGGCCTCGATCATGCGAAGAAGAACATCGCCAAGGGGCATCAAGTCGTCATCGTCGAGGGCTACACCGATGTCATGGCGATGCACCTGTCGGGCGTCACGACCGCCGTCGCCAGCTGTGGCACGGCCTTCGGCGACGACCACCTCGCATTGATCCGGCGCCTGATGATGGACGACTCCTACTACCGCGGCGAGGTGATCTACACCTTCGACGGTGACGCGGCCGGGCAGGCCGCTGCGATGAAGGCGTTCGAGGGGGAGCAGGCCATCGCCGGGCAGACCTTCGTCGCCATCGCGCCCGATGGTCAGGATCCGTGCGAGTTGCGCCAGCACCAGGGTGAGGCGGCCGTGCGCGACCTGGTCGCGCGGCGGATCCCGATGTTCGAGTTCGCCATCAAGACGCTGCTGCGCAACCACGATCTGGACACCGCCGAGGGGCGAGTGGCCGCGTTGCGCGAGACCGTTCCGGTCGTCGCGCGGATCAAGGACGTCGCGCTGCGCGACGAGTACGCCCGCCAACTCGCCGGCTGGGTCGGCTGGGAGGACGTCTCGCAGGTGTTGCGGCGAGTGCGTGAAGAGGCGGCCCGCAATGCCAAGCAGAGGGGCCGTACGGCTTCGGGTAAGGGCTCGGTGCGCCAGGAACCGCAACGCTCACGGCCCGAGGCCTCGTCGACGGCGCCCCCGACGGCCAAACCGCTCGCGCGCGATCCAAACCTGTGGCCGCAGCGGGAGGCACTCAAGGCCGCACTGCAGTACCCGGCGATCGCGGGAACCGTCTTCGACTCGCTGCCGATGGAATGCTTCACCGAGCCTGCTTACGCGACGATCCGCGCGGCGATGCGCACGCTCGGCGACACTGCGTCGGGCATGGGTGGCGCGCAGTGGGTCGATGCGGTCAACAATGCCGTCGACGACCCGACGGCGGGCCCGCTGGTCACCGAGCTCGCCGTCGAGCCGATGCGCGTCGACGACGATGTCGTGCCGCGCTACATCGGTTCGGTCTTGGCCCGCCTGCAGGAGGTGTGGGTGGGTCGGCAGATCGCCGACATCAAGTCGAAGTTGCGTCGAATGTCGCCGACCGATGACGCCGACGCCTACAACGGGGTGTTCGGCGACCTCGTCGCCCTCGAGGCGTATCGCCGCAGCTTGCTTGAGCAGGCCGTCGATCCGGTGGTGGAGGTCCCATGAACCCGACCCTGCGCAGGTGTATGGCACTAGCGGCGGTGGTGGTGTGCGGCGCGATGCTCACTGTCGGCTGCAGTCAGTCGGGCGGCGAGGAATCGCCCACGTCGTCGTCCTCCTGGGTGGCACCGCCCCCGGATCCGCCGATCACCACCACGGTCCCCAGTCCGGTACCGATCGAGGTGAACACCGTCGGCCTGCACTCCGAGCTCGCGCCAGGGGGTACGGCACGGTGGGCCGCCGATGTTAACGCCGGTGCCGTCTCGACGGTGATCGGCAAGTGCTGGACCGTTGCACCCGCCTACATCCGCGTTCGCTACTTCGGAGACCGATCCGCCCTCGCCGGGATCTTCCTCCGGCGCCCGGTAGTCGGGCAAGCCGGCGTGAGCTGGGGCCGTTTCGACTCGACGTATGCGCATATCCCGTGGGATGAGGCTAAGTCGGATTACCCGTGTCCACGGATCACGCTTGAACGCGGTGAGCACTTGTATTCCGACGCCTACGTCGCCTACATCGCGAAGCGGTTCATCCTCCGGGCCCAGGGCAATCCCATCAACCCGGCCGACACGGAGGCCGCCTACCGGCTCCAATGTGTCTACGCGCCCGGTGAGATCCGCAATGTCGCCAGTGGCGACGTCGATCAGATCGACGTGACCAGGGAGGATCTGCCGCACGGTGACGCCCGCTGGACGGTGCGCTCTGGCCCGTTGACCATGCAGATGGGAATCGAACCAGGTGCCGTGTGCGTGAAGAGCGCCTCCTGACAGCAGGTATGTCCGACCGGTGCGCGACACTGGTGCCCATGAGAACGACGATGACGTGGCGCCTCGGCGTCGGTGCTGCGGTCACGTGGACGATGTTGACCGCGTGTTCGCTGGCGCCCGCCCCCGCCGACACCGAGGCTGCGCCGACACCGCCGTCGGCGCGCCCACCGTCGTCGAAGGTGTCACCGATCCCGCCGTCGGAGACCGCGTCGCCGCAGGTCGCGGCGATGGCCGCGAAGGCCTTGGCGCAACTCGACCGCATCCCCGTGAAGGGGTCGGCACCAAAGACTGGCTATCACCGCTCGGTCTTCGGCCGGGCCTGGTCCGACGACGTCACGGTCGACAAGGGCCACAACGGCTGCAAGACGCGCGACGACGTACTGCAGCGCGACCTCACCGACGTCGTGATGCAGGGCAAATGTCGGGTCATGAGCGGCTGGCTCGACGACCCGTACACGGGGGAGCGGTTGCGCTTCGAGCGCGGCGTCGACGTCTACCGGATCCAGATCGATCATGTCGTCGCACTGGGTGACGCGTGGCGGACCGGTGCGCAGCAGTGGACACCGGAGAAGCGCCTCGACTTCGCAAACGACCTGCGCAACCTGCAAGCCACCGCGGGGTGGGCCAACCAACAGAAGAAGGCGTCGAACGCAGCGTCGTGGTTGCCGCCGAACCGCTCGTACCGCTGCACCTACGTGGCACGTCAGGTCAAGGTCAAGGCCGCCTACGGGCTGTGGGTCGTGCCGGCAGAACGCGATGCGATGCGGCGCGTTCTCGCGAAGTGCGCGCCCTGACGCGGTTGTCGTGGCAGGAGGGGCACCTGCCCGTCGAGTAGCTTGGACAGCTATGACCGGCACCGAGCGACCCAAGCGGGGACGGCCGGCGAAGGCTGACGGTCGCGAGCCGTTGACCAAGGACTTGATCGCGACGGTCGGGTTGCGGATCGCCGGCGACGAGGGGTTTCCGCAACTGACGATGCGGCGGTTGGCCGACGAGATCGGCGTGACCGTTCGCGCGCTGTACAACGTGGTCGCCGACCGGCAGGAGGTGGTCGACCTCGTCGTGGCCCGGATGGTCGAGCGACTCCCGGTCCACGAGTACGACCCCGACGACTGGCAGGGGAGCGTGCGCCGCATGTACCGCGACGCGCGTGTCGCGTACCGGTCGTTCCCGCGGGCCACGTTGGTCTCGCTGGACGAGACCTTCACTCCCGCCGAGGTTCCGGTTAAGCGAATGCTCGAGCCGGAGCGCCAACTCGCCTTCTTCGTCGGCCTCGGGCTGTCGTTGGAGGATGCGCTGACGGTGCGCGGTAGCTTCTTGGTCGACGTGTTCGGGTTCGCGTTGTTGATCGACTATCGGTTTGACCGCACCGACCCGTCGGCGCGGGCGATGCTGGGGCAGCCGGTGCCCCTTCCGTGGCTTGATGCCCATCCGGAGGTACAGGCCCCGTTGGCGCGTGAGGCGGCTCGACGACAGACCGATCCAGACGCTCTGTTCGAGGCGATGATCGAGCGGGCCGTCGAGACGATCGAGCGCTTGCGGCGCCGGTGACCGTCGCATCGCTACGATGACCGGGTGAGATTCTCCCGACGGGCGCAGGAGATCGCTCCGTTCCACGCGATGGAGTACGGCCGACGGGCAGCCGAGATGGAGTCGGACGGCACCCATGTCGTGAAGCTGAACATCGGGGAGCCCGACTTTGGTGCGCCGCCAGCGTTCTTGGCGAAGATTCGGAAGATCAGCGACGGCCGCCCGCTCCCATACACCGGTGCCCTCGGCACGCCCGAATTGCGCGAGGCGATCGCCAAATTCAGCCGAGACCACTTCGGATCACCGATCGAGGCTGAGCGGGTTGTCGTCACCACCGGTGCGTCAGCGGCATTGGTGCTGGCCTGCGCCGCGCTGATCGATCCGGGCGACGAGGTGCTCGTTGCCGATCCGTCGTATCCCTGCAACCGATCGTTCGCGTCGGCGTTCGGAGCCGATGTCCGGCTGTTGCCGACCGGCCCGGAGCGGCGGTTCCAACTCGATGCGCAGCTCGTCGCCGACGCGTGGACCGAGCGGACTCGCGGTGTCATGATCGCCTCGCCGTCCAACCCGACTGGCACCTCGATGTCCCACGATGAGCTCGTGGCCACCGTGCGCGACGTCGAGGCGCGCGGTGGCTGGCGAATCGTCGACGAGATCTATCTGGGGCTCGCCGACGACGTCGACGGGCGTCCCCCGCGCAGCATCATCGCCGACGATCCCAGTGCGATCGTGGTGAACAGTTTCTCCAAGTTCTTCGGCATGACCGGGTGGCGGCTCGGCTGGGCGGTGGTGCCGGAGGAAATGGTGGGCGTCGCCGAGAAACTGGCGCAGAACTTCTACATCTGCCCACCCACCGCAGCGCAGATCGCCGCCCTTGAATGCTTCACGCCGGATACCGTCGCGGTGGCGCAGGAGCGTCGGGCCATTCTGCGACGCCGACGAGAAGTGGTGCTCGACGGCCTCTCGCGCATCGGGCTACCGGTTCCGGTGATTCCCGACGGGGCGTTCTACGTCTACGTCGATGTCTCGGGCACCGGACTGACCGCGTCGCAGTTCTGCGACGCGGCGTTGACGCAGGCGCACGTCGCCCTCACGCCGGGCAAGGATTTCGGCGTCGAGGGCGCCGAGGACTACGTGCGGTTGTCGTACGCCACTGACGAGGATGAACTCACCGTCGGCATCGAACGGCTGGGTGAGCTATTGGGCTCGCTCTAGTCAGCGAGCGCTCTCGACGCAGACGCCTTCTTCCCCCATGGTCATTTGCATGGTTAGCGGGCCGGATCGGACAGACCAGCGCGCACCGCCGTGCGGTAAGTCCTCCTCGGCCACGTCAATCTGGTTGGGGTCGCCGCGCTCCATCCCGCTGACTGGGCCTAAGGGGTGGGTGCAGACCAGCCGATAGGCCGATTCGGTGTCGGCGAGATTGATCGGTTTACCCTGCGCACGCAAGATCAACCGGCGCGCGATATGGGCGACGTAGGCGTCGGAGTAGAGGTGCTGACCGGAGTCCACGCGCAATCGCGGACATGGATAGTCTGACTTCGCTTCCTCTGTCGAGATCTGCGCATATGCGGATTCGCGCTTCCCCCAAGTAACGCCGGATTGTCCTGGCACGGGCCGCTGCGAGAAGATATCCGCGACGGCCTGAAGATCGCCGAAGTACCGCACCCGGATGTAGTCAGGTGCGACGGTCCAGCACTTCGCGACGACGGCGTCGACGTCGCCGTTAGCGACATCGGCTGCCCACTTCTGTACGCCACCCGCGGCGAGCTCCGTACCAAGGCCGGTCGTGTTCACTGCAAGTCGCGTCGCACCAGCCCCCGCGGTGTTTCTCTTGTCGTCCTTGCCGAACAGGAAGAGGCCGACTCCGACGGCTGCGATCAGCAGCACGATGACCGTCGCGAGTCTCCACATTGGGACGCGCGACGGTTTCGGGACGGGAGGTGCTGGGGGGTCGGGAGGTGTTCCTTGGAGCCTTGCGATGGACCTGTAGACATCGGCATAGAGGTCGGTACGCTGGCCGAATCGTTCCAGGATGTCGTGGCCGGCCTGCCGTTCAGCGGGGTCGCTGGCGTGCAATGCCGGTTCGAGCCGGAGTAGGACTTCGCGTTGCCGGTCTTGGTCGAGCGGAGTGGCCTGGGTGGCGATGTCGACGATGTCGGTCAGGTACGACAGGGGTGCCGCGGGTGGGACGGGCAGGGGACTGGGCAGCGGCGGTGCCGCGGGCAGGCTTCCCAGGCCGCGCTGGACCAGAAGTGCCGATTTGTCCCTCTGTGTGGGGTTGGAGTAGTCGATGATCTGGAGTTTTGCGAGTCGATGGGGCAACGCCAATCGGTCGGTGTGTTCGACCGCGACAGGCAGGATCGGTTTGCCCAGTGCTTGTGCCCATTCGAACTCCCGCTGGCAGGCGGTTGAGTTCAGTACCGCGCGTGACACGATCGTGATGATGGCATCCGTCTCGGCGATCCGCCGAAGGATCTCCTCCCACCAGTCTTGGCCGCCGCGCAGCGAGACGTCGACCCAGGTCTCGTAGCCCATCATCTCCAGGTGAGCAACCAGTTGGTCGACGTCAGACCTGTTCTCCCGGGCGTAGGAGACAAACAGTGTCCGCACGAGTTTTACCTCCGAACCGGTATTTTCCGATCAGTATGCGCGGCATCGATATTTCGCATGGGCGGAGTCCGTGGAACCGCTAGAACCCAGAGCAGGACGATCCGGTGCTGAATCCGGGGCGGACCTCTATCGGCTTGGTCTTCGTGCTCACACCGTTCTGCGTAGCGACGACGCGGTACCACCCGGGCTGCTTGGGGATCCAGTCGCCCTCCACGACGCGACGGGGATCGCCTTCGCCACGCCGCTCGTTGCGGGTCTTGAGGTTCTGCACTACGCGGCCCTGCTGGTCGACGACCTTCAGCTTCATCGGTGCCTGATGATCGGTCGCCACGACCGACACGAGGTACTTGCAACCCGTGCCGCGGACGCCCGGTTGCGTCTGCAGGGAGACGTTCGGCGGCAGCCACGGGGCAGCCTGGGCGGGCTGGCCGGCGGTGATGCCGACGAGCGCAGTGCTCAGGCAGGCGAAGCCCGTTCCGACGGGAAGCAGGACGCGGCGTCGTTGACGACGTGTAGATGTCATGTCCACGAGCATGTCAGACGGTGGGCGGGGACGGATCACTTCGGTCCCGCTTGAGCCTGCTTACAGCTCCCAAACCTGATCGGAGTCGTCGAGGCGCCGAGTGGCCCGTCCGGTGGTCCCGTGCAGCGAATCGGACAGTTAGGCGGATAGAATCTGCACTAATTCGATTCGAAAGCAGGCACATCCCATGGTCATGGCCGACCGCCCTGGAGTGAAGACAGCCTCCGCCCCCATCACTGCGATTGCGCTGGCAGGTTTGGCCAGCACAATGGTCACCGGCTTGGCGCGCGTGCCGTTCTCGAAGCCGCTGTCGGGCCCGTTCGGTGTGCTCGACAACGTCGGGCAGGCGACGACGCGTCAGGCCGTGCGGTCCTTCCTCGGCTACGCGATGAGCCTGCAGATCGACGAGTTCCGGTCCATGGAGAAGGTCATCGACACCATCTGTGGCGTCGTCCTCCCGCCTGTCGTCGGCGGTATCGGACAAGTCGTGTTGGACACCGAGACGATCGGTGGCGTCGAGGGGGTTTGGTGCCGCGCCAAGCGAGACGGCGTGGTGGAGTCCGACGACGATCCCGACGCCCAGCCGGTGCGGGCCACGATTCTGTACCTCCACGGCGGTGGATATATCGCGACGACGCCGATGATGTACGTGGCGTTCGCGGCCGCGTTGGTCCGCATCACCGGGTGCGAGATCTTCATCCCCGACTACCGCATGGCCCCGGAGTTCCCGTACCCGGCAGGCCTGTTGGATGCCGCCGACGTCTACAAGAGCATGCTCGAGCAGGGGATCCCCGCCGAGCACATCATTATTGGGGGTGACTCAGGCGGTGGCGGGTTGACGACCTCGCTCATGGGTCATCTCCGCGACGAAGGGCTTCCGCGTCCGGCGGCAATCGCGCTGTTCTCGCCCGAGGTCAACCTTCAGCTCGACCGCCCGTCGGTGACCGAGAACGCCGATAGCGATGTTCTGCCGTGGAGCATCCCCGTTACGCCATACCTGCAGGGCATGTCGCCCGGTGACGAACGTGTCTCCGCGGTCAACGCTGTCCCCGACGAGACGTGGTGGCCGCCGACGTTCGTGTGTTGGGGTGAGAAGGAGATGTTCCGCGATGGAATCCGCACCTTCGCCGAGCACCTCGAAGCCTCGGACGTGAAGGTGAAGGCGATGGAGGAGCCGGGGATGTTCCACGTCTTCCCGATTCTCATGCCCTGGGCCGAAGGGGCCAAGCGCGTGTTCCAGACGCTGCGCGAGCTCGCCGAGCAGTACGCGGTCCCTGCCGCAGATTGATGTAGGCAAAACTCACTGCGAATGCTTGACGGTGACGAGGCTCTCCGCTAAATCTAATTGAGAATCAAATTCTTGCCGGTGTCGACGGGCGGTTGGTCGGCACACCTGGGAGCGCAGCCGATGGCTGATTACCTTCAGCCGGCCCTGGCCGGCTGAAGTGAGAGCTCTGGGTGGTGGGGCGACCGGGGCTCGAACCCGGGACCTACGGATTATGAGTCCGCGGCTCTAACCGACTGAGCTATCGCCCCTTCGGGAGTGAAGGTTACCGTCCGCCGTCGCAGGGGTCCGAGGAGGCATCAGGGCCACGCATCCGCTACAACTCCTTACGACGGCTACCGTCGCAACGGTAGCCGTTGTGAATTGCTGTAGCGGTTGTGGCCGGATCTAGTCGTCGAGGCCGGCTTGCTCCAGAATCTGGGCGCGCAATTGCTGGAATTGCGCCTCGTCGACGATCCCGGCGTCGCGCAGCTTGCCGAGTTTCTCCAAGCGCTCTACCGGATCGCGGTTGGACTGTGTTGCATACACCGAGGCGTTGGGCGCCACCATCTCGGGCGGCATCCCGGCGGGCGCACCTGACACGTCTCCCGAGCCTGAGACATGGACTTGGGCGCCAGGAAACATGCGCATGATCTGTGATAGGACGTCATTTCCCCCGGGCGGCGCAGCCGAGGGGGATGTGCCGGGTGGGGGAGTAACACCCTGGTTGAGATGTTCGACGATCCTGGCGGCCTGCGCACGACCGGCCTCCGCGCCGGTGGGGACCTCATCCCACAGCACTACGACGTTGCGGGTATCGCGCGGGTCGACGGCCACCGGCAGCAACGATCCGGGGAAGGGCCACTTGGAGACCGGGCAGGTCAGCTTGCTGTAATCCGCCTGATACGCCGCCATCCCGGGGATTTCGACGACGAGGTTGGCCGACACGTTGCCCCACGTCGCATGTGGTGGCGGTGCGCTGGAGGAGATGACGCGGGCACTTCCCCGGACCCATCCAGGTCCGGATTGTTCCTTGCCGAAAAGCTTGTCGAAGAAGCCCACCCGTCCGATGGTATTGCCTTGCCGACGATTCCGGCAGACGGGAACTCAGCGAAACGCAGCTACGACGTCGCTTCGCAGGCGATCCCGTCGCCATCACGGTCGAGCTTGCTCGAGTAGCCGTCTTCGCCCTCGCGGATCGGTGCTGCGCCGTCCTTGCGGGCTTCGGTGCAGTTCTTGTAGTACTTCACCGCGACCGATCCCGGCACGGGGGCGGCGTGCGTTGGTGCGGCGAGTGCGATCGGCGCGAACCCGGCGGCGACGATGATTGCCGCGCCGAATGCTTTGGCGACGATGGTGGTCATGACTGGCTCCGTTCTCCTCGGGTCAGCTGGCACCACGAGGCCGGTCCACGGTAACTCAGGTCTCAAGTGCCGCGACCGGCGGGTTTGACGTGCACGTAGAACTTCGGGAGCGAGCGGGCGATGAACTCGCCCAGCGTGACGCCGGCACCAAGCGCACATCCGACGGCAACGGCGGTGGCCAATTCCTGTGCGCCCGCAGAAGCGTCCCCCGCCATCACTCCGTACATGCCGCGATAGATGGCCAGACCCGGAAGCAGGGGGGTGATACCGGCGACGGCGATGACCAACGGCGGGGTCAATGCCCGTCGGGCAGCGATGCCGCCGGCCAGGCCGACGAGCGTCGCTGCGACTGCGTAACTGAAGACCGGGCCCAGATCGGTCAGGAACAGGGCGGCGGTGACGCCGGACCCCAGCGCTCCGGCAATGAATGCCGGCAGCAACGCGCGCCGCTCCGCATAGCTGGCGAACGCGAATGCGAGCGAGCCGATGCCACCGCCGATGACGCGGGAGGGCACGTCGGCCGGAGCGAACGGCGGAACGGTCGTCAGAGGAGGCAGGTGCGCGTTGAACAGTTCGACGAACCGGATCGACAGTGCGACGCCGACCATGATTCCGGCCGTCAGCACGACCACCTCGGTAACTCGCGCGGTCGCAGTGATCGGTGCCCCGGTGATGGCGTCCTGGACCGCGCCGACAAACGCCAGGCCCGACAGCAGCACGACGATTCCGGCCGCGATGATCTGTGGCGGGTAGAAGCCGAGGTGGGTGTCTTCGAGGAGGGTGTACAACAGCGCCGCCGGTAGCACGGCGATGAAGCCACCCGTCAGTTGTTGGAAGAACGGTGGGGTGCCGATTCGTGCGAGCCGTCGGTTGACCGCGACGGCGGCGACGGTCGTCGCGAACGCGGTCAGCCATACGATCCACGTGCCGCCGAAGAGGATGCCGATGCCGAATGCCATCACGCCCCAGCCGATGGTTGCCATCCAATGTGGGTACGGATGCGGCGACTCACCGATCTCATCGACGATGGCGTGTGCGGTGACTGCGGAGATGGAGGTCCGCCGGATCTGGCGCACCAGACGGTCGATCTGTGCGAGTCGGGTGAAGTCGAGCGATCGGTAGTAGACCGATCGCGACACGGTGATCGGTGGCAACGTGCGGCCGCGGCGGGCACAGATCAGCACGGTGTTGTAGGTGACGTCGACGTCGACGTCCTCGAGCCCGTAGACGCCGGCTACCAGCTCGACCTGATTGCGGGTGTCGATAGCGCCGGTCCCCGCGTCGAGTAGCGCCGCCCCGATCTTCGCGGCCAAGTCGAGAATCTCGGTGATGGCGTTTTCGTCGCGCAGGTCGATCGGCTTGCGAGGCGCGAGGACGATGCGCCCGGGTTCGATGGTGTCAATGGTCGCGGGCACGAATGACAGCAGACGACGCATGCCGAGGCGGACGAAGTCGAGCATGTGGCGACTGTATACGGCTATGGCTGGGAAGCCCCTGAGGCAATCGATCTATCCGTCGTCGCGACGGCTGGGCCACGGCCGCGTGCTTCTTGCTCAGCGCGGCGACGCGCCGGTCACGAGCGGCCGGTCGGGGTCGGCGGTCCAGGCGGTCAGTGAGCCGTCGTACACGCCGACGTCCTGGACGCCTGCCTGGGCGAGTGCCCACGCGACACCGGTTGCCGCGATCCCGCCGCCGCAATAGGTGACGATCGCGCGCTCCGGGTTCAGAAGCCCAGCCGCTTCGAAAGCGGGACGGAGTTCGCTGATCGGGAGCAGCCGTCCAGTCGCCGGATCGACGAGCTGGGCGACGGGGAAGTTCACGCTTGCCGGAATGTGCCCGGGTCGCGGGTAGGTCGTCGTCTCCCCGCGGTAGTCCTCTTCGCCGAGCACGTTCCCCAGCAGCGTTCCCTCGTCGTCCACCGCTTGCGCGACCTCGTCCGTTGAACGGATCAGGTGCGGACGACGATCACCCGTGAACTCCCGCGCGGTGGGCGTCGACGGATCAGTGGTCACCGCACCGCCGGCGGCTTTCCAGGCGGGCAGGCCACCATCCAAGACGGCGACGTCGTCGAAGCCTTCGAAGCGGAGCTGCCACCACAGACGCGTCGCCCAGAACGGGGCATGCTGGCTGTACACCACCACTTTGGCGCCGTCGCCGATGCCCAGCGCGCCAGCTGCTGCAGCGAATCGGTCATGATCGGCGGCCGTCCACGGCTCGTCGTTTCCGGGATCGGCGAAGTCGGTGAGGAGATCGGCGAAGTGGGCACCGGGGATGTGTTCGGCGGCGTAGGTCCCTGCGCCGGACTCGATCGTGTACGGCCCGTCCTCGGGTACCTCGAGGTGCGATGTCGAGTCGATGACGACGAGGTCCGGGTCGCTCAGGTGCTCAGCGAGCCAGGAGACGTCGACGAGGTCGGGAAATGGTTCGGCAGTCATGGGAGTCCTTCCAATCGACGGTACGTCCGAACGTACGCACTACCGTGACGGAGCGTCGAGCCCGGATTCACGACGAGTCGAACTGTTGTCATGCTGTTCGAAACGCGCAAAAAACCGCCCGGTGAACGGGCGGTTTTCGTTGCTCCCCCAATTGGACTCGAACCAATAACCTGCCGATTAACAGTCGGCTGCTCTGCCAATTGAGCTATGGGGGAATGGCATTGGCCCGGTGGGCCGGATGTTGACTCTAGCGCATGCCCTGAACTGGGACAAAACCACAGTTCACGGGCCCGGCTCATCGTCGAAGACGCCCGCGTCGGCCAGGCGGGCGACCAGTCGTGCCGCGCCGTCGTCGAACTGCCGCTGCACTTGCTCGGCAATCGCCACCCGATCGCCGGAGCGATAGGCCTCGATCAGCTTGGTGTGGCTGTCGACGGCGACGGCGCCCCACTCCGGGTCGGCCGCATAGATGCGGTGGGGAGTGTAGTGCGTGGCGTTGAACAAGAACCACGCGAGTTTGCCGCTGTTGGAGATGCGGTTGTGGGTGCGATGGAACTCGAACTCGGCCTCGACGATCGCATCGACGTTGCCATTCTCGACGGCGCGCCGCAGCGCGTCGGTGCACGCGGTGAGTGCGTCGAGGTCCTCGGCGGTGATCACGTCGGCGGTGCGCCGGGCGATCTTGACCGCTATCTGGCCCTGAAGCCAGAAGATGTCCTCGACGTCGGTGCGCGTGAGCTCGGCGACGACGTAGCCGCGGTGCGGGGCGAGGTTCACCATTCCCTCGCCCCGTAGCGTCAGCAAGGCCTCCCGCACCGGCGTGACGCTCACTCCCAGCTCGGCGGCCGTTTCGTCCAGCCGGATGAAGTCACCGGGCCGCAGGTCGCCGGTCATGATCCGGTGGCGGACTGCACCAGCGACTTCCTCGGAGAGCTGGGGGCGGCGGCTCAGCCGACCGGGACTGGTCATCAGAGCCCGTAGGTCTTCCCGATGATGTCGCGCTGGATCT
>DLKD01000035.1 GCA_002477755.1 Gordonia sp. UBA7599
GTGCTGCTCGACGACCGTTGGGCCGGTGCGCGCGCCGACCTGGCCGGACTGTGGCTGACCGACGCCGACGACCTGGACGCGGAGTTCACGCAGCAGACCGAGGCTTTCCGCGGTGCGGGGGAGACGGTCGCGCAGCACGCCACCTGGTGGCAGGGCAAGGCCCTGGCCCGTGGCCGCGATGTGCACGCGCGGGTGTTCGCCGAGATCGCCTCGCTGGCCACCGATCCCGCTCCCGGGATCTACGCCGATGACATCGCCGTCGTCACCGGTGCCGCCGACGGATCCATCGCCGGTGCTGTCGCGGCCGGGTTGCTGCGCGGCGGCGCGACCGTCATCGCGACGACCTCGCGCCTGAACGCCGACCGATTGGAATTCTTCAAGCGGCTCTACCGCGGCAATGCGCGCTATGGTGCGGCGTTGTGGGTCGTCCCGGCGAACCTGGCGTCCTACACCGACGTCGACGCGCTGGTCGAGTGGATCGGCGACGAGCAGAGCCAGACGCTCGGCGGCGCGACGGAGGTCGTGAAGCCGGCGATGCGCCCGACGCTGCTGTTCCCCTTCGCCGCACCTCGCGTGGCCGGTGATTTGACCGACGCCGGTGCGCGGGCCGAAGCGGAGATGAAGGTCCTGCTGTGGTCGGTGGAGCGCATGATCGGTGGTCTGTCCGGTCTGCACGCCGACCACAACCTCGACGCCCGCCTGCACGTCGTGCTGCCGGGTTCGCCCAACCGCGGCATGTTCGGCGGAGACGGGGCCTACGGCGAGGCGAAGGCCGCCCTGGACGCCGTCGTCACCCGCTGGTCGGCCGAGTCGTCGTGGGGCTCGCGGACCACGCTGGCCCATGCCCTTATCGGCTGGGTCCGCGGCACCGGGCTGATGGGCGGCAACGATCCGATGGTCGCCGCCGTCGAGGCTGCCGGCGTCCGCACGTGGAGCACCGACGAGATGGCCGCCGAACTGCTCGCGCTGTGCACGCCGCAGCAGCGGACCGCTGCGCTGCAGGCACCGCTGTCGGCCGATCTGACCGCCGGGCTCGACCCGTCGATCGACCTGAAGGCTCTGGCAAAGGCCGCCCAGGCCGACGCAGAGTCGGCCGAGGCCCCGTCGGCGAAGGCGGCCGACGCCGGGATCCCGGCCCTGCCGCACCCGGCGCGCGCCCCTCAGGACGCGCCGGTGGCCTGGCCGGAGATCGGCGTGAAGCCAGAGGACCTCGTGGTCATCGTCGGCGCGGGCGAGGTCGGGCCGTACGGCTCGGCGCGCACCCGCTTCGAGATGGAGGTCTCCGGTGAGCTGTCGGCCGCCGGTGTCGCCGAATTGGCCTGGAGCACCGGACTCATCACGTGGGAGGAGAACCCGAAGCCGGGTTGGTACGACACCGCCAGTGGTGACCCGGTGGCCGAGTCGGAGATCTGGGAGCGCTACCACGACGAGGTCGTGGCGCGCTGCGGCATCCGCCGCTACGCCGACGACGGGGCGATGATCGACAATTCGTCGCCGCTGCTCGAGTCGGTGTTCCTCGACGAGGACCTGACCTTCACGGTGTCGTCGGAGGAGACCGCGCGCGCATTCGTCGCCTCCGATCCCGAGCACACCCGGATCGCCGAGGTGCCCGACACCGGCGAGTTCACCGTGACCCGCCTGGCCGGCACCGAGATCCGCGTCCCGCGGCGCTTCGAACTGAGCCGCACCGTCGGCGGGCAGATCCCGACCGGGTTCGACCCCGTCCGCTGGGGCGTCACGCCGGACATGGCCAGCTCGATCGACCGTGTCGCCCTGTGGAACCTGGTGGCCACCGTCGACGCCTTCCTCTCCAGCGGGTTCACCCCCGAGGAACTGATGAGCTGGGTGCACCCGACGCTGGTCGCCAACACACAAGGCACCGGTATGGGTGGCATGATGTCGATGCGCTCGCTCTACGTCGACACCCTGCTGGGCGAATCGAAGGCCAACGACATCCTGCAGGAGGCCCTGCCCAACGTCGTCGCGGCCCACGTCGTGCAGTCCTACATCGGCAGCTACGGGTCGATGATCCACCCGGTCGCCGCCTGCGCCACCGCCGCCGTCTCGGTGGAGGAGGGCGCGGACAAGATCCGCCTGGGCAAGGCGCTGTTCGCGGTCGCCGGCGGGTTCGACGACCTGGGCATCGAGGGCATCGTCGGGTTCGGCGACATGTCGGCCACCGCGGACTCCGCTGCGATGGCCGCGCGCGGCATCGACGAGCGCCGCTACTCCCGCGCCAACGACCGCCGGCGCGGCGGGTTCGTCGAGTCGCAGGGCGGCGGCACGGTGCTGCTGGCCCGCGGGGACGTCGCAGCGCAGATGGGCCTGCCGGTCCTCGGTGTGGTCGCGTTCGCGCAGAGCTTCGGCGACGGTGTGCACACGTCCATCCCGGCACCGGGCATCGGTGCGCTGGGCGCGGCGCGCGGCGCGGAGCAGTCCCCGCTGGCCCGGTCGTTGCGCGAGCTGGGCGTCAGTCCCGACGACGTCGCGGTGGTGTCCAAGCACGACACCTCGACCAAGGCGAACGACCCCAACGAGTCCAAGCTGCACGAGCACCTCGCCGGTGCGATCGGGCGCGGCGACGGCGCCCCGCTGTTCGTCGTCTCGCAGAAGGCGCTGACCGGCCACGCCAAGGGCGGTGCCGCGGCCTTCCAGCTCATCGGCCTGTGCCAGGTCCTCGCGTCGGGCAGCATTCCGCCCAACCGGAGCCTGGACTGCGTCGATGACGCCTTGGCGGTCTACGACCACCTGGTGTGGCCCACGAGCACCCTGGAAATGGGCGGCAATTTCGAGCTGAAGGCGGGCCTGCTGACGTCACTGGGCTTCGGCCACGTGTCGGGTCTGATCGCCGTCGTGCACCCGGAGGCGTTCATCGCATCGCTGCCGGCTGATGAGCGGGAGGCCTACCGCGCCCGCCGTGGCGAGCGGCTGCGTGACGGCCAGCAGCGCATCCTCGCCGCCATGTGCGGTGGCGACCCGGCCTACGCCCGCCCATCGGGACGCCGGTTCGACGACGAGGCCGCGCAGACCGAGACGGCGCAGGAAGCGGCGCTGCTGCTCGACGCCGATGCACGCCTGGATGCACAGGGCGCTTACCGCCAGGGTTGTCAGCTGTGAGCGTGGTGGGCGTGGGGCTCGACATCGTGTCGATCCCCGAGTTCGCCGAGCAATGGAAACAGCCGGGGACGCGGTTCGCCGAGGCGTTCACCGCCGGTGAGCGCCGGGACGCACGGTCGGGGACCGGTGGACCCGAGCGCCACCTGGCGGCCCGCTGGGCGGCTAAGGAAGCGGTCATCAAGGCCTGGTCGGTGAGCCGCTTCGCGCGGCGCCCGGCGCTGCCGATGATCGTGCACTCCGACATCGAGGTGGTGACCGACAATTGGGGCCGCCCGGCGATCCGGTTGTCCGGTGCGATCGGCGAGTTCCTCGCGCAGGCCCGCGTGCATGTCTCGCTGACCCACGACGGTGATACCGCCGCCGCCGTGGCGATCCTCGAGGAGCTCCCGCCCGCCGCCGACCGAGCCCGAACTGTCGCCGAGCGAGCCCGTTCCGTTGCCGAGTGAGCCCGGCGCGCCTACATCGCGCGCGCCGGCCGGGCCATCGGCAGGTGATCGATTCCGGCTTCGATGTACGGTTCGCCGCACGCTCCGAAACCGAATGACGCGTACCAGTCTTCGAGGTGGGCCTGGGCGCCGAGGCGGAGCTCGTCGTCGCCCCACCGGTCGATGACCTCCCGCAGGAGGGTTCCCGACAGTCCGCGTCCACGCGCTTCGCGCAGCGTGGCGACCCGGCCGATCTTCCGGACGCCGTCGCTGAGATAGGTGCGTAGGTACGACTGGATTGTGCCGCCGTCGTCGGCGATCCAGAGGTGGGTGCAATCGAGTCTCAGGTCAATGTCGTCGACGTCGGGTTCGGTGCACTGTTGCTCGACCGAGAACACCACATCTCGGATGCGCCAGATTTCGTACACCTCGCGCGCAGTCAGCCGATCACCGTTGCGCGACACGACAGTCATGCCTGAAACCCTAGCCCCGCAACGAGAAAACCCCGCCGATGGGCGGGGTCTTCTAGTGCGCCATCAGGGACTCGAACCCCGAACCCGCTGATAATGGTTCATCGTAAGCTGCACGTTCGATAGTGTTCGATAGCGCCGCTCGGGTGCTGGTCAGCGAGCTAGCCCCGCGTTCGAAGTTCCGATAGTAGCGGCGGGTGGGCATAGTTTTCCTGTCGTTTCCATGACGCTGGCGGGGTTTCCGTGTCGTCGGGGGAGAGGCGCGACCAGCGCCGATGCGAGCACGTGATATCAGGTCCGAGTACCGCGTCCGCGCCTTCGGAAGCCTCTCCGCTTTGGAAGCTCCTGCGTGACCCGACGCACGGCGATGGCGAACTCGCTCACGTTCTGAGTAGCCCCCGTGGCAGTGCGGGACAGGTTCGCTCGTTCATCAGCTCGCTCTCGCTCGGTTGCGTCGGCTCGGATGAACACGGTCGCGTGGGCTTGCTTGAGGAGCCGCCCCATTGCGTTGGAGACCTTCATCGCTGGTTGCTCCAACTTCTCGGTCACCACCATCAGCGCATGGACCTCTCTTGCGAGTTCGCCTTGGATCAGGTTCGACGCCTTCACGAACTCCTGAACGCGGTCCTCCTCGGACCATGTGAACGAACCGTTCAGCACGCCGATGGCTTCGCTCGCGATGCCGACGAGGGCGGAAGCCCGAGCGACGATCATTTCGCGCACTTGTTTGTCGCGTTCCCGATCATCAGTGACCCCAGCAGCGAGGCCCAGGGCGTCATTCAGCAACTCCCCACTGCTTCTTGCATGACTCCCACAGCTCAGCTTCCGGCGCTGCGCGCCCGGCGCGGAGTGTGCGCCAGTACGTCCGCTCATCGGACATGATCTGCTCCACCCATGTGGGCAGTGCGGGGACGGCAGTGTCGTCGGCAGAGTCGCTCACGGCTCATTCGTTTCAGCGAACATCCCGACGGTGTACGGTGTGCGCTTCGGCTTACGGTCGTCCGCATCCAGCCCCGTTCGCATCCCTGCCGCGACCAACTGCTCCATGGACACGAGCGGACCCGCTAGCACATCTCCGAGGAGCTGGTCTAGGTCACCCTCCATAGCCACCAGGTTCGTCAATACACGCAGCAGTTCCGTCAGCTCGATAGACCACTCAGGTGCCCAGTTGGGGTCGTGAAGCTCGTCGAGAGGTGAGGACACCTTCCCTGTCGGCTTCGCCATGCGGTATTTGAGCCACGACTGGACAACGGCGACGTTGCCCACCGTGTACCCGAACACCTCTGGGGCTATGTTCTCCCACCGTCCACTCCCGAGAGTGAGGACACCCTCGTCGGAGTGGAACTCGTAGGATTCAGGGCGGACCGAGCCCACCGACTTCACGTACTGCGGCAGCTCCTCGGGAGCGGTGTCGCCAAGGTCCTCGGACCTCTCGCCTTCCGCCCCGTACGTGGTCAGCCACACTACGTGCTTGCCGAGCCGCACAGCGGTGTCCCACAGAGAGGGCTCGGCGGTGATCGGGATACGAATCCCAGGTGTAGACAACTCATCGGCGAACTGCTCCACGAAAGCTGGATGTCCGGTGATCGCCGCGACGTAGAACATGATGTCTGCTGCGGAGGCGGACGGTCCGATTTCCTTCTTCAAGGCGGCGTCGAGCCCTGGCGTGACGTTGGGCGACCCGTTCGGATGGAGCCGTGGCAAGGTGCGCCCGCCACGGTTGTTGAACGCATTGATGTCTGGCATGAGGGCGGAGAAGTGCAGCCCTGGACCAGCGCCAGGGTGGATCGAGTGCTGCTCCACGACGAACACCTGCCCGGGAACACGGGACTCCCATAACGGTGGGCGCGCCATGTCCATCAATCGGTTGTCCGCGAGTACCCACTGGCGGTCGAACGACCGAAACATTGTCTGCACAAGCTTCGGCTTCGCGATCAGCGGAACCGACGACAGTGGTGTCGTATCGGTCTCGACATCCGCACCGGGCAGTGCCTTGGACCGCTTGTCGATCCGTCGGTCCCGTGTCACCTTGAACATGGCGTCCCGCACCTGCGGGTCGTTCTCGGAGAGCAGCGTCCGCAGCCGCAGCTCCAACGATGCCTTCGATGGACCGATCACCCAGTTGCGGTTCGGGGTCACCCCTGTACTTGCCCAGGGCATCAGGTCAAAGAGGGCAGGGAAGGAGTCCCAGTTTCCCGCAGCAGCGGGCGTGAACGTCGTCTGCCACCCCGTCCGAGCTGATCGCCATCTCTGATCGTCGAACACCAACGCTTTGAGGTTCTCAAACTTCTCCTCACGCAAACCGTCAAACTCGATGTACCTGATGTCGGCGGGAACATCTTCATCGGTGTCGGGTGTCCGAGCGAAGATGCCGATGCAGACAGGGGTCTCGATGTTGAACACAGCGCTCTTCGCGGGTGGCTTCTTGCCTTCGGGGGTGAGATTGATGATCCAACCGTGCGACGCCTTACGTCGCAGGTATTCCCGCATTCCTTTGAATCCTGGTCCCGTGAGGTAACCCGTAGCGGTGATGAAGCAGACGATCCCCGTATCGCCCTCGTCTGCGGACTTCGCAGTGGACTCGAACACCTTCCAAGTCGCCCAACGCCAGAAGTAGATGTAGAGGTTCGACAGCGGGAACTCATTGCGCCCATTACCTTCCGTGCGGAAGGCATCCAGCGGCGCTACACCAGTGTTCGTGTCGATACCCGACTCGATCCACCCGCCGCGACCGCCTGCTCGCTCCATGTACGGCGGGTTCCCAATGACCACCTGAACGTTGGTCTTACGCTTCATGTCGTTCGCACGACGGCGCTGCTGAGCGATCAGTTGGAGGGTGTACGACAGACGGGTATCGCTGCCTTCGTCGGGGTCTTCGAGGGTGTCGGCGACGAACAAGTTCATCCCCTGACTCGGTACCTGCGCGCCGAACTTCTCAACAGCTCCAGCGACGCGCAGCTCCGCCACCGAGAACGGTCCTGACTGCAATTCGATCCCGTATAGGCGGTTGATGGCCGAGGTCACCGCGTCGGCGGTCGCTCCATCCCCGTACAGCGCTGCGGCACTGTCGCCTATCCGCCGCAGCACGGACAGGGGGTAAGTGCCAGTTCCCATCGCCGGATCGACCACTGACACCGTTGGACTGCGCAGCCCCTCGGGCTTGTTGAAGAACTCGGACAACGCCAGATCGGTCAAGCGGACCATCCCGTCCACCACCTCGACCGGTGTGTAGTAAGAACCTGACTTCTTGCGCAACGCGGGGTCGTACTTGCCGAGGAAGTGCTCGTACAGGTGGAGGTAGATGTCGGATGAACCAGCGGAGACCTTCGCCCAATCGACCGCGCCGAGCGCGCGGGTGATCATCTCCACAGCAAGTCCAGCGGGAGAGTTCGCGATGTGTTCCGTGAGGAGGTTCAGAGCCCGCCCCATCAAGGTGTGGCGGTGCCCTTCGAGCTGCTTCGAGACCTCGTGGAGGCTTTGCGTCGCGATGTCAGTGCCATCGGATATCGCGAGTACGAGCGCGAACACCACAGTCTGCGCGTACCTGTCGGCGAACTCGCCGTCCGTGGAGTGGGGGAACAGCATCAGCTTCCAGTCTTTGGCAAGACCAATGAATGGCTGAGAGTCGCGGTCCGCGCCCGCCTTCACCGCTCGCTTTTCGGCTCGAAGCGCAGCGGCTACTTCCTCGCGGAGCATGGCGGCGAGGGGCGCGAGGGTGTCCACGAGCTTGGTCAGCGAGGAGATGGGCGTCGGCGTCCACCCGAGGAATGCGCTGAGTATCAGCTCTAGACGGGACGGGGCGGTCAGTGTCCCCTTCGTCTTCGTAAGGTCGGGGGTGTGCATATGCACGGGCTCGTCCACGAGTTCGCCGAATCGCCACAGCCGCCACTCAATGCCGTTCGTGTGCAGAAGGTTCGGCAGTAGTTCCAGCTTCTTCCACTGCTTACCGTTGTGCGAGTTCGGCGCGTACGTCGTCGGATCGAGCGAGACGCCAGGGGCCTTCAACTCGATGTGCCCGACCAGCAGCCCGTTCACCCGAACCCCGAAATCAGGACGCACCGTCCCGTCAAGTTCGCGTACCTCGTCGTGCGCGACGACCTTCTTGGACGATAGCGCGCCGACAGCGGTGATGAACTCGGACACAGGACCGCTGAGCAGTGCCTCCCGCTCGCCTGGACCCGAAAGCTTCGCCTTCGCGCGTGCGCCGTACTCAGCTACTGCGTTCTCGAAATCTCCCACGTGAGGAACCTACCGGCTTGCCTGTTTCGCCACTGTCCGAGTGCGACAAATCGAGCAGGACCACATCGCCTATCTGCTCGAATCACGCCGTCACCGTCGCTTCCCCTCCTCGTAGGCCACGCCCAAATCGCGGTAGGCCGTGGAGAACGCGGACACCCAGCTCCCGAGCCAAGCTCGGGCGATCCCCGCGACCCCTGACCCGCTCGTGCTCTTGCTCTGGACCCTGTCCTTGGGTGCGGCCCGCGTGACCTGCTTACCCCCTCCGATAACCCCTCGGGCCTGCTGTTGTCGAGTCCCTGCGCCCTGCCGCTGACGCTGCGGTTCGTCCCCGGGTAGCTGATTGACCAGGCCAGCCGCCTTCGCACTCATCCCGTTCTCCCAGGCGGTCAGCGCGACCTCGAAGTGGGGCCGAACCCCACGATCCGGTGGCACAGCTCCCCGCTCACGGCATGGCAACGCGGGCAGACGATCCCGTAGACCCTGATCCACGGCCCGAGGCGCGGAGCTTGCCCAGGCCGACGTTGGCGACGGCGGGGACCGCTCTGCTCGGCCTCGGCCTTCTCGCCGCACTGGCCCTTGGCCTCCTCGGCGTCCAGCTCCGCGATCCGAGCGCGGACCCTTGCCGCCTTCTCGGGATGACGGCGGGCGTCGGGCGTGTCGAAGTACCCGCGCAGTGCGTCGGTGCTCACGGGGTGCCCCTTGGGGCGTGCAGCCTCGCGCGCCATACGCTTGCGCGACTCCTCGTTCTCGCGCTCGATCTTCTGCGCGAGGGTGTCCGTGGTCGGTAGGCGGTCGGCACGTACGGGGCGGGTAGGGATTGGCGGCTCATACCTCCCATTGTCCGCATGAAAACAAGCGCTGACCAGGAACAACACTGTGTCGCCGGCTCGGCGCGCGAACGCCGACCTGTCGGTAGCTTCACCTACGATCTGCGCATGGGCGACGTGAACTATCTGGGCGAGTTCTGGGTCGAAGGACTAGAACGACGGGTGCGGGGCGAACTGACGCTCGGATCGAAGGATCGCTCACGCCTGACTCTCGACGGGTGGGCTGAGCGCGACGCGCGGTTCCCAACTCGGACGGAGGGGCAGTACACCGTCACTTCGCTGGTCGCCGATGCAGCGAAACACGTCGAGTCGTTCCTTCCGCGCACGCTGCTGGGGATGCTGGACTCGGGTGAGGCCGTGAGCCTGATCGGTGCCCAGAACCACGGCGGACCTGGATACGGCAGCTCGGGAATGCCGCGCTACGAACCGTGGGCGGTCGTGGTGGGAGCCCACGTCGAGAGCAGCGCACGGTACGCCTCCGTACGCTTTCGTATCGACGACCATATGTGGCTCGCGCACCTGACGGAGGGCGAGTCCGCCACGGTCCCCGACGACGGAGCCTCACTGTCGGTCGTCGCGGAATCCGACGGCGCGTGGCTCGTATACGAGACTCCTCGACCGCTACCACTTCGCGTGCTAAAGGCCCGAGTGGTCCTGGGGTGCCTCCTGTTCGCCCGCCTCATAACAGGCGTCGAACTCGACGTTCGGGAAACGGAAGTCCGCCTCGCGAGCGACGACAAGTGGCTCCGTGTCTATGCTCACGGCTTCAACGCAGACGACCTGCACGCCGATGAGTCGATGCTCCCGACCGAACAGCTCACAATCCAGAGGTTCGCTAACTGGATTGCCCTCAATGACACCCTGGACCAGCTCGGCTGGGCTGTTGTCGAAGGCGTGCGCGGGGCAACACAGGCGAAGGTGCTCTTGTACCTGTCACTGGTGGAAGGGCTGCACCGAAGGCTGTATCCAACCTCCCAGAGCCGATTCCCCGAGGCCACGCGCAACAGCCTCGACAAGATCAAGCAGGCGGCGCGTCGCGCAGCACGAGAAGCGGCCGGACAGCGAGACCTCGATCCCCCTGCGGTTGGCACAGCCGTGGGTGAGTCGGTCGCGTTCTTCGAGCAGGTGTCCTATCGGGACCGAGTACAGGACATCGCGAACGAAGTGCTTGCAGCAGTACCCGAGTTGGCCGAGTCCATCGAGAACCTCCCAGCTCTACTCACCCGCACCCGCAACGCCCTCGTGCACCACGCGGTGCTGGACAAGTCATCCCTGCCAGAGCGCGTGCAGGAACACATCGCGATCACCGAGGTGGTGCCGTGGATGCTCCGAGTGCTTCTGCTGCTGCGGGCGGAGATTGATGGAGAACTGTTGCAGGCGGCACTCAAGTGCCATGACCGCATCGACTTCGTGCGAGCCAATACCGCGCAAATCATGCGCAGCCTGGCCGAGGGCACCGTCCACGTACCTGGGACGTGACCACGCCCGCCCGCCCGTGTCGGTGTCCGCGAGCATGATCAGGGCATGACCAGCGTGCCCCTCCACCGCGCGAGAGCCAGCCTGAGCTGGATCATCGAGTGCGCAGCTACGTACCCGGTCACGCTCACGCGCAACGGGCAGGCCGTCGCCGTGGTCGTGAGCCCCTCGACGGTGCAGCGCGGGCAGCCGATCACCTCGGACGTGCGCTCGGCGGTGAGGGCTGATCTGCTGCACGCTCTGTACTTGCTCGACGCGGAGCATTGAGCGTGCCAACCACGGCTACAGGATCAGCTCGGTTTCGTAACCGAGAATCCCGAGAATGTTGTCCTCCACGAGCTGCATAGGGTTCACGGCGGCAGGGCACCCAGGGAGGTCTTTCGGGTGCCAATCGACATAGCCTTCGGACCAGTCGTAGGCGATCCGCTCATCCTGCGTCTTCCCGACATCGACGAACACCTTGGAGCCGTTCGGGTCGGTCCAGAGCACGAGCAAATCTTCGGCGGAGATTGGCAGCGGTAAGTCGTCGGTGATCGCTTCCTGTCCCACGCCTGTGACGGTCTCCATGTCTTCCAGCGCTGCGGAGCGAACGATGCTCGATCCGCTGCGCCCGACGAACGTGATGTTGAGGCCGTCGTGGAGGTTTTCGTAGAACGAGCGCACGGACTGTTGCAGCCGCTCCACCGCAGCCGAGTCGCTCACGGGCGGGTACCCGGCCATGATCTGCCCGTCGATTCCGTCTTTCACCCCGTACTCGCCGCCGTCGGGAATGAAATACAGTACCAGTGGTCCCGAGTAATTCTCGTTCTCAAGCCACCCCGCTGTGGCGAACCCCGTCTCCCGAAGCAATCGGCGCAACTCACCGAGGTGATCTGGATACGCGGTCGCCCATGCCTCTGCGGCGATCTGAGCGCCTACACGAGGCTCAACCCCGACCAGATCAGACCACCATGCGGGAACGTCACTGAGATCATCTTCCACCGCAGCGCGCAGTGATCGGAGTCCATCTAGTTGCCCCCGCGCGATGCCACGTTCGATCAGTTCGTCGAGGTTCATACCGTCCACCTCACCAGAACTCTTCGGGTTGATGCAGCACAGGGAGGTAGCGCGGGTACGAGGGGGCGAGTTCGCCGAGAACCTTGTCGAACGGCTCATCGACTTCCACCTCGGCTCCCCGCCCGCTTTCGTCGTCCCAGGTGTACTCCTCGACCAGCTTGCGCTCGAAAGTGATCGCAAGGGCTTCGAGCCACACGTCCAAACTTGGCGCGTGAACGTCACGGAACTCGTCTGCGTGGTGGAACTCCATCACCTGCCCCGGAATGCTGTGAAACGGCTCGGACGAGTCCTCGTCATCTTTCAGGCGCGTCTCACCCGCCACGTCGATCACCAACTCAGGTCCGCCGTGCTCCATTAACGGCAGGTAGAACTCGCCCCACCACCCAGACTCGCGCCACCCTGGCTCACCCGCCCACAGGTCCCGCATCATCTGCAACTTCCCGATGGCCCGCCGTGCCGTCGTGAGGGTGAAAATGCTGACGTGGATGTCTCCCTCTGAATCCTCTGCGCGATTCGGCCCCCTCCACGCGAGGAACTCGCGGTACAGCTCAGGCAACGGCATCCCGAATAGCTGTTCCAGCTCGTCAAGGTCTTCCTTCGGCGAACCAGGTCCGAGCATCTCGTACAGGGTCGGACAGCTCGCGGCGAGAGCGGCGTCGAGACGCGCGATGAGCGTGTGCATGAAGTGATCGTAAGACGCGGGACGTGACCGCGCGGACCTGCGCATGTCGGTGGTCGCAACCATGATCAGGGGTGTGACCGACATGAATCAGTACCTGCGAGAGAACGCCGCTGCTCTCGCACAGGGCGAACGTCCACCCCTGCCCAAGGGCAGGCGATGGATCATGGAACCCGTCGGTGATCCACCCAAGTACGGCGCGGTCGCGGGCGTGAACTGCGGTCGTCGCCGCAGGGCGCTCGGACTGTCCATCGCCGCCGTCGCGGATGCGATCCGAGTCGAGCCCTACGAGTTGGAAAACTGGGAAGAGGGCGACGGGGACGCGCTGTCGTTGGATGGGTTCCTCACGCTGTGCATCGCTCTCGGGACCAGCCCAGCGCACATGCTGATGCCGCCGTCAGCGGATCACGCCAAGGCGGCGATCTTCGTACCCGGAGGTACGAACGCCCGCGATGTCCGATGGGCGGGTGCATTCTTCCTCTGGCTCGGAGGCACGGCATCGCTGCGGAGGTCCGACGAGCATTTCCCGCCCTCGGCGCTGCGCGAGGCGGTGGACCAGCACGGCGGCCCCGATGCCTACCCGCCGTGGGAGTGGGCGGAGTTGGATGAGTGCAGCTTTCAGTCCTGGTACGACGAGAGTGGACGGGACTGAGGATGTGCTTCGATCAGCCGTACTGCCTCAGCGAGTTCATCTTCTTCTGCCACGGTGAGCCCACCGTCGCTGCGCACGTCGCACTCATCACCCGAGAACGGGCGGGCAGGGTCTACGCCACCCTCGCGGCGGAGTGGCTGGACGACGTGGACGCGTGGAGCGTCTGGACCCCCTGCGATTTCCCCGCTGTGTTGGGCCAGCTCGGGATACCTGCGGCGGTCGCGCCCGTCGTCATGGAGGAGGTCACTGACCGCATTGCCGAGAGTCCTGTCGTCACGATCATCCTGGACGGCGGTCTGCTCACTATCACCCTGCTGCCCGCGAGCGCTGTGCTCGACGACGATTGATGGGTGTCAACCACGATTGACACCCTCGGACATGGAACTGCCCCGCACCTGCACAGGTGCGGGGCAGTGAACGTGACGCCTACGTCTCGACGGCGTTGCCGCCCTGCGGAGTCGGAGCGGTGGGCGCGGTCTCCTCGACGTTGCTCTGTGGCGCGGGCGTCGGCGCGCGCTGCACGCTCTGCGGAGTGGGCGTGGACTCCGCCGTGTTCGTGCTCTTGGGCGGGCTCGGCGGCGCGACCTCCGTGGTGTTGCCCGTCGGCCCCGTCGGCGGCGTCGTGCTCTCCGGTGCCGCAGGCGCGCTCGGGGTCGGGACGGTGATGCTCGGGGTCACGTCATGGAACCGCGACGGGTCGAAGGTGCTCGGCTTGCTCGACGTGGGCGATCCTCCGCCGATGCCAAGCCCGCCCAGCTCCTGCCCGAGACTCTGCGTTTTCGTCGCGGCGTCGTCCTGGATCGCGCGGGCCTTGCGACTGAACTCTTCGAGCCACGCGGCATCGTCGTTCATCCCGCCCTGGATTTCTGCCACCTTCTCGCGGATCAGGCCGAGCCAGCGCACGAGGTTCTCCCGAGGCTCTTGCCAGATGCTCGCCGAGATATCGCAGTCCGTGCCCTCCTTGATTTCACGGTCGAAGGCTTCGAGCACTGCGGCACACTCCGCGTCCACGTTGAAATCTGTTGCGTGAGCGCGGATGTCCCGCGCGGCTTTTTCGAGGCGCGCGTGGTCGATGACGCTGCTCTTGTTCGTGGTCATGCGCGCGCTCCCGATCCGATGACGGGCCGCGCGTCGGGAGCCGCTGCCCGCAGCGGCTCAGGGGCGCACTGCGGGCTGTCCACCCCGTACACGAGAACGTTGTGCAGGCGAGCGATCAGGCCGAGGGTCTCCTCACGAGGTGCCGAGCGTGCAGTCATCGCCCCGACGGCAGCCTGCCCCACGACGCGGTGGAGAAGGTGCGCGCGGTCGCGCACGAACGGCGGGATCGCCACGCCCTGGCTGTCGTACGCCTGGCATTCCGCGCTCGCATCGTTCGCGGCGGCGTCGGCCTCGTCGAGCAGAGCGCGCAGGCGGGCGAGGTCGGTGGGAGTGGTGAGAGAAGTGTTGCTGGACATGGAATGCTCCTAGCGTCGTGTCCGAATTACTTCTCCATCACACCCGCACAAGGGGTCTCGGCGCGACTTCCGACACGCAACGTCGAAGCCCCTTGCGCGGGAGCTTCGGACACGCGCGCAAGGGGCTTCGGAATTGGGCGGGCTCTCCCGCTCTTTCAGTGTCTCCGTCCGACGGTGATGTCCGCGAGCGACGACACGGGCATGGTCAAGTCCGCACCGTCCCGTCGCTGAGAACAGCTCCGCCCGCGAGCGTCTTGTTCGTCGGAGTCGGGATATTCGGGAGTTCACCAGCGAGCTTCTTCACCTTCGCGGCGGTCTCGGCATCGCGGGCTTCCGTTTCCGTGATCCACTTTTCGAGCACCTCCGCCTCGCGGAGGAGGACAGGCTGGGCGGTGGCGAGCGCCTGGGCGAACTCGCCCTTCGCAGCCTTGTACGCGGTATGCGCTGTGTTGGTCGCGCGGCTGTCGGGCGATGCAGCCGGTTCCGCGATCTGGACTTGGGCGAGCTGTGCATTGACGGCGCGGAGCTGTGCAGCGACCGCCTTGAGGGCGTTGAAATCCGCCCTCGTGTAGTCGTTTCCCATCGGTCGTCTCCTATCGGGCCGTGGGTGTTGGCGGGGTGGGCGGTGTCGGTGCGCCTGGTACGGCGGGCGGCGTTGGCGCTCCGTCGGCGGGGCCGTCGCGGTACACGCCACCGATGGCCTGCGAGGCGATGTCTTCTCCCTGCATCCGTGGATCGCGTGACTTCACTTCCCCCTTCGGGCGTACGGTGCCCTGCCCGCCTGCACCATGACCTGCGCCCGCACCCATCATCGTGCCCATAGGTCCGCGAGCACCCGACGTGCCGTTGCTCGTGCTCGATCCCGTGCCTGATGGGGTGATGCCGCCCTTGTTCGCGGCGGCGGGGTTCTGGCTGATGCCTCCACCGCCAGTAGCTCCCGTTCCGCTGCCAAGCGGAGCGGTGCGACCACTGAGTCCCGCTTGTTGCGCGGGCGTGAGCTTCGGAGTCGAAGGCGTGGGGCGGACGCTCGGGTTCGACCCACGACCGCCGCCGATGTCCCCGGCGCGTACCGGGGAGACCACGGGGGCGACGTTTGTACGCGGCTGCTGCCCTTGCGGTGCACCCGCTCCACCCGCTGTCGGCGCACCTGCGGCACCGCCCTGTTGGGGCTGCCCCTGCTGCGCTCCCGCGCTCTGCGGGAGCTGCCCTTGCGGGGTCTGAGCGTTCGGCGGGGTGTTCTTGTTCGCGGTCGGGTCATCGACCGAGTTCTTGTTCTCCGACGGCTTGTTCGGCGAACTGGACTTGTTCTCTGTCGGCTTGTTGCCCGAGGGCTTGACCTGATTGAGCACGCTCGGCATCGGCTGCGACGGTGCCACCGTGCTCGGCGACTCTGGCGCGCTCGCGGGGGCAGGCCCGCTCTGTACGATCTGCGCGTTCACCGCGTCCTGCGCCGCCGTCTTCGCCGCTGAAGTGTGTCCAGGGATCGGAGCCGCGTATTGAGCGGCATTGCCCTGCGCGGTGTCCCAGGTTCCCTGTAGACGCGCGCGGGCTGCTTCTACTCCCTGAGTCGCCGAGGTGAGCTGGTTCGCCCCCGCCTGCGGGGCTACGTTTCCGTCGCTGAGGTTCTTCGCCGCCGCAATAGCGGCGAGCTTCGCGGCGTTCAAGTCCTGTACGCCGCGAGTGTGATCAGGAAGGTACTGCGCTTCGAGGTCCACCTGCTGCTGCGCCGACGCCGAAATCCCGTGCGCACGCAGGCCGATGTCAGTCAAAGCGCGACCGATCTTCGGGAGCGCGGCGTTGATCAGATCGGGGAACCGCCCTTCGCTCTGTGTTTTCAGTGTCGCCACTTCGACGCCGAGGCGATTGATGGTCGCCGCGATCTTTGCGTAGTCCGCTGTCACTTGCGGCGCGGACGATGGCTTGATCGTGAGCTGATCTTCTGGTGGGTCGCCTGGTGCCACGGCGGTCTCCTGTTCATGTGCGTGTCCGATTCCCTTCAATCGTTCTCGGGCACAGGCATAGCCGTCCACTCCCGACACGTTCGGAGAACAGAACGAAGGAACCTCCGCTCGATGGCCGAGCGGAGGTTCCTCGCGGAGAGGGTTACTGAGTGGCGATCTTGGCGTTCGCACCGAGCTTCGCGAGCGCCGGGGTGAGCTTGTCGGGGGTCAGCAGCGACATCGACACTGCGGCCTGTCCGCTCGTAATACCCACGAACTTTCCGCCCTGCGTCGCGGGCGCGCCGAGGTCACCGAGTGCGATCTTCGGCTCTGCGCCCTCACCTTTCCACGTCAATCCGCCGGAGACCATCGAAGCGGAGAGCCCTGTGATCGGCCCCGACGCCGCACCACGCACATCGACGGGCGAGCCCGCCTCCGGTGCGGTCACGCCCGTGAAAGTCGCGGCGATCCTGACGTTCGCGCCGAGCTTCACTGCGGGCACCGTCCACATGTTCCCCGGCCCCGCACTCACTCCGTTCGGGTCGTTGAGGATCGCGGTGACATCGCCCAGGCGGTAGCCATCGACGGTAGAGGCGGTGGCTCCCGACTTCGGCTTCCAGCCCTTTCGCCCGTCACTGTCCGCGTCCGTGCAGTGGTCCCCGCTGAGTGCCCACGTATCGCGCCCGTCGCTGGCGAACGCTGCGATGGTGCAGATACGATCCGTCGCGCTAGCGCTCCGAGTCCATGACGGAACGCCTCCAACGAAACGGATCGCGTCACCAGGCTTCACGGTGATCGTGGAGCCTGCGGGGATATCGCGCGCGGTGACCGAGGAGGTGTCGCACCAGGCATCGTCAGTGAGCGGGCGGACAGGAGCGCACGTCACGCTCGACACCTTCGCGGGCGTGATCTGCGTACCGCCGCCCGTGATGGTCACGGCCCCAGCGGCGCCCACATCCGTGACGGGTGCGCCCGCGACTTCACGCGCGCAGCCCGACAGCACCACACCCGCAACGGCGAGTGCGGCGACCGTGCTCACTGTCTTGCGCATGTCCATCTCCTTCGTTCTCCTCACAGTAACGTCAACCAATGTTGACGTCCACCGACGGCACGCGAACAGCCCTGTGCCAAGCCCAGTTTCATGTCACGTCCCCCGCGATCAGACCCCTGTGCATGACCCCGAACATCCCCATCCCCTGCTCACCCCATCCCGCCCGATACACCCTCGGATCAACGCGCGGGACAGTCCCACCCGTGCGATGCGTTGCGGTCGCAGTATCCGTCAATGCCCTTGCACGCCGCTTGGCATCGCCCAATCGGGCTTGATCCCGCCCAATCCGCCCGCTTTCGCGCCCGATCAGCCCCAGCGCACGGATCATCCCACGGATCACGCTGCGGATGATTGCGACGGTGAAGGCGGACCGCGCTCGGATAGCGGGTCGGATAGCTGCGAGAGGGTGCTGCGAGAACGTGCGCGCGTTCATAAACGCAGCAGTTGAACACCCCTATTGGAGAGAAACACGACCTCGTTTTCGCCCCGCCCGCGTCCGCGCGCAGGATCAGCCCGATGGATGGCTGTGCAGATCAGGAATCGCGGATCACGGATCGCTGCGAGAGGGCACATCTGTCCGTTTCGCCCGCTGCTCGGATGGGAGGACGCCCTGTTCGGTGCCGAACAGGGGGTGTCCGACGGTCTGATCCACGGCGCTATCCGTAGGGCTGATCCGTGGGCACGATCCGAGCAGTGCGCGTGGGCGTGGTCAGGGGTGGAGTCGGGAGGCGGTCGGATGGAGGGAGTGGAGGGTGCGCGGAGAGCGTGCACTCGCGCTCGACGGGCTTCCACGTTCCTACGCACCTACCGAGCGCGGTCCTCCGCGCTTGATGCACAAACGTCGTCGCGGACGGGATCGTCGTCGCGCAACCGACCAGATACGCAACAGCGCGGTTTGTTCGAGTCGCATAACCGTGATGCGAAACGGTCTCCTCGCGCACTTGTTCGCTGTCGCGGAACAGGTCCGAGCGCGGGACGTGACACACGATGTCGCAGACCTGTCGGACGGTTGCGCGAATGTGGGGACATGAGCGAACTCGAACTCTTTCCCGTCGCCCTCGATGCACCAACGATGCCCCGCGAGCCCCGCACCGTCGGGTACGCGCGAGTGAGCACACAAGCCCAGGACGAGTCCATGCAGTTGGACGCGCTCGCGATGTTCCGCGTCGAGGAGGTGTACGTGGATCATGGCGTGAGCGGTGCGCGCACCTCGCGGCCCGAGCTTGATCGGATGCTCGCCGAGCTGGTCGAGGGTGACACCGTGGTGGTGTATTCGCTCTCTCGTCTCGGGCGCAACTTGACCCACCTGCTCGGGATCGTGGAGGAGCTGACGGGACGCGGAATCGCGTTGCGCTCGCTCACGGAACAGATCGACACCAGCTCGGCGTCGGGGAGGCTCGTGCTCCACATCTTCGCTGTCCTCGCGGCCTTCGAGCGTGAGCTGCTGTCGGAGAGGACGCGTGCCGGTATTGCCGCTGCGCGTCAGCGCGGGTCCGTTCCTGGTCGCCGCCCGAAGCTGTCCGAGGACCAGATCGAGGCCGCGCGCGAGCGCCGCGACCACGGCGAGAGTGTGTCGGTGATCGCCAGCGATATGGGCGTGAACAAGGCGACGCTGTACCGGCGCCTGTCCTCGATCTAGCTGTCGAGGTCGGCGGGACTGTCGGGTACGGACACGTCGTCGGACAGCTCCACGACCTTCCCCGCAGCCACCACGGGCACACCATCCATCGTGAGCGTGGCCTTCCGCCGAACCGCTTCCGCGAAGATCACGTCGTACATGCCGACATCGGGGCCGAGGCGCTTCACATACCGCTGGCGCACCTCTTGGCCCGACTTGATCGCGTACCGCGTGTCCACCATGTCGGGGCTCACGCCCATCATCAGGGCCACTGCGCCACGGTCGAGTTGCCAGTCCAACTCCGCCTTCGAGCTGTCGGTGATGATGTTCGCGGTGATGTTCTCAGTCATGCCCACATCGTGCGGGGACACCCTTGTGCGTCGCCAGTCGCGGGCTTGCGCACGCGCTACAGCCGCCCGCCTCGGTGCGGCACAGGCACGCCGCAACGGCGTAGGAGCGCCGCCGCATTACGGCACCCGCGCCAGTCGGAGGGGGTTCTCGGCAGGAAGATCGCGGGGTACTCCGATCCGCTCGGCGGGACTAGGCGCAGGTGCCGCCGCGATTGATCCAAGGCCCATCCTTCCGCGCGGGCAAGGGCTATGAGCGAGCGTGTGTCCATGACCCGAGCCTGCCTGCGAGCACCGACAAGTGCAGGGGCGGAACGTGTCACGTCCCGCGTGATCAGGTACACGGTGCGGAACGTGAACCTACTTCGCAGACCTGAGCCGCACGTACATCGCTGCTGCTTGCTGTTTGGCGATAGCCGGAGTGGTGGACGCCGCCTGTCCGAGGTACCTGCCTACACGGACCAGGCACAGCGTCTGCTTCGTCGCCGCTGTGCACCCACTGAATTGAGCTGACAGCCCCGTGATTGGCTCGGACTTGTCCCCCTTCCACGATTCGAGCGTTCTCGCTGCCGCCTGTTCGTCGGTGAAGCGGAACACCCAGTTCAGCTCACTCACGGCGAAGCGTTCGAGACCCGCCACCGCCTCGGCGGTTCGCAACTCGTAGGCGTGCCCCGTCCCCCATCCATTCAGCGGCGCGTTGTTGGCGGACAATCCTGTCGCTCCGCGTCCCTCGGTGGCTGGCGTTGTCAGCCCCAAGATTCCACCGTCGTCCATGGGGACCATCGGGTACGCGGTCTTCGTAGGGTCGAATGGGGTCTGCTGGTATTCGCCGAGCTTCGCGACCTGTGCCGCCATGAACTTGCCCACCGGGTCAAGCATGGTCGGTGCCGCACTGGTGGGCGCTGACATTCCCGACATGACCACTAGGTTGCCCCGAGCGACCATCGCCGTCAACGCTAGGAGCCCCTTCGCGGGATTGGCACCGTACATCACGATAGTGGCGTCTTTGACAGGGAAGTCGCCAGGGAGAGCGGGTGCCGCAGATGGGTTCAGCGCAGCTACAGCGGACACTGCACGCTTCGCGGACGCCTCGTCGGTGAATCGGAGAATGCCCCCGCGCAAGCGAGTCTGCACACCGTCGGTGCCGCAGGCGAGGAAGCCCGTTTGGAACCCACTCCCGCCTATCGCATTCTTCTGATCGGAAGTCAGTCCGTTGGTGCTCCGCGCGAGCATGGGCACCGAGAAGGCGGGAGCAGGGTCGTCACCCTCGCCATGGCACACATCTTTCAGGGAGGGGAGCACGCTCCACGGTGCGGTCACCGCAGTGGCGATCCGCCACCCCTCCTGCTGCCAGGCGTCGTACGCGTTCCCCGCCTCGATCACCCTCGGCGTCGTCGGGTAGTTGCCCGTGTCGAGCTTGAATCGAGCTTCCACCGACGGGTCTGGCACGGCGGTTCCCGCGACGGTGCCGCAGCCCGTGAGCGCGATGATCAGGCCCGTGCACAGCGCGACGAGAGGTGCCCTTTTTCTCCCCATGCGGAGCACGCTACATGGGGGACCGTCCTCTTCGCGCGCACCTGCAAGCGCCCGCCAAGCGCCCGTTTGGCGAAGATCGAGAGCCTGGTTTCCGACGACGCGGGACACCTCCGCGTGCAGCCAACCGAGAGGGGATCACGATGACGAAGATGAAGCGGACGATGGCAGGGCTGATCGCGGGCGCGGCGGTGCTCACGGGCGTCGGAGCAGTGAGCACGGTCGCGGCGGGAGCTGCATCGGCGTCGAGCTGCACGTACCACACGCGCATGATGTTCGGGAACAACATCGTGGATGGTTACGGCGGAGGCCCGCAGGCAGCAACCCAGAACGCCTACAGCAAGGCGAAGGCTCACGGTCTCTCGACGGTCGGCGGCAAGAGGATGTGGACCCAGTACGAGTGCCGCTGATTCACAACGGACACCAACCGAGCCCGCTCTCCGTAATTGGAGGGCGGGCTCTGGGCGTTGAGGGGTACGCCTGCATTGGCAATCGACAAGGGCTTCGTAAGACGCGTACGGGATCATGGCTTACTGTCACTGCGGGACACCCCCCGCAAGCACTGAACGGAGATGGAAGATGCCCCGCACGTACCCGGAGAACCCTGACCGCCCGTGGTCCGCGCGCGAGCATCGCCAGTTCGAGCGCGAGCAGTGGGGCGAGGTCAACCAGCACGCTGCGCGCGAGGAGCAGCAGTGGGATCGGCAGTCGCAGCAGCGCAAGGGCGAGCGCGTCCAGTGGGCTCAGCAGGACGAACAGCGATTCTTGGAGCGCCAGCAGTGGCGGATTCAGAACCGCTTGCAGGAGAAGTCGAACAGGCTCCTTTCCCAACAGAACATGCTCTCCGCCTCGCAGGTCGCACTACAGACGCAGATTCACGCGGCGCAGGAGGAGGGCAACCAGATCGCCCTCGCGTCGCTACAGATGCAGAAGCAACAGCTCGATCTACAGATCATGCAGCTCGAAGGCCAGAAGCAGCAGTTCGAGCAGGCGGCGGAGCATCAAGCACGCGTCGATATGCAGAGCTTCGCACAGTGGCGACAGACCCCCGACGGGCGCGCCTTCATGCAGTGGGCAACCGCAGCCGACGGAGTGGTCCAGACAATCGAGGACCGTAACCAGCAATGGCTCGCGGCGTGGAACGAATGGATCAAGAGCGAGGTCTCCGACGCCGAGGTAACGGCGCACCGAGCACTGACCGAGCTGCCGGAGCAGATCAGTGCTGAGTTATCCCGCTCGGTACTCAAATTCAAACTGCCCACCCTCAAGCGATACGTCTGGTGGATTATAGGCATTGCGGTCGTGTCCGCCATCGTGGCGAGCGTAGGCACGATCCTCATCCCCGTCGTTCTCGGCGCGCTCGCCTACTACGTCTGGGCTACCAAGCGACGGAATGCACGTCTCAGTGAACTTAGGGAAGACCTGATCGACGCTCAGGAGACGCAACGAGTTCGAGTCACCCGCCTCGGATTCGACCCGCTCGACCACGATGCGCCCGTCGAGAAGTGGACGCCTGTGGACACCGCGCAGAAGGCGACCAAACTGCTCACGTTGATCGACGACGGTATCCGTGTTCACTCACACCCCAGCGATCTACCCGTGCCGAGAATGCCCGTCGTGACCGATCCGACGACGCTGCGGGTCGCGCCCCTTCGCGCCCTGGCTGAGAAGTGGTCGAGCGGCGCGGGAGCACCTGCACCTGCGCAACTGCGGCGGTCGGCACCTTCAACTGGACCTCGCCCTGTCCCCCGCTCTACACCGCCCGCACCCGTGCGTGCACCTGCACCTGCACCGAAGTCAGACGCCGAACCTGAAGTCGATGTAGCCGACGAAGCTGCGGTCGGAGGCGGTGACGACGCCACTCAAGTTGTCACCCCCGCATCGCGTCGCGAGTACATGGAGCGCCGAACCGCGCGCGAACAGCAGCAAGGCGACGAGGAGGCGTAGTCGGGCAGAGGAGAGCCCCACTCCGAGCATCTCGGAGTGGGGCTCTCGCGTGTGCTGGGGTCGGGCGCAGGCATCACCCGACCAGGCTCAGGTTGGCAGACACGGCATCGTCAGCAGTCAGCTCACGAGCAGTGCGCACGAGCCGCCCAACTGTCGCCGGGGACACCTCTCCTACCTCCCCCGCGATAGCCCGAGTCGATGCGCCACGGGCGTGACGCACGAGAACATCGTGCGTCACCTCGACGCTGAGGGTCGTGCGACGCTGCGTCACGAGATGCTCCGCCAGGGCGAGGAGTGGGTCGGGTGAATCACCTGACTCAGCGGGCGCGCCGCCGACCTGACTCACGCCGATGTCCCGCGTCACGGCTGGATCATCGGGCTGACTCGCGGGTGCATCACCGCAGGTAGCGGGCTGCGTCGCGCGGGTCGCGGTAGAGTCATCGGACATGACCATGTTCGTGGCCGGCTCGGGGAGTGCAGCAGGGCGTGAGTCGGCTGAGTCGGACTGGATCACGGGTGACTCGGGCTCCGACTCGCCTGTCTCGCCCTGGCTCACGGACCGTGCGTCAGCCACCGCGCGGTCGAGGAGGAACAACGTCGCCGTGCCCGCGCCCAAGTCCAAGACCACGGGGAATCCGACTGCGATGAGCCACGGGATACCCATCGACACGCCCAGCTCGGTCAGCGACCAGAGGCTCATCGCGAACGCGATCACGGTCAGCATCACCGACAGCCCGACCGCCCATCGGAACGCAGCGGTCGTCCCTCCACGTCGGGCTTCACGCCCGACGAGTTCGATCAGCACGGGAACCGCGACTGGCGGGATACCAGCCCATGCGACAGCGAACCACACGAACAGCGCACCGTTGTAGGTGTGCCAGGCGTGCATCAGGTTGCCCGCGAGGCTGAGTGCCATGCAGCCCGCCAGGACCGCGCGCGGGTACCAGGGAGAAGGTGCGGTCTCGGTCATGGTTGTGTGTCCTCCTCGTCAGGGGTCTCCTGGTCGGTGTACGGGCGAACCCAGACCACCCGCTTGCGCGGAGGGTGGTCGGACCAGTCGGGCGTGGGTGCGGTGGTCGGGATCGAGTGCACGTACGGAGGGCATCCCGCGTACGTGGGCTGTCCGTAGGGCGCGGACTCGGTCGCCGTCTCGGTCTCGGTCTCGGTCTCGGACAGGGGCGGGACCAGGGTCAGATGCCGACGGGCACGGGCTGGTCGGGAGTGCGCGAGAGCCATTGTCATCACGCCTTCCGCCAGCGCTTGCCCAGGACGATGCCCTCAGCGGGGATGGTCCAGCCCAACAAGGTGGTGGACATGATTTCGACCAGCTTGTTCTTGTACTCTTCGGACTGATCTTCGGGAGCCTGCACCACAATCTCGTCGTGGATCGGCACCCACAGGAGGTGTCCCAACCCTGCGTCCTCCGCGCGGCACATAGCCTCCGCGAGTACGTCGCGAGAGAGCCCTTGTGCGAGGTAGTTGACCGCCTTGTATTTCATCGTCGGGTCCAAGCGCTGATGCCGCCCCAAGGCGTTCGTCCAGCAGGGAACCCCATGCGCGAGAAGCTTATCCTCGATGCGATACCGCAGCTTCCCCAGATCGGGGTAGGCGTTGTCGAACGCCTCGGTAATGGTCCGTGCGGTGTCCTCGGGAATCCCGTGCGTACGGGATAGTCCCGCGATGCCCTGGCCGTAGAGGCGTCCGAGCGCCACCGCTTTGCAGCTATCACGCTGGTCCTTGGATGCACCGGAACCGTGCAGTTGGCGCGCGACCACCCAGTACGGATCATCGCCCGAGGCGAACACGTCGTAGAGCGCGCGATCCTGCGCCAGCGCGCCAGCGACACGCATCTCCACCGATGAAAAGTCGGCTGTGACCAAGACCTTGCCTTCGTCCGCAATGAAGCACTCGCGGACGCCGCCCTTGCGGGGCGCATTCTGGATCGACGGATTGGCGATGCTCATGCGACCTGTCGCCGCCTCCGCCGTCTTGATGTCCGGGTGTAGACGATCCGCAGGCTGGGCGAGGTAGCGCCCGAAGTACGTGCTTGCGAGCTTTCCGGCGAGACGCCACTGTTCCAGTAGGGGCACAGCGGCGGCTACGTCAGCGTCCTGCTGGGCATACTGCGCGAGCAGAGTTCCCTCGGTGAGTACCGTGCGCTTCACGGTGCCGTTCTTGAGCGTGCGCGACTTCCCGTACTGGACCTGTACCCCCTTGGAGACGAGCCACTCTCCGAGACCGCGCGACGGGTTCACCAATCCCAGCTCGGCGAGCTTTTCCTCGGCGGTACGGGACTCCTCGGTCACCTCATCGAGACGCTGCTGTGTGTACTCACGATCCAGGCGCATACCGCGCATCTCCATACCTGCGCAGAGTCGCGCGATGCGATGCTCACGCTGCGCAGTAGAGGGCTGAGCGGAGAAGACAATGGGGTACAGGGTTTCCGCGAGCTGAGCGCCGTCGATCACGTCATCGGCGGCGTATTCGATCATCGTGGCATCGGCGGGATCGACTTGTGCCCATCCGTTCTGCTCGATGGGTGTCTTGTAGACGTCGAATGTGGTCGCCAACCCCTTCCACTTCTTGCTGGTGAACAGCTTCTTGAGGGCGGACTTCGCATCCTCGGAACGCGCAGTGGAAGGGCACCAGGTCGCCGCCTGGTGCTTGAGTCCGCGATAGGCGCGCGCCGACGGAGGCGCGTCGTTCCCAAGCATTGGGGGCTCGATCATTGACGCCAGCACGAGGGTGTCCACCATGCGGCTCCACGCCTCGTCGAGGTCTGAGAACACGCCGATCTTCACGAGGGCTTGCGTGTCGAAGCTCGCGTTGTGAGCAGTGAGGAACCATCCCCGAGTACCGGCTTCCTCCACCATCATCCGTCGCGCGGCTGCGCGATGAACGGCGTCGTCTGCGGACAGGATCACGGCTGCGCTCGGACTTCCGAGCTGGACTGTCTTCACCGCATATCGCGGGTCTGACAGCCGCAAGGCATTGGTCTCAACATCGACGGCGAGGAACCGTCGTACGGTCGGGACGAGGGCGTCGAGTGCCGGTGTCGGGTCGTCGCCAACAGGCACGAACGTGATCGTTGGGGTCGGTTTGTCGATCAAGGTCTCAGTCATGTCAGTTCTCCTGGGAGGTGGTAGGTAGTGGGAGCTGCCATCCCGGCATGAGCCAGGAGGCATAGGCGGTATGGGCTGCGTCGAGCGTCTGCGGCGTCTTGCGCTCGGGGTCGTACTCCCCGAGGTATGCCGTGGTGCCCTTCTCGTCTGTGGGGAGCGCCAGGCGGCGCTCGGCCAGCACCACCCCGTGCTGAGCGAAGACAGGGAAGAGGAGCTGGACCATCGCCCGCAGGCGATCAGGGTGGATATCGGGGTCAACTGCGGTTGTACGCAGCTCGTCCAAGGTGAAGCACGGTCCCTGATCACGGCCCATCTCCCGCACCTGTTCGGGCGATCCGCCCCACTGGGTCGCGTGGTGACCACGGGCATCGAGCAAGGCCAGGGTGTCGGTCGAAAGCAGGTGGAAGGGCTCGGGGAGGGGCTGGCGAGGGCTGCTCAAAAACTGCCCAGAGGGAAATACCTGGTCAGAGGCAGTTTTCACCCCTGCCTGGGCAGAATAGGCAGGTTCGGTCGGGAAACCTCCTAGAGATACCTCTTTGGGAGAAGCTGAGTCCGAGACAGAGAGGTCACGCGGAGTTTCTGGGGATTTCTGCCCATTCTGCCCATCGACCCCCGAAAACACCGCCTGACCTGCATTGATGTTCTGGGCAGTTTTTGGATCGCTGTTGCCCAGCGGCGGCAGCAGAAGGTCGGCCAGGTCGGAGTACGGGGGAACGTCCCGCCACTCGTCCTCGGGGAGCAGCCCGATGCTCAGCACACGCGCCGAGGTGACGGGGTGGCGCATGTCGGAAACCCCCGGCGTGGACAGCAGGCGCTCGATGAACTTCTTCCGCCCCATGGCCTTCCCGTTCTCGGAGGCGACCCATGCCTTGAAGTGCTCGTAGGTCTGGGACTTCGTGGCAGGCCCCTGGACACCGCCCGCTCCCGCGTTCATGAGCTTGGCGGGCTCAGCAGGGGCGCGGAAGTCGGTCACGGTCGCCGCCGCGATGTAGCGGGACACGCGGTCAGAGTCCTCACGGAAGCGCGCGGACACCTCCGGGTGTATGGGCGACCAGCTCTGTCCGCCCATACCCCGCTGGTAGCGGCGCTGCCATCCCTGCACGATGCGCAGGAGGATGCCGTCGAGCGAGGCCATGAGCGCCGCCTCGACCTCGGGGTTCTCGTTGCCGAGGTAGCTACGTGGAAACGCCACGGGGATCACACGGGCCTCGTACGCGCCCGACATGTCGCCCACGGTCGGCAGCGTGTTCGCCGAGAACAGCGGAAGAGCGCGGTTGTGGAAGTTGAACGTCTTCCCGTACTTCTCGTTGGCGTAAATCAGGTCGTTGCCCAGCAGCTTCTTGAACATCGACAAGTCGGGAATGTAGCCGTCAGGCAAGTCCATCGCCGCGTTCAGCGCCTTACCGAAAAGGTCAGCCGCAGCGAACTGCTCCCCGAGGGCTTCCAGCCCGACGGCGGAAACGAACTCATCACCGCCACACAGGGCCGTGGCGATATTCCCGATGGTGCTTTTACCCGACCGCGTGGGGCCGAACAGGAACAGAGCCTTGTTCGGCGCACGGCTCGGGTCGAGCATCTGGCTGAGCGCCTCCTCCATGACGGGCTGCTGGGCAGCACCGACACGCTCTGCACACCAGGAATCCCACGCCGAGGTATCCGCGTCGGGGTTCCACTCGACCGCGACCTGGCGCAGCAGCAGGTAGGAAGGATCGTGCGGCAGCAGCTCGCCCGTGCGCATATCCAGCATCCCGTTCTGGCAGTTGACGAGAGGCTCGCTGAGGGAATCCCGCACGCGCCGATCATGCTTATGGCAGAGCGCGGAGATGATCGACTCGACGTTGTTGTAGTGACCCGTCGTGTACATATCCCCGAGCAAATCCACGAGGTCGGCGGCGAGTTGCTTATCCGACGGCGCGTAATATCCGTCGCGGTAAGTCGCCAGCATTCCTCCCGGCATCAGCGCGTAGTGCCGCCGCTTGATCAGGAAACGCGCCGTGCTGGTCGGGCGGAACTGGCCGTCGGGCGTGAACGGGTCGAACTCGACTCCATCGAGCATCGCCGCGCCCATGAGCGAGGACTTCGGATGAGGCCGCTTCTGCGCTGGGCGTGGGGAGGCATCTGCGGCCAACTCCTCAAGGGCACCGAGGCGCTCGTCAGACGGCACCGTCTTGATCCAGTCGTCCAGGCCGCTCTTACCCGCGCCGGGGACGTGGATGAAGCGGGTGCTCTCGGCCTCGCCCAGCTCGCGGGAAAGGGCAATACCGGCGTCGTACACCCTGCGATTGGTCGCCGCGTCGGCGTCGAGGACAACGAATACCTTGCGACCACGGGCGAAGTCACGAAGCACCGAGGGTGCCGACTTACCTTCGGACCACCCCCAGCAGCCGGGAATGCCCAGAACGTCCGCACGGTCGAGGGTGTGGCGGCGGCGACCCGTCGCCCCCTCCGTGAGGATCGCCGACGAGGCGGCGTGCCCCTGCTTCGTGCCTTCCACGATGATCAACGGACGGGGCGCGGGGGCGAACACGCTGCCCCCGGGAACCTCCTCGACCTCGCCGCGAATCAGGACACCACCACGAACCACGCTCCCCTTAGGGAACAGGTACTTCATCTCGCGGCCCTCATCGTCCACCGGCGGAGTGTCAGGGCGGAACTGCCATGTGAGTGAGCCGTCCAGGCCCTTCCAGCCGAACAGAATGCCACGTGGGTCTCCGACCCAACGCAGCTCCTCGGGCAGGTCCGATAGCACGCGTGACGTGCGGATGAGAGTGGCGTAGCGGTCGAGGTACGCGGCGCTGATTCCTTCTCCGACCAGGTACGCACGGTGCTTCGGACTGATCCGAGCCCCATCGTCGGGCAGGGCGTCGTCGGGCTTGTCCGTGTCCGTGGTCTCACCTGTGAGCGCCTCCTCTGGCGAATCAGGGGTCTGCGCCCCTGTATCCGCCGTGAGAACGCCGTTCTGAGCGGGATCGTCCGTGCTCGGTGTTGTCGGGGTGTCCTGCGTCATATCTATTCTTTCCTTAACTATTCGCTATCGCGTGAATCCGACTCGCCCACCGCACGTGGTTCGCGGGCCAAGGCTTGCGACGTAAGCGAGCGAGGTCGCGCCGTTCTTGTGCGTCACGGTCACGTGCGTGCCGGGGACCATCTCGTCGGGCGGGCCGACCAACACGAACTCCTGCCCGCACCAGGGCAGCCCCAAGGACTGCGGAGTCCGCCAACGGACTTCCCACGAGGGACGGTGGTCGGGCACCTTGTGGCACGGACGGCGACCGTGTTCGCGGACACGGGCTTCCTCGCGGTACACGGGCTGCTCATCGGGCGGCGTCAGGATCACGTCGGGGTCGGGCAAGTGGTCAGCAGGCCGCACAGGGTCGGGGATGCCGATGCCAGGGGTCCAGCCGCCGCTCGGTAGTCCACCGCCGATGATCTGGTCCACCGTCGGGACCGTGGGCACGGCCTGGGCACGACCAGTACGACGTGGGCGTAGGGAGCGCGGGGCGAAACAGGGGTCGCCGCACATCGCGGGCACCTCGGAGGTCTGGGCGATGTTCGCCGCGACCTCGGCCTGCTCGGCCTCCCACTCGGCGGCGGTGTAGCCGTCATCGAGCGAAGTGAATGTGTTAACCTGGGTTGACATGTTGGGCTCCTGATCGGGGGCTTGTTGGGAACGATTGCCACCCTGGCGGGGGTGGCTTTCGTGCTTTCTGGGGTCAGTCAGTGCGCGGGACTCGCGGCTGCGGCCATTCCGCGTGCTGCAAGCGGTACAGAGCGCTGCGTGCTTCGACCCACAGTCCTTCGCGTGCGGTCGATTCCACGCTCGTGAGCCCCTTCGCAGCGGCGGCACGGACATCCGCCGCTGCGCGTTCCAGCGGGATGTCGAGCAGGGCGGCGTAGTCGCTGACGGGCATGTACGTCGCATCGACCAGCACGAGCAGGCGGTCCAGTTCGCCGACGGAGGTCGGCAGCGGGTCGGGTTCAAGGGGGTCGGTGTGACCCGTCATGTCCCACGACGAAATCCACTCCCACACATCCCTGATCTGGTGGGGCGTGAGCGTGAGGGACTTGAGCCCAGGCGCGCGGACTGTGATGGTCAACGCGCCCTCGGGTACGTCATGCATCTCTTCTGTCGCGGGTGCGAGAAGGCCCAGCGTCTGCCAGAGGATGTCGGTGGCGGTTTCCGTGAGCTTGCGCCCGTCGATGGTCGCGGGCCGTGTGTTGTCGCTGCGGTCGAGGATCACGCTCCGACCGCCTCTCGCGCCTTGCTCGCCGAGCGAGTGGGCATGGGAACGGTCGGGGTGCTCACGGGGAGCGGGTCCGACGGAAGCTGTAGCAGTGTCCTAAGTGCAGGGGTCGGAACGATCACCCTCGCGCCCATGCGCACGAACGGCACGGGGAAGTCGTCGCGGGCCACGGCGGCGGACGCCGTGGACGATGCGATCCCGAGGGCCACGCTCGCGGTGGACAGCGGGACTGCTGGCTTGGTGCGGATCGCCGCGAGTGCGGCGTCGATGGTGGGTATTCCCATGTTGCGCCTCCTTGACGCCTATCGCGCCATACTGGCGACGACTGCGCCAATCTAGCGCATATCTCGATAGTAGCGATTGCGCCGATCTAGCGCAATAGTCGCCGATCCGGTACAGTCCTCGGGCGTGGACTTCGGAGATGTGATGCGCGCTGGACGCGGGATACGAGGGTGGAATCAGGCCACGCTCGCCGACGAGGCGACGGCTGCGGGTGGTCGTGCGCTAACGCGCACGACCATCAGCAAGATCGAGGCGGGGAGAGAGCCGAAGCTATGGGAGGCTGCGGGAATCGCTGCCTCCCTGGGGTTCTCATTGGATGTTTTCCTGCCTGGGTATGTCGGACCTGTCACGTACGGTGACCTCGGTGAGGTGCGGTTCCCGCTGCCCAGTGGATCGGCGGACCTCCGTGAGGCCCACAGTGGCCCCGCGACACCTATGCGCAGCGCCGCGAAGGCGGACATCGCGATGATGTTCCCCGACCCCGCCGAGTCTGGCTCGATGGAGGAAGCCGTGCAGCAACGGACGCGCGAGGAGCAGATCGAGCGCCAGCGAAAGAGAGATGAGGAGGGACCGTCCGATGGGTAGACCCACACTCGACCTCGGCACGTATGGAACGATTGCGTGCAAGGAGCAGCCGAACGGGGCGTGGCGGGCCACGGCGCAGTACCGCGACTACGACGGTGTGACTCGCCCCGTCGGAGCCTTTGCGCCGACCAAGGCCAAGGCCGAGGCGAAGCTCCGTGCGAAGCTCAGGGACCGCCAGAAGCGTCACGGCGGCACGGGGGAGCTGACACCGGAGAGCACGGTCGCCGACCTCGGGACGCTGTGGATCGCGCACATGCAGCTCGCCCATGACCAGGCGGTCAAGATCGGCGCGCGGCCCAAGCCGAATCAGGACTCGCTCGATCAGTACGCGCGCTGCATCGAGAAGGTGATCCTGCCCGATTTGGCGAAGGTGCGGCTCCGCGAGCTGCGTCCGCAGCGGGTGGACCGATTCCTGCGGGCGCTGCCGTCGAACGTGCGCATGGCGAAGACCGTGCTGAGCCAGATGTGCGACCTCGGGGTGCAGTACGAAGCCCTGGACATCAACCCCACTCTGCGCGGGTACGTCCCGCCTCGCGCCGAGGTGGACCGTCGCACTCTCACTCCCGACGCCGCCGTGGAGTTTCGTCGCCTGGTCCGCGAGTGGCAGCACCGTGGGCGCGGGGGAGTAATGCAGGACACCGCCCAGCGCGGCTACGACCGCCTGCGGATCGTGGACGTGCTCCTGGGTACGGGCATCAGGATCGGCGAGGTGCTATCCCTCGCCTGGGACGACATCCACGACCTCGACTCGGACCACCCGACGGCGTACATCGGCTGGCACCTGGACAAGGCCGCGCGGAGGGTGGAGGGACGCAAGAGCGGGGGACGCCCATACACGGTGAGTCTGACCCCGCTCGCGGTCGAAGCCCTACAGGAACAGCGGTCGGTAGGCATCCCGTACCCACTGGTGTTCCCGACCCGCAACGGGACACCCCACTCCGAGGCGAACGTTCGCCGCGACCTCCGCGCTGCACGGGGCGCGGAGATGGAGTGGGTGGTCCCGAAGACCATGCGCAAGACGGTCTCGACGGCGGTGTACGAGGCGAAGGGGCTCGAAGCAGCTCAGCGTCAGCTCGGGCACGCGACGCCGGAAACCACGCGTCGTCACTACGTGAACCCCAGCGACGTTGCACCCGATAACCGCGCCGCTCTCGCGGAGTATTCCTGTCGTAAGTCTGTCGCTGAGCCCCAGAAACAGGAAGAGGCGGGGTAGCTTACCCCGCCTCACCTGCATGAACTGTGCGCCATCAGGGACTCGAACCCCGAACCCGCTGATTAAGAGTCAGCTGCTCTGCCAATTGAGCTAATGGCGCTCGCGAATGCGACTCCAAGACATTATCACCGTCGGCCGCAGGCGCGAAATCCATTCCCGGCCACCCGATCTCGGGCCAGGTTAGAGCCAGATTTCAGGCGTTGCCCTTCTTCCAGACCGACCACGGGATGTTCCAGTCGCCCAGGCCGTCGTCGCCCGGGAGAGGCGGTCCGACGGTGTTCTTGACGATCACCACGTCGCCTCGCAGCGTGTTCTGGCGGAACCACCGAGCGTTGTCGGGGCTGACGTTCAGGCAGCCGTTGCTGACGTCGGAGTAGCCCTGCTGGCCCACCGACCACGGTGCCGAGTGCACATAGATTCCGCTGAACGAGATCCGTGACGCGTCGAAGACCACCTCGCGGTAGCCCTCGGCCGATTTCACCGGGACACCGTAGGTCGACGAATCCATGATCACCTGCGGTACGCGCTCGGCGACGATGTAGACGCCGGTGTTCGTCGGGGTCGAGTCCTTGCCCATCGACGTGGCCATCGTGCGGACCGGCTTGTTGTTGATGTAGACGACGATCTGCTTGGTTTTGTCGTCGGCGATCGCTACCAGCCGGCGGCCGATGGTGAAGTGCGAGGTGAGGTTGTTCTCGCCGAACACCCCGTTGCCCAGGTCGATGCCCTTCACCTTCACCGAGACCGACACCTTTGTGCCGGGCGCGAAGAAGTGCTCGGGCCGCCACCGGACCATCGAGTCGTTGAGCCAGTAGAAGGCACCCTCGACCGGCGGATCCGTGGTCACCGTGATGGCCCGCTGGGCATTGAGCCGGTTGGCGACCGGCGCGTCGAAGTTGATGGGCACGCTCTGCCCGACGCCGACGGTCTCGCCGTCGCCGATCACCGTCGACGGCGAGGCGAAGCTCGACGCCGAGCTGGTCGTGAAGCCGACCTTCTGTGCACGCTCGCCCGCGACGCCGCGCGCCGCTGCGGTCAGCGAGTAGTGGGCGCCAAAGGACAACGTCCCATTCGACTGCCAGCGCTGCCCGCCATCGATCATCCGCCCCGGCACGCGGCCGTCGGGTCCTTCCATGTCCACGTCGGACAGCAGGCCGTCGCGGGTGTTCACCGTGATCGGGGCCCCGGGCATCACGCCGACGGCCGAATCGCGCAACGCGCGGCCCTGCCAACCGGACACCGACAGTGCCGGCTTGGCCAGGTTCCCGAACGTGCCGACCGAACCGACGTTGTCGGGGTAGCTCGGTCCGTTGGTGCAACCGGTGACGGCGAGGCCGACCCCGAGCACCACAAGCGCGGGGGCGAGGGCTTTACGTGTCTGCATCACCGTCGGCGCCGCGTCACTTTCCGAACGAGCACCACGACGGTCAGCGAGCCGACGCCGATGAGTGTGTACTTCACGGCCGGCTTGTTGAGCGTGTCGACGGCGCGGGTCTTGGCGTCGTCGGCCAGCCGCTGCGGGCTGACGCGGTCGGACAGCTGGTCGAGCGTGGCGGCGAGGTTCTCGCGTGCCTGCGCGATCTCCTGCTCGATGCGCTCGGTGTCGTCGGCCACGGGGGTCTCCTTCGGGATGGTCGGTGCACTCGGTCTTCGAGCCTACCCGCGGGCGGCCCACCGGCCCACGCCAATCAGTTAGCCTGCAAGGCATGTCTGCCAACCAGCGCCTGGCCGTCGGCGACGAGGCCCCCGGTTTCACCCTGCCCGACTCGACCGGTAAGTCGGTATCGCTCTCCGATTACGCTGGGCGTCGCGTGATCGTGTACTTTTACCCGGCCGCGATGACCCCCGGGTGCACCAAGCAGGCGTGTGATTTTCGCGACAACCTCCACGAGTTGAACGGCGCCGGACTCGATGTCGTCGGGATCTCACCGGACAAACCGGAGAAGCTGGCCAAATTCGCCGACGCCGACGGCCTCGACTTTCCGCTGCTGTCCGACCCGGACAAAAAGGTGCTGACCGCCTGGGGCGCATTCGGTGAGAAGAAGCTCTATGGCAAGACCGTCACCGGCGTCATCCGCTCGACCTTCGTCGTCGGCCCCGACGGCCGGATCGAGGTCGCGCAGTACAACGTGCGCGCTACCGGCCACGTCGCCAAGCTGCGTCGCGACCTGGGCGTCTAGACCGGTTCGTAGCGGTGGTCAATCGCGCGACGACGAGCCCGCTGGTACCGCGGCGGCGGCCCAGCCAGGAGCGGAGTCGGCGCAAGTTCGACACCATGCTCGCCGTCGCCCGCGATCTGCTCATCGAAGTCGGGTTCGAGTCGATGACGTGTGAGGAGATTGCGGCGCGCGCTGACGTCCCGATTGGCACGCTGTACCAGTTCTTCGCCAACAAATACGTCATCGTCTGCGAACTCGACCGCCAGGACACCGTCGCGGTGCAGGCCGAACTGGTCGAACTGGGCTCGGCGATCCCCTCGCTGGACTGGCCGGCACTGTTGGAGCGCTTCCTCGACCATCTCGCCGCGCTGTGGCAGCACGACCCGTCCCGACGAGCAGTCTGGCTGGCGGTGCAATCGACCCCGGCGACCCGTGCGACGGCAGCGCTCAACGAGCAGGCGTTGGCCGAGCAGGTCGAGCACATCCTGGCCCCGCTGACCCCGCACCAGCGGGAGCGCCGCAAGACGATGGCCCGGCTGTTGGTGCACACCGTCTTCTCGGCGCTGAGCTTCTCGGTGCAGGAGGGGCAGGATCGCGCTAGTACGGTCGCCGAGCTCAAACGCATGATGGGCGGCTACCTGTTGCGGGAAGAGGGCAAGCTCGAGCGCTGAGGCGTCGGATCGACGACGGCGAAGCGCAATTTAGACTGTCGGGATGACCGGGGGCACCAGCGAGGCGGTATCAACCAGCGGCGGGCCAGCAGTCGTTGGCGGCTCGTCGGACGGGTTCGACGCCTTTATCAGCTATGCACGCGAACCGTCGACGGCGCTGGCGTCGCAGCTGCAGACGTCCATGGAGCGCTTCGCGAAGCCGTGGAACAAGTTGCGTGCGATGCGCGTGTTCCGCGACGACCAGTCGATGGCGGCGAACACCGCGTTGTGGTCGACGATCGAACGCGGGCTGCGGGAGTCCTCGCACCTGATCCTGCTGGTCACTCCCCAGGCGGCGGCGTCACCGTACGTGAACAAAGAAGTCGAATGGTGGGTCACCAACAAGGGGTCGCAAACCATCCTTCTCGTTCATCAGCGCGGCCCGCTGGCGTGGGACCGGTCGACCAATGATTTCACCTTCGACAGCGCGGTACCGATTGCCTTGCGCGGCGCGTACCCCGAGGAGCCCCGTTGGACGAATCTGAGCTCGTTCACCGACGCCGAGCTGGCCGACGGTGACAAGCTCACCGACGCGGTGGCGGACCTGTCTTCGGCCGTGCGCGGGATCGATCGCGACCGGCTCGTCGGCGAGAACGTGGCCCAGCACCGCAAGACCATGCGGATGGCACGCGGGGCGATCATCGGACTGTCGATACTCCTCGTTGCCGCTCTGGGAGCCGGTGTGCTGGCGTTCGTCCGGGGCAACGAGGCGCAGCGCCAGGCCAATCTGAGCCTGGCCCAGCGGCTTGCCGTCGAGGGCACCGCCGCGCTGGACGGCAACTCGTTGCGCGAGGCGGTGCAGAAGATCACCGTCGCATCGGTGCTTGAGCCGGCCGCGACGCAGCGCACCCGTACCGACCTGATGGAGCAGGACCTGTTCGGCGTCGCGCGGATCCTGCAGGGCGACCGTGCGTCGGGGCTCGAGGCCAGCGGTGTGGGGACGGGCCGCGTGTTCAGCTCGGGCAACACACTGCTGTCGACGGTGGGCGGCGTGGCTGTCGTCACCGACGCCGACACGCTGAAGGTGAGCCGCCACCCCGACGCCGTCGGCGTGGCGGTGGGCGCCGACGGGAGTCGGATCGCGCTGTGGCGTCCGTCGACGCAGATGCTGGAGGTCCTCGACCTCGACGGCAAGCGCGTGGGTGCACCGGTGGGGCCGTTCACCGCGGCACCCAAGGCGGCCTTCTCGTCGAGCGGTAAAACTCTGTTCAACCTGGGGCTCTCCGAGAGCCGCCGTCGAGTCCAGGCGTGGGACGTGCAGTCGGGGACTCTGCGGTGGCAGGACACGACTCCGACGATTGTGGGCGCCGCCACGATGGCCGACGACAAACTCCTCGTCATGCACCTGGCCAGTGCCTCCCCGGACGCGCGGACGAGAGAGATGGTCTTCGCGGTCTACGGCGACGGGCCGCAGACGCGTCGGGACGTGACCAGGGGAGTCGACAGCTGGACCGGGCCGCGGGGGCGTGCCGTGATCAGGGCCGTCGACGGCTCGTACGCGTTGTGGGACCTGCTTGCCGCGCGCCGTATCGCGCCGGTCAAACCTCCGGCAGGATCGGCGTCGTTCTCGGAGTTCGCCTTCAGTGGCGACGGGGGCAGCATGCTCGCGACCGGCGGTTTCGGGGCGATCGTCTTCACGATTCCCGCCGACGACGGGCAGCAACCGTCGGCCAAGCTGATCGTCAACGACCCGGCGTCGATTCCCATGTTCGACCAGAACAACGCAGCACTGAGCCACGACGGTCAGCAGGCGATCGTCACGACCCGTGACGGCGTGCTCATGGTTCCGACCAACGGTTGGGATCCGCAGTCCCTGCCCGCTCCCGGCGGGGTGCGCAACGTCTCGTTCAGCCGGGGCGGCCGCGCGCTGCTCTCCACCGAGGGCGGGGTATTGCTGTTCGAGATCCCCAAAACCCCCGTCGCCCCCGAGATGATCGCCGACCGGGCGGGGTTGGGCGTGTCCAACGACTACGGCAGTGTGCAGGTGTACCGGTACGAGAACGGCGTCGCCGTGCCCTGGTTCCGCAAGGAGGGCACGCCGGCGTACGAGACGATCCGGGCGTTCAATCCCAAGCGGATGCAGATCGCCATGTCCGCAAGCGCGGATTCCACCGGCCGGCTGAAGATCTCGGTGGTCACCCTCCGCGGTGATGCGCCCAACCGCACACTGACCCTGCTCGACCCGCCAGCATGCTCGTCAAGGTCGCCCATCTCGTATTGGTTCAGCGACTCCGGCCGCTATCTCGCGACCGCGAATTGTGGAAACCGGGCGACGGTCTGGGACCTCGATTCGGGCCAGCGGGTCCGCGAGTTCCAGCCGTCGACCGGTGAAGTCGTCACCGGCGGATTCGACGAGTCTGGTCGTGATGCGAAGCTGATCGTGGTGACCGGCGCGATGCGCAGCGTCGTCAACATCGCAACCGGCAAGACCGAGGTGGAAGACACCTTCGACGATCCGATTGCCAATGCCTCCTTGGCCGGTGGTCGGATCGCCCTGTACACCCCCTCCGATTCCCGGATCCGCGTCTACGGCAACGCCGCGGCATCACGCTTGGGACGAGCGCTTTTCGAGACGGGCCTGGACCGCGTGGGCGGGATCGCACTCAGTGGTGACGGGAACACGGTGGCAGCCGGCTATGTCGGTCTCGGCGGGGCGGCCAACAGGCTGTACGCCTGGTCCGTCGGCAGCGGCGAAGAGCTCCTCGCCGCCGCGGTGGCCGATGGTTCGGGCGCCAACCCGGAGTTCGTCGACGACGGACGGGGCGTGACCCTCAAGGCCAGCGGTGCTCGGGTCTACCGCCTGAAGACCAGTGTCGAGGATGTGTGCCGTCTGCTCGACGCGAACATGAGCCACGAGACGTGGGATCGCACCGTCGGGAAGGCCTACAAGTACGTGAAGGCGTGCCCCGGTCTGCCGATCGAGGGGGAGTAGTGCCGACACCGGAGGCCTACGAGGCGTTCATCAGTTATGCCCGAGCACCGTCGACGGCGCTGGCCTCGCAACTGCAAACGTCGTTGGAGCGTTTCGCCAAGCCATGGAACAAGATGCGGGCGGTGCGGGTGTTCCGCGACGACCAGTCGATGGCGGCGAACACCGCGCTGTGGTCGACGATCGAGCGGGGCTTGCGCGAATCATCGCACCTGATCCTGCTGGTGACGCCCGAGTCGGCCGCCTCGGAATACGTCGGCAAGGAGATCGGGTGGTGGATCGCCAACAAGGGTTCGCAGACCATCCTGCTGGTCCTCCAGCACGGCTCGTTGGAGTGGGACCGTAGCCGCAACGACTTCACCGCACAGAGCACAGTGCCCCAGGCTCTGCGAGGTGCATATGCCGAGGAGCCACGCTGGGTCGATCTGACATCGTCGAGTAGCACCGTCAACCCCGACGACCCGCGGTTCACCAACGCGGTGGCCGACCTGTCGTCGGCGGTGCGCGGGATCGATCGCGATGTGCTCGTCGGGGAGAACGTCGCGCAGCACCGCAAGACGATGCGCATGGCCCGGGCCGCCATCGTCGGCCTGTCATTCCTCCTGGTGCTGGCGCTCGGTGCCGGCGTGCTGGCCCTCATGCAGCGCAATGAAGCGCAGCAGCAGTCACAGCTGAGCCTGGCACGACTGCTCGCCGGCGAGGGGGCCTCGGCCATCGACACCAACGCCGTCGAGGGCGTGCAGAAGATCACCGTCGCCTCGGCGCTGCGGTCCGACGCGACGCAGCGGGCGCGCAACGACCTGTTCCTCGACCAACTGCCCGGTGCCGTCGCTGTCCGTCCGGCCGACCGCTACGTCGCCGAGCTGGGTGGCGGTCAGCGGTCGGGTCGCGTCTTCGTCGGCGGCAACACCGTCGTGAGCACCGTCGGGAATCGCACCGGGATCACCGATGCGACGACGGCCAAGACCACCACCAGCGACGATGCCGTTGTCGTCGCGATCAGCGACGACGGCGCCCGGATCGCACTGTGGCATCCGTCGACGGAGACGATCACCTTCGTCGACGCCGCCGGAAAGCCGCTCGGCGGGAAGATCGGCACGTTCGAGAAGGCACCCCAGGGGAACTTCTCCAGCAGTGGCAACCGCCTTGTCCTCTTCGCCCCCGACGAGACCAAGCCGCAGATCCAGAACTGGGATGTCACGACCGGTGCGCGACGTTGGACCGACGACGATCCGCTGCTCGTCGGGTTCGCGACGCTGACCGACGACAAGCTGTTGGTCGTCCGTCAGGTCCCGGGCCGCCCGCAGGAGCGGCGGATGTCGCTGTACTCCGACGGCCCCGACACCAGGGTTGAGGTCGGGACGGGTGACCCGGTGGTCACCATGGTCTCGGGGGTAACGGTGGTCGAGGAGCCCGACCAGACCTACGCCCTGTGGGACGTCCTCAAGCGCCGACGTCTCGGGCGCCTCGACCTGCCCGTCAAGCAGTACGGCACGGCCTTCGTTTTCAGTGGTGACCAGAAGTCGCTTCTCGCCGCGGGCAAGTTCGGCGCCCGGATCTTCCACGGCAGCGATCGCTCCGGGGATGTGTTCACATCGACCTCGATCGTGACCGACCCGGTGGTCGGCGGCAGTCGGCCAGATCCAGCCATCGCGATCAATTCCGACGGAACCCGCGTGGCGCTCGCCACGGCGGACGGGATCCGGCTGATCCCGGTCAAGGGAACGGATCGCAGGGCGTGGCTCTCGGAGAAGCCGAGCCTCCTGCCGGCCCCCGGCGCCGTGCGACACCTCGTCTACACCAAGGACGGCACCCTGGTCCTGTCCACCGACAGTGCCGTCGTGCTGTCGCGGCCCGCGCAGCCCGTCGACGGACTCGGCGTCGACGATGACCAGGGCGGTTTGAGTGCTCGCTCCAGCGGCAGCGGGGTGACCGTCGCGAAGTTCACCGACGGTGCGCTGCGCACCGAGTTCGAGCGCGACCTGCCCGCGGGAGCACCGTCGACGGTGACCGCCTTCGATCCGACCCGCATGCGCGTTGCGATGACCGAGGGATTGACCGGCGAGACCAAGGTGGCGGTCTTCGCGCTGCAGGGGGCGGAGCAGCCGATCGTCGAAACCACGATCACCGAGCCGCGCGGCTGTCCGGTCGCCGCGTCGGCGAAGGCCGCGTTCAGTCCGTCGGGGCGCTACGTCGCCATCGGCTACTGCAGCAGCGACGCCCAGATCTGGGACCTCGATCAGCGCCGCATGGTCGCCGAGTACCACGGGGAGCAGGACGACGACGAGTATGTGCTCGCTATCGCGCTCGACGAAGGGCGCGGCGGACTGACGATGGCGATGATCGCGACGAGCGCGCGGACCGTCGTCGACGGGTTGACCGGTACTGAGCGGTCGCGCGAGGACTTCGTCGAGCGCCAGTCGGCCGCCACCATCGTCGGCGGCCGCTTCGCCACCGTCTCGTGGAAGGCGGGCAATCTGCACGTCTATTCCGGCGCGTTCGACGCGGGGAAGGCCAGGCAGCAGGCGATGTTCCCCGTGCGTCAGGGTGATGCCGTAGCGCTGAGTGCCGACGGTGCCACGGTCGCCGCCCGCTCGTCGGGAAATGCGGAGGCGGGCAACACGATTCGCGTGTGGCGCCTCGCCGACGGCCAGGAGGTCTTCTCGGTCCGACTACCCGAGTCGCTCGGGCGTTCGGGCTTGCAGTTCTTGGCCGGCGGCAGGGGACTCGACGTCGGCGACAAGGTGTTCCGCGTGAAGGTGACGCGCGACGATGTCTGTGGCCTGCTCGATTCGAACATGAGCCGGGACACGTGGAACCGGGTCGTCGGCAAGTCGTTCGACTATGTGAAAGGCTGTCCTGACCTGCCGATCGAAGGGGACTAATGGCCATTCGCACGCTGTCCGCCGCTGTCGCCATTGGTGCATCGCTATTGGCTACCAGCCTCTTGACCGTCCCGCCGGAGGCGCTCGCCGCACCCCGGCTCGACGTCACAGCGTTGTCCCGGGGTCTGGAGATCCCGTGGGGTGTCGCGGTGGCACCCGACGGCACGGCACTGGTGACGCAGCGGGCCGGGCCGTTCGTCGCGGTCCACGCGAACGGTCGCACGCAGGTGATGCGCGCCGACCTGTCGAAGCTGTTCGCCGTCAAGGAAGCCGGGTTGATGGGCGTCACGCTCGACACCGGGTTCGCCGACAATCGTCGGGCATACACATGCCAGGCCGAGTACACCCGGCCCGGCGCGCCGACCATTCCGATGGGCAGCTCCGACCTACCGGTGCCGTGGCCGAACACCGGTCAGGAGATCAAGATCGTCGCCTGGAAGGTCGCCGACGACTGGACCGGACTCACGCGTGAGCGCACCGTGCTGTCGGGGATTCCCACCAATGCGTCGGGGCGCCATGCCGGGTGTGGGATCGCGGCTTGGGGTTCCACGCTGTGGATCTCGACCGGTGACAACGTGAGTCCCGGCGGTGCGCAGAACCCTGCAACGTTCGAGGGCAAGGTGCTGCACATCAACCTCGACGGCACGCCTGCTGCGGGGAACCCCAATCCGGCGAGCCCGGTCTACACGATGGGACATCGCAACCCGCAGGACGTTGCGGTGCGGCCAGAGACCGGCCAGGTGTACGTGATCGAGCACGGCACCGACAAGGACGACGAGCTGAACCTGCTGCGGGCCGGCGGTAACTATGGCTACAGCCCCAACCGGGCGCCGCTGATCTATGACGAGTCGGTGCCGATGACCGATCCCGACCGTGTGCCGGGCGCGATCTTCCCGGTGTGGCGGACCGGCAACTCGACTCTCGCCACCGCCGCCCTGGCGTTCTTGCCGCGTAGCGGTTGGGGCCGGTTCAGTGGCGGACTAGTCGTCTCGACGCTGAAGGGCAAGCGGTTGGTCTTCATGCGCCTGTCGCCCGACGGCCGCCACGTCGTGGAGACCGCCGAGGCGCTCAAGGACTCCGAGGGTCGGTTGCGCGGGTTGGCGGTGACCCCCGACGGGGCGTTGCTGGTTACGACGAGCAACGGCGAGCACGCCGACAAGGTTCTGCGCGTTCGCTGGACCGGCTGAGATGTGCGACGACGAGATCGTGCGCCACGCCCACGCCGAGGCGCGCCGTCTCTCGCGCCGTGATGCGTTGCGCGCGACCGCCGTCGCGTCGGGGCTGGTGCTGACCGGTGTGGGAGGTGCGGCGGTGGCTTCGGCGTCGCCGTCGGGCCGGGTCGTCGACCTCACGCACGCTCTTTCGCCGAACTTCCCGATGTGGCCGGGCAACCCGCCATTCACCGCCGTTCAGACGTCGACGGTGGGCCCTAGGAACTCGGGTTACGCCACGCGGTGGCTGGGCTTTGCCGAGCACTCGGGAACCCACGTCGACGCGCCCGCGCACAAGATCGGCAACGGCATCACCGTCGATCGGATCGCGCCGGCCAATCTGGTGGCGCCGCTGGTCGTCATCAGCATTGCGGGCAAGGCCCGCCGCAACCCCCGTGCGCTGCTGACCGAACGCGACATCGCCGACTTCGAGAACCGCCACGGACGGATTCCGCGTGGGTCGCTGGTGGCGCTGCACACCGGGTGGCAGCCAAGCACCGGCGGTCCCGACGCCGCCGGGTTCGACCCGGACGCGGTGCGCATGCTCATCGTCGAGAGGGCGGTCGTCGCGATCGGGACCGACACGATGTCGGTCGACATCCGCGATGCGGTAGGCGCGCACGCCGCGATCCTGGGTTCGGGCCGCTATGCCGTCGAAACGCTGGCGAACCTGACGTCGGTGCCGCCGCTGGGCGCGAGGGTCGTCGTCGGGGCTCCGAAGTTCGCCGGGGGTACCGGCGGCCCGGCGCGGGTCCTCGCCCTGACGTGAACCTTTTGAGTTCCGTCCGGCCGACGGTCGTACCGGTACCATCCCCACCATGAGCGGCGAGATTTACAGCGACGATGTCATCACGCTGGACGACGGCGGCCTCACCCTGAGCAAGTATTATTTCCCACTGGGCTCGGCCAAGCGGATCGAGTACGCCGACATCAAGGGCGTGGCTGTGGAGACGATGAACTGGGCCACCGGTAAAGGTCGGGTCTGGGGCGCGACCGACCCCCGGTTCTGGCTTCCGCTGGACAAGCGTCGGCACAAGAAGTCCACGTTGCTGGTCTTCGGCGTCGGTAAGCGGGTCAAGCCCTGCGTCACGCCGGATGATCCGGATCGCGTGCTGGAACTCTTGCGGGAACGGGTGCCCGTCGCCTGAGCGCAGCTCGGCCTATCGGGTGATCGGCCGGTAGTTCAAAGCGAACTCATCGGCCGGCACCGGCCACTGCTCGCCGCCCCCGCCCTCGACGACCCAGTCGCCGGGCTGGGCGGGCACCGGGCCCTCGAGGGTATCGATGATCTCGCCGTCGTGAGCGGGGCGAGCGCGCACCTCGCCGATCCGGCGGTAGCGATCGCCGTCGACGAGCTCGTAGGTCGCCGTGAAGACGTCGTCGCGCACCGACCGCACCGGGTCATCGGGTGACGTGCGCACCTCCCAGTCGCCAGGGCCGGCGGTCATCGCGTCGCCACCGGACGTCGTCCACGTCCAATCCTCGAACCGCTGTCGCGCGACGACCTCGCCGACGCGCTCGAACGTTTGCCAATCGTCGATGGCGCTGACGTCGTCGTCGTTCTTGCGCGCGGTCTGGTAGCCGAGTTCGCGCAATTTCGTCAGGGTCCCTGCCAGGCTCGTCAGCGCGCGTGTGACCTTCGCCGGATCAGCCTCGATCTCCGACCAGGGAACCAGATAGTCGTGGTGCTTGCGCCCATTGTCGCGCTTCCCGTGGGTCCAGCCATTGGCACGGTAGAAGCGGCACCAGTCCTCGTGTTCGGCCTGGGCCATGCGCAGTACGGTCGCCTCGTCGAAGCCGAGGGCGGCGAGCTGGTCCAATGGTTGCGCATCGGAGTGCCCCGGAACCCACGGCTGCGCGTCGGCGGTGCTGCGCCAGGTCCGATCGCTCAGCGTCTCCACGATCCACAGCGCGTTGGCGACCTGACGCCGATTGGACTCGCGGTAGAACTCGTCGAGTCGGTCCCAGGGCTGCGCGGCCGCGCCGCCGTCGGGATTGACGTAGCGCTCGTGGATCGATCGCGCGGCGACCTCCCACGAATCGTGTGCCTGACCGTCGGGGATCTCCATGGTCGTCTCGAACATGTGCAACCGGCCAACGACCGGACGGGCCTGCGCGTAGCCGACCGGCGCCGTACCGACCGCATGCGCGGCGGTGTGTGCGAAGACCGGTGTCTTCGGGTAGCGCATCGCGATGCGTGTCGCCAGCGTCGGGTCGAGGTCGGTGTCGACCAGCACCACAGCGGTCTTGCCGGGATCGCCGGTGATCAACCCCGACATCGTCGACACGGTCGGAGGTTCGTCGACGGCGGTGACCGGCGGGCGCTCGGCGGGCAACCCCATCTCGGTCCTGGAGCGATGATGATCGGCAACGACCTCGTCGGCACCGGTGTCGACGAGAACGGCCTCGGGCAATGGCGTGTTTCCGTGGTAGTCGGCGTCGAGCTGACGGGCGGCGAGTTCGGCGCACAGCGCGAGAGTCAGCTGAGAGGTGCCACAGATGACGATCTTCTCGACGCCCTCGTCGGTGATCTCGTCCACCAGCTTGCGGGCGGTCACCTCGTAGATTCCGACGGTGTCGCGGGCCCAGCGATCCCCGGCGGGGACGGCCTCCGACCGTGCCCGGTCGAACTGCTCGGCGCGCCAGGCCGCCGCCTGCCACGGGTCGTCGATGCGCACGACGACCGGCAGTCGCGTGCGGCTGTTCGTCGCGCCGACCTCGGAGAGAACCTCGAGTCTGGTGAGGTTGAGGGTGGCGTTCGCATCGAGCAGGTACAGCGCGTCGAGCTTGCGGAACAGCCGCAGTGATGCCCAGGAGTCGGTGCGGGCGAAGTCGACGGTCACCACGCGCGCTCCATGGGCGCGGGCCGCCACGATGCAGGGGCGCTCGGGCGAGCCGGTGACCACGACGAGTATCGACCGGCGGGACAGTGCGCCGGCGATCGCCGCGACCAGCGGGGCGCTGTCGTCGTCGATTCCGACCACCGCGGTGACCGACCGATTGAGGCGGGTCTTGATGAAGATCGCGAGCCGGTCGAAGCGGGAGCGCATGAGAACGATGGCCACACCGACCAGGGACAGGACGACCGCGGTCAGCGCGGTCAACTGCGCGACATAGACCGCCACCGGTGTCTCGATCGACGCTTGGGCGATGCACTCGCTGCCGTAGCCGGCGTCGCCGCGCATCAGTTTGGCCGTCGCGATGACCGCGGTGAAGAAGGCGGGGTGCTGACCGTCGTGGCAACGCATGTACGACGCCATTCCGAGCACCGCGCTCAGCGCTGCCAGACCGGCGACCAGCGCAATGGGTGCTGCGGACGTACCGTGACCGCGCGTGTAGACGTACGTCAGCGACAGGACGAGTACCAGGGCGATCACGATGGACCACACCGAGTACGGGCTGCCGAACCACGACACCGCCGCGGGCAGGCCTTCGAGAATCGACGGCCGCGCCGCGACGAGGGCGAGATAGCCCACCACCACGATCGTCACCACGGTCAAGACCGTTCGTCCGACGGGACGCCGCGGCGGGTCAGGGGTCATGTTTGGCGAGTCTAGTCGCGTCGCGATCGGCGACACCCGGCCCGACCTGCGCGATGTGTCAAGTTCGCCGGATTCGCCTACAATTGGACACAAGACCGCAGGTTGTCCCGGTGTCCGCACCCGGTTGACCGACCTGCGCTCGAATCGTGAAGAAATCGATGGTTGGAGAATGATGGGTTACCCCCATAGCTTGAGTCAGACTCGACGCCTGCCCGTGGCGGTCTTGGCGGTGCTGATGGCACTGGTGGGGCTCCTCAGCGCATGCACCAAGTCGCCGACGTACTCCGACGCTGTCAGTGACGCGTCGCGGTTCTCCGACCTTGCGGCTCCCGAGATGACCATCACCGACGGTGGTGCCGTGCTGAAGGAGAACGCCATCGGCGTCCAGCCGGGCTCGCCGGTCACGGTGAAGGTCGAGCAGGGCTCGCTGACCGATGTGAAGGTCACCAGCGGCGGAAAAGTAATCCCGGGTGAGATCACCGACAACGGTGCGACCTGGACCAACAGCGTGCCGATGGACTTCGCGAGCCGGTACACGCTGACGGCACAGGCCAAGGGCGTCGGCGGCACGGCTGACGTTTCGCGCTCCTTCACGACGAGCACCGCGAACAACTTCACGATGCCCTACCTCGTCCCGCGCAACGGTGAGGTCGTGGGCGTCGGTCAACCGATCTCGGTGAAGTTCGACGAGCCGATCACCAATCGCAAGGCGGTCCAGGACGCGATCACCATCACCACGGAGCCCAAGGTCGAGGGCGCGTTCTACTGGGTCAGCCCGCAGGACGTGCGCTGGCGCCCGGCGGAGTTCTGGAAGCCCGGCACCAAGGTGAGCGTCGCCGTCAACGTGTTCGGCAAGGACCTCGGCGACGGCGTGTACGGCCAGAAGAACGTGAGGTCGACGTTCCGCATCGGCCGGCAGATGCTCATCACCGCCGATGATCGCACCAAGATGGTGACCTTCGAGCGCGACGGCAAGGTCATCCGGCGGATGCCCACCTCGATGGGCAAGCCCGGCACCCCGACCGACAACGGCATCTACATCGTCGGCGACAAGCACGCGCGACTCGTCATGGACTCGTCCACCTACGGTGTGCCGGTGAACTCGGCAGACGGGTACCGCACCCCGGTCGACTACGCCACGCAGATGTCCTACAGCGGCATTTACTTTCACTCCGCCCCGTGGTCGGTGTGGGCCCAGGGCAACACCAACACCAGTCACGGCTGCCTCAACCTGAGCCCCGACAATGCTCTGTGGGTCATGCAGAACACGCTGCGCGGCGACCCGGTCACGGTGAAGTACACCCAGGGTCCGCGACTGTCGGGCGTCGACGGTCTCGGCGACTGGAACATCCCGTGGTCGGTGTGGAAGAAGGGCAACGCCTAAGCCTTCTCCCGGTCCCGTCACGGTTGGGTCTCGCCTCGCGTCGCGGAGAGTCCACCAGAATCTGACGCGGTAACCTTGCGCCCCATGGGCGAAGGAGGTAGACGTGCAGCACTAGTCGCGCTGTCGGCTGCGCTTGCCACCGGGGCAGTGTTGTCCTCTGCTCAGGCTGTGCACGCAGCACCGGTCCTGCCGAGTTCGGGCTGTATCAACGATCTGCCGCCCAAGCCTCAACCGCATCCGTTCGGGCCGGGTGACATGATCCCCAAGGAATACCGCCTTGACTTGCCGTATTTGCGGTTCCTCCCGGTTCCCGAGCCGGCGCCGCAGCCCAATCCGGTCCGGATCAAGTCGCAGCCACCGCCGTCGAAGAAGAAGCGGTGCGTCGACCCGTGCCCGGACATCACCGATCCCAAGAAACCCGCGCCCTCGGGGAACGGATCACTGGGCAGTCTCGAGGCACCCAAGGTGACCCTCAAGCCGTCGCCGATCACCATTCCCTTCTCGGTGCCCAACCCCAATCCACCGAAGCTTCCGCCACCGCCGCCCAAGGTTGATCCGGGCTGGGACCGTGCACCGCTGGAGAGGGCGCCGCGCGCGCCGCGAGTCGGGCTGGTGCGGTGGGTGTCGACACTGACCGGTCAGGGGTCGACAAGCCGCACCGACAAGCGCTGGCAGGTGATGGGCACCGACTTGGGCATTATGTGGGAGAGCAAGCCGGGCCAGATCGCGGTGGCCTTCGGCGACACGTTCGGTAAGGGCTTCCGGCCGCCGGGGGCCAACGGCGGCGACTGGCGCTCCAACGTCATCGGCGTCAGTTCCGACAAGAAGCTCTCCGACGGCATGGCGATCGACACGATGATCCAGGACAGCCGCTGCCACGCGGTGCAGGTCGTCGACTCGCGCCACATCAACAATTACGAGCTGACGACGATCCCGACGTCGGGCTTCGCGATCGGCGGCCGGCAGTTCATGACGTACATGTCGGTGCGCATGTGGGGGCAGCTGGCGAACACGTGGCTGACCAACTACGGCGGTCTGGCCTATTCCGACGATGGTGGCTCGATCTGGACGAGGGACCCCTACATGCGGTGGGACAACGTCTTCGGGACGTCACAGTTTCAGGTGTCGTCGATGGTCCCCGACGGTGACTACGTCTACATGTTCGGCACACCCAATTCGCGCTACGGCTCGGTCGGCTTGGCGCGCGTTCGCAAGGAGGACGTGCTCAACAAGACGGCCTACCAGTATTGGCGGGACGGCCGCTGGACCCCGACGCGGGACGCCAACGCCGCTTCGGTGCTCTTCGGCGGTCCGACCGGAGAGCTCTCCGTCCGCCACAACGCTGCCGCCGATCGGTGGGAGATGACCTACCTCGACCCGGTGCGCAGCGCGATCATGATCCGTACGTCCCGCACACCGCAGGGGGCATGGTCGGAGCCGGCGCGCCTCGTTGACGCCGGCTCACGTACGGAGCTGTACGGCGGTTTCATGCATCCGTGGTCGACCGGGGACGAACTGTACTTCACACTCAGTCAGTGGTCGACCTACAACGTCAGCCTCATGCGCGCGCACGTGTACTGAACAGGCCGAATCAGGGTTTCTGCGTATCCCGTGCCAATCGGTCGATTTTCCGGAGTGAGACATCAGTATCGATTATTCTGCGATGTGGAACAGTCCCATTGCGGCCGGTTCGCCGCTCCGCAGATCAAGGAGAAAGGCGGGACGACGGGGATGTCGATGACCCGAAAGGCTTTGGTGTGTGCGCCGCTCGTCGCGGTGGCGATTGGGCTTGGAGGTGGAGTTGCGTCGGCCGGCGGTTGGCACGAAGACGACCCGAGCGGTCACGGTTGCATCTTGAAGAATGGCGGCAAGGGGACCTACACCTACGACAAAGCCCACAACCACTGGCACTGCCTGCCCAAGCGCTGAGCGAAGCAAGGAGATGACGATGGCACGTACACATTTCACGAAGGCCGGTATCGCCGCTGCCGCAGTCGGCATGGCCGTAGGAGTCGGCAGCCTGGGGATTGGAAGCCTGACGGCTGGCGCCGCATCGGCGGAGCCCAGGTACGGCGCCCCGTGTACCAACCAGGACGGGGCCCCGGGCTACTACGTCTGGGAGAACGACGACAAGACGGCCTATAACAACAACCTGATCTGCAACATCACCGGTGACGCTCCCCGCGTGGGCCGCAAGAAGCCGCCGCCACCGCCGGATCCCTTCGGCAGCTGATCAGTTCAATGAGTTTCCGGGGATGGTCCCCAACTGCAGTCGGTTCGCCGACCTGCAGTCCAAGGAAGAAGGGAGTGGCGAGTGTCGATTTCCCGTAAGGCAATGATGTGTGCACCTTTGGTCGCCGTGGCGATTGGACTCGGTGCGGGCGCGGCGCAGGCCGTGCCGAAGAGCGGTGACCCGGGCGGTTCGCCCTGCACCGACCAGAACGGCGCGAAGGGCACCTACATCTGGAGCCCGAGCACCAACCAGTGGGTCTGCAAGATCGGCGGCGATGCGCCACAGCAGAAGAAGGCGCCGCCGCCTGCCTCACCCTTCGGCAGCTAGGGTCTCCGGGCCACAGCCACTCGACCCGTCGACAAAAGTCGGCGGGTCGAGTGCTATCTGCAATTGCTACGGCGTGACGATGTTGAAGTTCGGATCGGGAGGTGAAAGCGCGCCCAACACCCCGATCAGTGCACCCGGATCACCGTCTACGGCGAGTCCCGCTGCCTGTGCACCCGGGAGATCGCCGGTGGCAAGGTACACGAGTACTCCGTCGGGGACGGTGACGGTCGCGGCGGCAGCCACGTCGGGCTTGTCGTGATCGCGCAGCAGGACGCCGTTGTGCAGCCGGGTGAGGAATCGCTCGTCGCCGAACACCCAGCGCAGCGTGATGTCGAGGTCCCACACCTTCTGTGCGTCGAGCTGGATGGCCAGGGCGTCCAGGAACATCTCGGGCTGCAGGTTGGCGGCTATGTCTTTGCCGCTGGCTGCGGTGGGCGTGCCGAAGTTGCCGCTGCGCAACTCCATCGCGCCGGAGAGGTAGAAATTGCGCCACGGCCCGCTCTCGGCGGCGAAGCCCAGTTTCTCGAAGGTGTCGGCCTGCAGTGCGAGGGCCTCCGCGTGGTCTGGCTGCGCGAAGATCACGTGGTTGAGAACCTCTGCGGCCCAGCGGTAGTCACCGTCTTCGAATGACTTGCGCGCCTTGGCGACAACGGTGTCCGCACCGCCCATGAACTCGACGTAGCGCGGCGCAGAAGCCTCGGGCGGGTGCTGCCAGAGGTTCGCGGGATTTCCGTCGAACCAGCCGAGATAGCGTTGGTAGACGGCCTTCACATTGTGGTTGACCGAGCCGTAATAGCCGTGGGTGTTCCAGGCCTGCTCGAGACCCGGCGGCATCTGGAACTGTTCGGCGATCTCGATGCCCGTGTAGCCGCGGTTGAGCAGGCGCAGCGTCTGGTCGTGCAGGTAGGCGTACATTTCCCGCTGCGTCTGCAGGAACGTCAAGATCTGCTCACGTCCCCACGTCGGCCAGTGGTGGCTGGCGAACACGACGTCGGTGTCATCGCCGAACATCTCGATGGCCTCACCGAGGTAGTGTGCCCAGGCGCGCGGGTCGCGCACGACGGCGCCGCGCAGCGTCAGGATGTTGTGCATCGTGTGCGTTGCGTTCTCGGCGATGCACAGCGCTCGGCGGTCGGGGAAGTGGAAGTGCATCTCGGCGGGCGCCTCGGTACCGGGCGCGAGTTGGAAGACCATGCGCACTCCGTCGACGGTCAGTTCCTGCCCGGTCTCGGTGATATCGACGGTCGGCTCGATGACCGTGACGGTGCCCGTCGACGTCGTCTGCCCGAGGCCGGCACCGACGCCGCCACGGGGGTCGCGGGGGAGGGCGGCGCCGTACATGTAGCCGGCACGGCGGCCCATCGCGGTGCCCGCGTACAGGTTCTCGGCGATGGCCGGTTCCATGAAGCCCGTCGGCGCGATGATCTGTACGCGCCCGGCATCCACGTCTTCCTGGGTGGTGACGCCTTTGACGCCGCCGAAGTGGTCGACGTGGCAGTGGGTGTAGATCACCGCCTTGACGGGCCGATCACCCCGATGAGCGTGGTAGAGGGCCAGGGATGCCGCGGCGGTCTCGGTGCTGATCAGCGGGTCGATGATGATGATCCCGCGCTCACCCTCGATGACCGTCATATTGGACAGGTCGAATCCGCGGATCTGGTAGATACCGTCGGTGACTTCGTAAAGCCCGTGCTTGGCGCACAATTGAGATTGGCGCCAGAGGCTCGGGTTGACCGTGTCGGGTGCCTCGCCGTCGAGGAACTCGTAGGCGTTCAGGTCCCAGATCGTGTCTCCGGCGGCGTTCTTGATAGCGCCGACGTCAAGCGTCGCGATCAGCCCCCGGTTAGCGTCGTCGAAATCCTGGGTGTCGTTGAACGGGTAATCATCACCCGTCGGTGCGTCGCCCCCCGACGCAGGTGTCACCAGACGTATAGGTCGTTGGTGTTGTCGTCCGCGCGGGTCTCCGCGCGATGCTGGCCGTCATGACCGAGGGGCAGAGCGCAACGGGGGCTGTGCCGCGTGCGGTGCCGTCCGTGCCACTCGGACGGGCAGCGGGTTGCGGCAACGGTATGGCTCTGATCAGTCATGGCGCGGCTCCTGTTGGTTAGGTCTCCAGTATGTCGCATTTCGAGCAACTTTGGGAGTCAGATACGCATCGTCGCAGGTCAGGTGGGTGACCGCTGAGTAAGGAGGAACGTCGACCTCCTGGAATCGTTCCCCTCAGGTCGCAGTCTGGGAGGTCAGGCGGGGGTGACTTCTGAGTCTGGGGGCGCTACCTGGCGCGCCCTCACGACGTTGATCGACTTCATGGTTGCGGCCAGGACCGGTGCGCCGAGAACCATGCCGAGCAGGCCCGCGATGGTTCCGCCGATGATCGTCGCCAGCAGGACCGAGACCGGGTGCAGCTGCAATGAGTTACCCAACGCCCAGGAGCTGACCGCACTCTGGATGGTGCCGTTGGAGATGAGGAATGTGATCCCGATGATGAGCGCGGCGGGCAGGCCGCCCGCGCCGAATGCGATCAGCACCGCGAAGATCCCGGTGATCCAGGCCCCGACGAACGGCAGGAACGAGAGGAAGAAGTAGAGGACGAAAATGGGCAGGACCAACGGGATCCGCAGGATCAGCAGCGGGATAATGAAGATCGGTGCGGTCAGGATGGCGGTGATCGCCGTTCCGCGGAAGTAACCGCGCACGGAGTCTCGGGAGATGCGCACAACGTCGTTGACCGTGTCGTGGTCGAGACCCGTGGACCGCGCGATCCACCCGGAGAACTTGTAGCCGTCGCGAATGGTGAAGAAGAGGAAGAACACCGAGAAAAAGATGCCGATGAAGAGCGAGATCGCACCGTAGAAGGTGTGCGTCAGCGCCCCGAGCGCGCCCTGGCCCACTTGGCCCGAATAGGTGTCGAAAGCGGAGCGGGCACGCTCGAGCAGCTCCGGGTCGAGGTCGTGGCTGTGGACCCAATCGACCAGTGAATTCCACCCGGTGGTGAGCTGGCGCGAAATCTCGGGCACCTGCCGGACGAACCCCTGGATCACGACGGTGAGCACGACCGCGAGCGCGAGGATGGACAGCAGCAGCGTCACGGCCGTGGCGCCCGCCGGCGACAGGCCGTGGCGACGGAAGAACCCGGCGACCGGTTCGAGAACCATCCCCAGGATCACCGCGACGATCAGCGGGATAAGGATGCCGCTGACCGCGCTGAGACCCAGTGCCGCAACCACTACCAGTCCGATGATCCCGAGTGCCGCCCAACTGGTCGCACCGAGACGTCGGACTGCGGATTCGAAGGAAGGGGAGCCCACAGGCGCAGGATACATCGCTGCGTTACCGGTCGCGCTTGGCGTCGCGGGCGGCATTGAGGAAGGGCGTGATGATGTCGACGGGTAGTGGGAACACGACCGTCGAGTTCTGGTCGGCACCCAACTCCAGCAGGGTCTGCAAGTAGCGCAACTGCAGTGAGGCCGGGCTCTGCGACAGAGTGTCAGAGGCCTGTTTGAGCTCCTCGGAGGCTTGCAACTCGCCGCGGGCGTTGATGACCTTGGCGCGGCGTTCGCGTTCGGCCTCGGCCTCGCGTGCCATTGCCCGCTGCATGGATTCAGGGATCTCGACGTCTTTGATTTCCACCACCTGCACCTGGACCCCCCAAGCGCTGGTCTGCGCTTCGATCACAGTGCGCAGATCGGCGTTGAGGTCCTCCCGATGCGCCAGCAGGGTGTCCAGATCGACCCGTCCCAATAGCGAGCGCAGTGTGGTCTGGGCGATCTGCGAGGTGGCCACCGCGTAGTTCTCGACGGCCATGATCGCCAGCACCGGATCGACGACGCGGAACATGACCACCGCGTTCACGCGGGCGGGGACGTTGTCCTTGGTGATGACTTCCTGCGGCGGGATGGTCAGTGTCACCACGCGCAGATCCACCCGTTCGATCCGGTCGACCAGGGGGATGAGGAACTTCACGCCGGGTTCGTACAGGGGGCGCAGCCGACCCGCGCGGAAGACGACGCCACGCTCGTATTCGCGCAGCACGGTGATGCCCATCCAGGCGAGGACTCCTAGGGTGACGGCGACGAGCAGAGCTACCAACAACCAGGCGGTCGTCATGAATTCTTCGGCTCCTTGCTGCGCATGCCCGTGCCCCAGCGCGTCGAGTACTTGTCGATTGCGGCCGCCACCGAGTCCTCGTGTGCGGTGCGGGCCGGAAGGTGGTCGGGCGCGTGGGCCGGGGTGGCGAGCAGGTGTTTGAACAACGGCGCGGCCAACGCAGCGAGCCCGATGAGGGCGGAGCCCAGAACCAGCAGGTCCGGCACGGCGTGGGAGATCAAGGCCTGGCCGACGATCAGCATGCCAGCCAACCCGGCGATCACGCAGGCGATTCCGCGATGGAAGCGGCCGGCCTCCGAGTGTGGCCACGGGTCGACCGCCCGGCTGACTTCCCGGCCGGTCGTGGAGGTCGTGCAAGTGTCCTTTACCGGGCATCCGTTGCAGACCGACGGCTTGGCGCGGTAGCGCATCACCCGGTTTTCCGGATCGAAGGAGGTCGGCCAGAGCCACTGGTCTTCCGGGCACTTCCAGGCGTCGTGGTCCTCGTGGTAGACGAAGTCGCCGGTTTGCCACTGCGCGGCCCGGCGAGAGGTGCGCTTTGCCATCTGGTCGAAGGCCCAGGCGACGCCCACCAGGACCAGTGCATAGGTCGCGACCATCCAGGTGCTGATCGACGGTGCACTCATGACGAGTCGGCGTCGGAGCCGGTGTCCGCCGTGGCGGCCCCCGATATGGTCGCGCCGGCCGTGCCCCCCGCCCCGACCTTAGTCGCAACCTTCCCGTCGGACGGCAGCACCTCGAACAACGGGTTCTCGGTGAACTGCTCAGTCGGTTCGGACTTGAAGAAGTGTCGCACCGCCACGTAGGCGATGTAGAGGAAGGGCAGGATGCCGCCGATGATGAACACCAGATCACCAGGCATGCGCGCCCATTCGAGCAGGACGTTGTCGGGCTGGGTGATGTAGCCCAGCGAGCGGGCCTCGTAGTAGCCCTCGTCCACCGAGTGGTAGAGCTGCAGGATGCCCAGCGGGAGCAACGTCGCGAACACCATCCACGCCAGACCGATGTTCAAACACCAGAAGCTGGTCTTGGCGGCCCGCTCCGGCCACTTGTCGGCCGGTATCGCATACCGCAGCGCGAACATGGCCATCCCGACGGCGAGCATGCCGTAGACGCCCATCATTGCCGCGTGGCCGTGGTTGGCGGTCAGCGCGGTGCCGATTTGGTAGTAGGAGACCACCGGCAGGTTGATTAGGAAACCGAAGATGCCGGCGCCCAGGAAGTTCCAGAAGCCGACCGCCACCAGGAACATCACCGCCCAGCGGTGCGGGAAGGGCTTGGTGTCGCCCGATTGCTGCCGCGAGCCCAGGTGCAGGAAGGTCCATGCCTCGACGGTCAGCAGGGTCAGCGGGATCACCTCGGCCGCGGAGAAGAACGCGCCCAAAGCCATGTGCTCGACCGGAGTGCCCGAGAAGTAGAGGTGGTGCATCGTGCCGATCACACCGCCGGCGGAGTACAGGATGATGTCCAAGAAGATGATGCCGATGGCGATCCGTTGGCGCACGACGCCGAGTAGGACGAACAGGTAGGCCACCATCACCGTCGTGAACAGTTCGAGGAAGTCCTCGACCCACAGGTGCACCACCCAGAACCGCCAGAAATCGGCGACTGAGAAGTGGGTGTCACTGTTGGCCAGCAGGCCGACCGCGTAGAAGGCCGGGATGGCCAGGCCGGCCAGGAAGAACAGCCACGGCATGCCCGTCTTGGCCGAGCTCCGCAACGTGGTGCGCAACCCGCGCCACAGGATGACGATCCAGAAGAACAACCCGATGACCAGCAGGATTTGCCAGAACCGGGGGAGGTCGAGGTACTCCCACTGTTGGGAGAACAGGGTGCCCTCTTTGATGATTCCGAAGGTCGACAGACCCTCGCTGATCAGCGAGCCGAAGACCACTACGGCCAATGCACCCAGAAGTGCATAGGCCAGCCAGTGCTGGCGGCTTGGCTCGCGCCTGGTGATGAACGGGGTGATGAAGATGCCCGCGGCCAGGAACGACGCCGCCGTCCAGAACAAGGAGAGCTGGACGTGCCAGGTGCGCGCGAGGTTGTAGGGCAACAGCGCGTTGAGATTCAGGCCGAAGAAGCTTGATAGGTCGGCGCGATAGTGCTCGGTGAGTGCGCCCAGCAGCGCCTGCATCAAGAAGAGCACCGCGATGATCAGGAAGAAGAAGACCGTTGCCCGCTGCGAGGAAGTGAGTTTGACCTCGCCAGGCTGCTTGTAGGACACCAGTGGTTGCTGGGTGTTGGAATGCCAGCCGATGCGCTGGCTCCACCGGCCATACACCGCGAACATGATGCCGGTGCCGCCGAGCAGGGCGATCAGCGACAAGGCCGACCAGACGATGAGATCGGCGGTGGGACCATTGTCGACGCGCGGCTCGGCCGGCCAGTTGTTGGTGTAGGAGTAGTCGTGCCCGGGGCGGTCGGCGGCCGCGGCCCACGCACTCCAGGAGAAGAAGGCGGTGAGGTCGCGGATATCACCGGGATCGGTGATGAAATCGGCGGGCAGTCCGTTGGCCCGGGAGTCGGGACCGAGGAATTGGGCGTAGTGCTTGGTCAGGGCGTTGAAGGCGTTGACCTGGTAGTCGGTGTAGGTGAGTGTTTTGGTCGAGCTGTTGTAGCGATTGGTCCGGAATTCCTTGACCACGGCGTCGTGGACCTGCGGCACCCCCTTGGCCTTCATCTGTTCGCCGACGTTCTCGGTCGACCGGCGCAGGTAGTCGGCGGTGAAGTCGGGACCCAGGTAGGCGCCGTGGCCGTTGATCGAGCCGTACTGCATCAGGCCGCGGGCCTGGAAGATCTCTTGGCCGCGGGTGATGTCGGCACCACTGAACAGCGGTTCGCCCGATTGCGTCACCACCTTGTCAGGTAGCGGCATCGAGGCGGTGTAGGTGCGGTACGCGAGGATCCCCATCACGAAGAAGCCGAAGAGCATGACCAGGGCGACGCCCTGGACCCAGCCCCGGCTGATGACCGGGTCTTTCTCCTCGGTCGGATCGATGGGTTCGAGTGGGGCGGATTCTGGCTCTGTGGCGGTGACGGACATGGCTGGGCTGACCTCTCCGGTGGGCTGTGGAGCTGCGCCAATAACGGTAGGACCGCGCGAGGCCTGCAGGTTTGCCGATCAAATCGTCGGGGCGTTGGTCCCGACGAAGAATGGGCCTTGGTCCCGAAACGGGTAAAAAGGTTGTAAACCCATGGAAAGTGTGAGCCACATCACATCTCACGCCGCTTTTGCATGGTTCGTTGCATGGAGGCTCCGGACGAGTCTCGGAGCCAAGCGATCAACGGCGCGGGCGCCAACTCGCGCGCGCGGCGATCGACGCCGCATCCCCCTGCGAGCCCGTCCGGAACACCGTGTCGTCGGTTCGAACGTTGCGTGCCAGGACTCGCAGGATTCGACGGCCGATGGTGGGCAGAGCGAGCGCGGGGTAGTAGATCCGGGGGAAGACGACTCGGGTGCGGTCGCGCTCGATCGCCGTCGCGATGCGCCGTGCCAGTCGCTCGGCGCTGCCTGTCGGCAACTTGTCGAGAACGCGGGCGCTACCCGGGATCAGACGTACTTCGGCCTGCACCGGGGTATCGACTGGACCGGGGACGACCTCGATGACATGGGTGTCGGGCAGCTCCATCCGCAGCGTCTCGGTGGCGACCGATAGTGCGGCTTTGGCGGCGGCGTATCCGCCCGACAGCGGCCACGGGGTGACCGGCGCCAGCGAGGTGACGTTGACGATCACCGGTGGCGTCAGCGCACCGATCAGCGCGAGCGGGCTCCAATAGTTGAGTTCGAAGGCGGCGCGGGCCTGCTCGTCGTCGCCGATCGTCGCGACGGGTGCGGCGAGTCCGGCGCCAGCATTGTTGACGAGGATGTCGACCGGGCCGACGCGAGCGGCCAGATCGGCCGCCGCCCCGCAGATCGAGAGGTCGGCGGGAAAGACCTCGGCGTCCGTGGCAGCGGCCAATTCCTCGAGTTTGTCGACACTGCGCGCGGTGACCACGAGTCGTGCCCCGCGCGACGCCAACTCCAGGGCGAGCGCGTGTCCGATCCCGCTGGACGCGCCGGTGACGAGGATTCGGCGTCCCTGGATCTCCACGGATCCAGCCTAGTGAGGTCCCTCGACAAGATAAAACGACGCCCGCCTGCGTGTGCGGGCGGGCGTCGTCGTCGGGGTGGCTGACGGGACTCGAACTCTCGTCACCGGTGGGGATATGGGTGCATCGAGATACCTCGGCGGTGCCTCTGACCTCGGTAAACGTCGACGGGCACTTGTTGACGGCACATTGAGATACACCGCCATGCAATACCGCTATTGCATGGCTCATTGCATGGCGGCCGGTTTCATCGCCGAATCACACGTCTGTGAGTCGGCCCTGTGAGCGGGCAGCAGGAGCCCGGCGGGCTGTGGTGGTCGCATGAATTGATCCACCCGGACGGGGCGTGTGAGCGGGTCGCCGACCTCGGGCACGTCCGGGGGCGGTTGCGGGTGCAGCTGCGGCAACCGATCGCCGACCATTGGCGGCCGTACCTCGTGTTCCGACAGGACACGATCCCCGGGATACCCGGCGACGGTTGGACGTTCTCCCTCACTCCGGCGGAGGCCGACATGTTGGCGGGTGTGCTGCGGCACGCCGTCGCCGTGATGCTCGACTACCACAACCCCGAAGGGACTACCTCATGACTCACGTTCTCAAGCTCGACGACTGGCAGGTGTGGCAGACGGCGGCGCGGCTCTCGCACGTCACGATCACCGAACGGTGCCGGGTTATCGCGGCCATGGCGGCCGAGTCCGGGGTGCAGCCTGCGGGCATGACGCCGGCGCAGATCATCGAGTGGTTGCACTCGCACCCGGAGTGGTCGGATTCGACGGCCGCCACCTATCAGTCTTACGTCGGCGCGTGGTTCAAGTGGTTGCAGCTGGTCGACCACCGACCCGACAACCCCATGGTGAAAGTTGGCACCGCACACTATCCCGACCGGGAACCTAGGCCGATCAGCGATGAGGACATGGCCCGGCTCATGGGGGCGCGTATGTGGCGGTCGACGCGGATCATGATTTTGTTGGCGGCGTTGGCCGGCCTGCGGGTCAGTGAGATTGCGCGGGTCCGTGGTGAGGACGTCGACCTGGGGGCGCGGCTGATCTGGGTCAAGGGCAAGGGGCGCAAGCTGCGTTCGATCCCGTTGCATCCGATCTTGGTTGAGGTCGCTTCCACGATGCCCGTCAAGGGCTGGTGGTTTCCGATGCGCGGCACACCGGGTGCCCCGATGCATGGGAAGTCAGTCAGCGATGTGGTTGGGCGGACGATGCGCCGTGCTGGTGTCAACGCGACGCCGCACGCGTTGCGGCACTGGTATGCAACGACGTTGCTGGCGAATGGGGCTGATCTGCGGACGGTGCAGGAACTACTGAGGCATAAGTCATTGGCGACGACGCAGGTCTATACGAAGGTGTCCGATGAGCGGCGGCGGCAGGCGGTCGACGATCTTGACCCGTTGCGGTGGCGCACCCCGGCGGGGCGTGTCGACCTGGTGGGCGACGTCCTCGGCTGACCGGTCATAGCTGCGCGCTATTTCAGTGTCAGCGCGCCCATATAGGTGCGTTCCCCTCGGCGGCTAGTCGGCCGGGTCGGGCATGGCTTCGACCTCGGCGACGATGCCGTCGAGTACGGGGGTTTCGACGTCGGGTCCGGCCGCTGTTTTCAGTTTGGTGACCAGGCGCGCAATCTCCTCGTCGATGCGGTCGCGGGCCCGGACCTCGGGCGTGACGACGGTGACCTCGGCCGCCGTGATGCCGTGCAATCGTGCCAGTGAGTCGAGGACGCCGCGTGCCGACGTCAGGAGCGCGGCACGGCCAGCGTGGTCGGCAGGTAGGGCGTCCAACGATGACCGCGCGTCCCTCCACAACTGTTCGTAGCGGGCGGCCATCACAGCCCGGTACTCGGTGGCCGATTCTGATTCGACACGGTCGAGGACGCGCTTGACGGCGCGGTAGGCGGTGGCGTCGTCGTGATATCCCAACTCGTCGGCGATCTGTTGCCATTGCAGGCCGTCGCGGCGTAGGTCGAGGGCACGCACGGCGCGGTCACGGTCGGCGAGTTGTTGCGGGCGCGTGCCGGGTCGACCTGTCCATGTCATCGCTGTTTCCCTTGTTTGTTTGGCCGGTACAGGGCTGGCCCTTAGGCGACCAGCACCCACGTCCCATAGCCCGACGTGTCGCGCCACACGTAGGACTCGATGCCTGCGTCGGTGAGGTAGTCGCGGAGGGCGAGCGCGGTGTCGCGGCTGGCGAACACTTCCCAGTTCTCGACGGTGATCCGGTGGTCGGCTAGTTCTGCCATGTCGTCACTTCACTTTCAGGGGTCGGGGTTGGCGGGTGTCGGCGGCTTCGCGGCGGGCTTGGGCTTGGTCGTGGTCGCACACCGCCACGGGGTCGGGCAGCTTCCCGTCTGCACCGACCGGTATCGCACTCACCTCCCGTACTGCGCGGGTGAGGTTGCCGATATCGAGGATTGAGCGCCACGGGATCAGCTGGTCTCCCTGCCACACGTGGGCGTCACTGATCCATTCGGCGATGTCCTCGGCGATCGGGTCGGCCAGTTCGTCAGGGCGGGCGGTCGTCGATGCCGGTTCGGTCCACTGCCCTCGGTTCCATACCCGCCACCGGCCATAGGCGTAGATGAGTTGCCTACCGCCCAAGTCGCGGCCGGGGCTCGGGTACCAGCGCTCAGCGACGTAGCAGCGGGCGATCTGCACCGGCACGCCGGGTAGGTGACCGTCGCGGCGGGTGTGCCACGACTGCGGGGCGCGGCCGAAGCGGTCGGCGGGCGGCTCCGGCGGGGCGGTGTTGGCGGCTAGTTGGCGGACCTGGTGGACGACTGCGTTCCATGTCGCGTCACGGCGGCCAAGGTGCTCATCGAACTGGTGGTGTTGGCGGCCGTACTCGTCGAGGGAGTGGCGGAGGGCTCCGTCGTCGATCTGCTCCCAGCCGCTGCGGGTGTGGCGGTACCAGCGGCCGGCGAGCCACGAGAAGGGGAGGACGTCGTCCTCGTCGGCTTGCCCGTGCAGCCATTCGGAGGCGCACGCCTGCGGGTCGAACAGGCTAGGCCGTGCCGGGGCTGTGAGCTTCGTGGGCGCTGTTTCGGCGGTGGGCAAGGTGTCGATGGTGGTGCGTTGTTTGCGGCGCATGACGGGGTCCTCCTCGGGTTTGGTTATCGGGCGGTGGTGTGTTGGTGGCAGCGGGCTCCGGGGGTGGTGACTGTGCGACTGCACGGCCAACCTGATCGGGTGGTGGCACCACAGTGCAGCGGCACCACGCGCGCAGCGTCGAGGGCGTCGAGACGCTCATGCGGAGGCGGGTCGTCGAGGGCGGCTGACAACTGGCCTCGGTAGCCGAGACGGTCAGTGTCCACACTCACGTACTGCCGAACGCCGTTGCGGTCGACGAACTCGGCGATCTGGTAGCGGTCAGCGTCGGCGCCGATCGCGCTGAGTCGGTAGCTGAATCCGTCGGTGACTAGGTCGAGTAGTAGCGCGTCGTCACGGTCCAGCCCGATGGGCGGTTCAGCGCGCGGATAGCTCCGGCCGTCGAGGTCGTCGTCACTCATCGCTGACCCCCAATCTCATCGCCGAGAGCAGGGCCGTTCCGGGGGTGGGGGCCGCTAGGGGTCTCTTATAGAGACCCCCCCTAGCGTGACCCCCTAGGCGCGTGACCCCCGTGACCCCAAACGTGACCCTGTGACCAGCACAAACACAAACAGCGTGACCCTGGCGTGAGTGCATGACCAAAACGGGCGCGTGACCCCCTCCGTGACCCACCGAGTTGCGCAAGAGACGCCTCATTCCACACCTCCCGAACACGCGTACTCGGTCGGGTTTCCGGGCAGCATTTCCGTGCGCGTCAGGACACCGCGCGCCGTCAACCGATCGAGTTTGCGCCGTGCCTTCTCCACCTGGTTGCGGTTAGGTACGGGAGTATCAAACAGCACCGTCGCCAAGTCCTTCACGGTGACTCGGCCGCGTCGGGCGACCAGTTCGGCAACGTCGACCTGATCCACGATCTCTAGGCGCCCCTCGGTCTGGTGGTGCGCCACATTCCAGGGCCCGACTTCCTCCATCGGTTGCTTCACGTGGTGCAGGCGAACGACCGCGTCATCGGGGTCACCGGACAGCAACAGCACCGACCCGGCACCCGACGTGATCCACGTTGAGCCGTAGATGTCGCCGATGCTCGGCGCCTTGTCCGGCCCCCTCCCTGTGGGAGCCTTCCGAATGTGGTGCAACTCCATCAGGTTGCGGCCGTCGGCTAGGAGTAACTGGCGGGCGCGGTTCCATCCGGCGCCCACCTCGTCGTCAGTCAACCCAAGCGCGGCGTCCTTGAGGCTATCGACCACCACCACGTCGGCATTCGCCAACTCGGCCAGTCCGGCAAGTGCGCTTGTGTGCTTCGCCAGGTCCACTGGCGGTGGACCCTTCCACACTGCAAGCCGGGCCATCTGATCCTGACCGGCCGAACCAAGCTGACGCCGTAGGGACCGTGCGGCTTGTCGGGGCCGGTCCATCGCCAGGTACAGCACACGGTTGACGCGGCTGACTGGCAGGTCTAGTACCTCCGAGTCACCGGCACCGATCAGCGCGGTGACTACTTGGCCGGCCAGGGTCGTTTTGCCGACTCCCTGCCCGCCAGCGATTACCAGTGACTCACCCTCGGGCCACACCACGCGGTCGCCGTCTCCCCACAGCGCGGGAATGGCATCAGGCTCATCGTGGATGAACGACCAGCCGTCGAGTATTTGGCGCTTGACTTCCTCGGCAGCGGTCCCACGGGTGGCGTCGATCACCTCCACCTCGGTGCGCGTGGCGCCTGCGCTTGTGGGTCCCTCGGGTGAGGGGCCGTCGTCGGTCTCCACTACCTCCGCGCCGAGCTCGTCCTCGTCGGGCTCGTGCGGTGGTGGTGCCTGGTCCTCGTCGGGGCGGTCGTCCTCGGGTGCGGGCACCTCGTCAAGGTCCTCGGGTGCGGTCTGCTCGGGCGCGTCGTCGAGGTGGTCGACCGTCTCGTCCTCCTGCGACTCGGGCTCGGCGCTGACCAATGTCAACCCCGGCTGACCAGCGACGGCGGCGGCGACCTTGGCGACCAACAGCACGCGCTTGGCGGCGTACTCGTCGGCGCTGGCGGCATCGTCAAGCGCATCACCTTCTTCGCGTTCTTCACGCTTCTCACGGTCGTGCGCGGCAGCGCTAACACGGAAGTTCTTACTCATGCGGTCACCTGCCGCACGGCCCACGGGTTTGATTCCTGCCAGGCCCGGCGGTCCCTGATCTGGCGGCCCACAGTTCCCCACGCGGTGCCGTCGGCGACGTCGAGTGCAGCGGCACGCACCCGCGCCACCACGTCGAGGTCGGCATCCACCAACTCGGCAGCCAGCCGGTACGGCAGCCTCACGGTTTCGGCGACGTAGGCGACTCCGGCGCGCACCGCTGAGGACACTCGTAGTTCTTCGTCGTCGAGGGCTACCCACTCCGGCGACCCGAACAGTGGCGTGCCGGGCAGGACCAGACCGGCGGCCCACCTGGTGACGGCGGCCTCATCGGGCAGCAGAGCGGCGTAGTCTCGGGGTTGGGTCATGACTACCCGGGAACCGTCCTCGTTCACGCGGGGGCGGCTTCTCTCTGTGGTGGTGGGCATGGTTGGTAGGACTCCTGTCCAAACATCGGGTGAGGCAGCGGTAGACGGCTAGTCACGCGGCGAGGGTGCAACGTCGAACAGCGCCAACAGTTGAGTACGCGGCACCAGCACCCGGCGCCCAACCTTCACGGCGGGCAGTTCGCCACGCTTGACGGCCGCGCTCACGGTGCGGATCGATCCCGAGCACTTGCCCGGTCTGGCGAATGGTGAGGGCCGTGACAGTGGCCTCACGAAGCCACGCGAGATCGATCTTCACCCCGGGGTCAAGTTCTGTGGTTGCCATCTAATGCGCCTCCTTGGTGTCGGTTGGTTTGGGCTTGCACTCTCATGCCTAGCGGAATTACCGACCGATGCATAGGATGACGGGCGTGCAATATTGGCAGACCGCGATAGGTGAGCGCACGCGGCGATTCATCGACTATGCGGCGGCAGCGGAGCGGGAGGCGCGCAAGACACCGGGGGCCGTCGAGAGCGTCGCGGTCTTCCCCAACCGCCTCGCCAACCGTGACCCCGCCCCCGGCCTAGTCAGACCTGGCGGCAAGTACGTCGGAATCCGCCTAGTTGGCCGACGCGTGACCTACTACGTGCGCGCCGGGCTCGACGAAAGTGGGCCGACGCTCCTCGGCATCATGCTTGTCCCCGACGACGGTGCCGCACTGGCAACGGCAGACTTGCGGCGCATACCGGTCAAGCGGCTGGCAACGATCGCGGCCAGTATCCACGTCAACGACTGCGACAGCAACGGTCCTCCTGTCGATCTATCCACGCTCGGCGCCGTCGAGTTGCGAACGAAGCCTGAGACCGCTCAGCAGCGGCGCGGCCCGAAGGGGCGAAGCATCGAGGAACTCCGCGACGTCGCGAAGCTCGTCCTACTCGTCAGGAACGGGCGAGTGGAGGAGGTGAAGGCGATGATCCGCGAGGCACGGCCGAACGTGAAAGACGAGAAGCTAAAGATAGTCGCCCTCGCGGCACCAAGGCACGCTGTCGGGCTCTACTTGGACCGCGATCCGTCCACGGCCGCGCGTGTGATCCGGCAAGCGCAGGACGCCGAACTCCTGCCACCACCACCACGGAAGAAGGAGAAAGATCGATGACCAAGAAGAAGGGGCGTAGCCGACGCGTAGGCGGCAGCGTCACAAAGTACAAGGTGCAGTCAGGTGCCATCCGCTGGCGCTATCAGCTGTTGGTCGGCTACGACCCGACCGTGCCGGGCAGCGGCAAATACGTCGGCAAGGGCGGCCTTCTCACAGCAGCCGAAGCGGAGAAGGCACTACAGAAGGCGCGCGCCGACCACGCGGCCGGGCGTGACCTGACCGCCACTGTTCCCACCGTCGCCGACTACTCGGCAACGTGGCTCGACGGGCTCGACTTGGCGCCTGCCACCGTCGCCGGATACCGGCGCATCTTCACCCGCCACGTCAACCCGACGATCGGACGCCTGCGTCTGGACAAGGTGACCACAACCCACCTGGCCCGGCTCTACCGCGAACTCGGTCAGCCCGACCAGTCGCGCACCCGCGCACCCGAAGGACTCGGCACGAACACCGTCCACAAGGTGCACGTTGCTGTCGGCGCGATGCTCGACGCCGCGAAAGAGGATCGTCTGATCGTCGACAACCCGGCCCGCCGGAAGTCGGTACGGGCACCGCGCGCGAAGGCGATCGCACGGGAGAAAGACGAGATGGTCACGTGGTCCGGTACCCAGCTGCGGGCGTTCCTCACATGGGACCGCGACGACTACGACGACGACGTCGCGGCGTTGTGGTGGCTGGCGGCCTACACCGGTATGCGGCGTTCGGAACTGTTGGCGCTGCGGTGGGCCGACGTCGACCTGACCGGCGCGCGGGTGCAGGTTCGGCGGGCACTGGACACCGCCACCCCGGGCGCTGTGAAGTCCACGAAGTCCGGTCGGGCGCGCGTCGTCGATATCGACCCAGCCACCATCGCCGTACTACGGGCATGGCGCAAGACGCGCGCGGCTCTCTCGTTGGACTTGGCGACCGCTGACGCCTACGTGTTCGGCACGCTCGACGGTTCACCGCGTAACCCCATGTCGGTGTCGGAGATGTTCACCCGGCGCGTCAGCAAGGCGCGGCAGGTGCTCGACGGTCTGCCCGCGCTGACCTTGCACGGTATGCGCCACACTCACGCGTCACTGCTGTTAGAGGCGGGCGTGTCCCCGAAGGTCGTCCAAGAACGGCTTGGACACTCGACGATCACGACGACGATGGACACCTACGCCCACGTGACGCCGACGATGCAACGGGCGGCGGCGGACCGCTTCGCCGACGCGGTTGGGGGCGGAAAATGAGACCGCTATTGCATGGCTCATTGCATACGGCCAAAACGAAGCGGCGCCTAACCCGCATAAGTGCAAGTCAGACGCCGTTTCTGGTGGGGGTGGCTGACGGGACTCGAACCCGCGACAGCCAGGATCACAACCTGGTGCTCTACCAACTGAACTACAGCCACCATCGGCGCTGACCGACAGGATCGCCGTCGTCCAGAGCCAGGGTCCTACTCTAGCGGGTGACCCGCGGAGAAGACCAATCGGTTCCCTACGCCGGGCCCAGACCCTCGACGATGGTGGTGAGCTCGTCGGCGTCGGGCCCTGGTTGCGGCACGAACGCCGCCGCGCGGTAGTACTTCAACTCCTGGATCGACTCGCGGATATCGGCGAGCGCACGGTGGGAGAGGCCCTTCGCCGGTTGCCCGAAGTAGATCTTCGGGTACCAGCGCCGGCACAGCTCCTTGATGGAACTCACGTCGACCATCCGGTAGTGCAGGTAGGTGTCGAGCTTCGGCATGTCGCGGGCCAGGAAGGCGCGGTCGGTGGCGATCGAGTTGCCGGCCAGTGGAACCTGTCCAGCCGTGGTGACGTGGCGCCGGATGTAGTCGAGGACCTGCTCCTCCGCCTCGGCGAGGGTCACCGTCGACGCGCGGACTTCCTCGGTGAGCCCGGATGCGGCGTGCATCTTGGTGACGACGTCGGGCATGTTCGCCAGCGCCTCATCGTCGGCGTGGATGACGATGTCCACACCCTCGCCGAGGACGTTGAGATCGCTGTCAGTCACCAGCGCCGCGATTTCGATCAGCTTGTCGTTCGTCGTGTCGAGACCGGTCATCTCGCAGTCGATCCACACCAGTTTGTCTTGCACGCGGTCAACCCTAGTGACAGCCGCGGTCAGTCGCCGAGCTTGCGGTAGAAGGCGCCGACGATGGGGGCGGTGATCTTGCGCGGCGAGTACCCGCCGGCCACTGACATCGCCTTCGACAGGATGCCGGGAACAACCCGCATCTTGTTGCGCCCCAACGCATCCAGGCTCATCTTCGCGACCTTGGTCGTGTCGTGCCAGAGGAAGTCGGGCACTGCCGCGTCGACCGTGGACGCCTCGTCGGCGTCGGGGGTGTGGGTGCGAACCGGTCCGGGGGCCAGCAACGTGATGTGTACACCGGCGTCGGCGACCTCGACGCGCAGCGACTCGCTGAACGTGTTAACGAAGGCCTTGGTCGCCGCGTAGGTCGCGTTGTTGGGGATGGGCATGTTGCCCGCCGCCGAACCGACCATCAGGATGCCGCCACCGCCACGGGCGACCATCTGCGGCAAGACCGCCAGTGTCAGGTCGTGGACGGCGTTGACGTTCAACCGCACCTGGGCCTGCTCGTAGGCCGCGTCGAGTTCGGCGAGCGGCCCGAACGTCGCCACCCCGGCGTTGTTGGCCAGGATTGAGATTTCCCGCCCGGACAGTTCGCCGCACAGCACGGTGACCGCTGTCGGATCGGACAGGTCGACGGCGCGCACCTCGACGGCGGTGCCGTGCTGCGCACGCAGCTCACCGGCGAGCTCCTCGAGGACCTCACCACGGCGGGCGACGAGGATCAGGCCATAACCGCGCGAAGCGAGTTCACGCGCGAGTGCCATCCCGATTCCCGACGACGCGCCGGTGACGACGGCTCGCGACTGGGGGGAGGGGTGTGGGATTCCCATGCCCCCGATCGTAGTCGGCCGGTGGTGGCGTCAGGGCAGGGAGGCGGCGACCTCGGTCCCTTGACGGATGGCCCGCTTCGCGTCGAGCTCCGAGGCGAGGTCGGCGCCACCGATCACGTGGGTCGTGACACCGGCGACGGTGAGCGGGTCGACGAGGTCGCGCACCGATTCCTGGCCCGCGCACACGACGATGTTGTCGACTTCGAGGACTCGCTTGCCGGTCTCGTTGCCCTCTTTGTCGTGCAGGGTCAGGTGCAGGCCCTCGTCGTCGATCAAGTCGTAGGTCGCGCCGGAGATCTGTTCGACGCCCTTCATCTTGACCGTCGCCCGGTGCACCCAGCCGGTGGTCTTGCCCAAGGTCTTGCCCTGGCCGCCAGGCTTGCGCTGGACCATGTAGACCTGCCGGGTCGCGGGCAGGGGGCGCGGCTTGGTGACGAAACCGGGGACCGATAGGTCCTCGGAGACGCCCCATTCCTGCTCCCATTCCTTGAGGTTGAGCGTCGGCGACTCGTCGGTGGTGAGGAACTCCGACACGTCGAAGCCGATGCCGCCGGCGCCGATGACCGCGACACGCTTGCCGATCTCGCGGTGCCCGAGAACGGCCTCGGCGTACGACATCACCATCGGGTGGTCGATGCCGGGGATGTCGGGGATGCGCGGCACGACACCGGTGGCGATCACGACGTCGGTGAACTTCGCGGCGTCACCGTCGGCGGCACTGGCGCTGCCGTCGAGGATCTCTTCCGCGGTCACGCGCTTGCCCAAGTGCACGATGACGTTGGTGATCTCGAGCTGTCGGGTGAAGTAGCGCAGTGTTTCGTTGAACTCCTCCTTGCCCGGGATGCGGGCGGCGATCGAGAACTGACCGCCGACGCTCTCGCCGGCTTCGAAGAGCTCGACACGGTGGCCGCGCTGGGCAGCGGAGACAGCTGCGGCGAGGCCGGCCGGGCCGGCGCCGATGACGGCGACGTGGCGGGCCAGGCGCGTTGCGCCGAGCTTCAGCGTGGTCTCGCGTCCGGCGCGCGGGTTGAGCAGGCAGGACACCTTCTTGCCGACGAACGCGTGGTCGAGGCAGGCCTGATTGCAGCCGATGCACGTGTTGATCTCGTCGGCGCGGCCTTCGCGGGCCTTGTCGGCGAACTCCGGGTCGGCCAACAGCGGACGGGCCATCGACACGGCGTCGACGCGGCCGCGCTCGAGGATGTCCTCGGCGACCTCCGGGGTGTTGATGCGGTTGGACGCGATCAGCGGGATCGACACCTCGTCGCGCAGCCGTTCGGTGAACTTGACGAACGCTGCGCGCGGCACCGAGGTGACGATGGTGGGGACGCCGGCCTCGTGCCAGCCGATGTCGGTGTTGATCGCGTCGACGCCGTGCTCCTGGGCCTTGCGCGCCATCAGGGCGATCTCGTCCCAGGTCTGTCCCTTCTTGACGAAGTCGGCGACCGATTGGCGCAGGATGATGGGGAAGCCGGGGGAGACCTGCTTGCGGACTTCCTTGATGACCTCGACGAGGAAACGCTGCCGGTTCTCGGCGTTGCCACCCCACTTGTCGGTGCGGTCGTTGGTGTGCGGGCAGAGGAATTGGTTGATGAGGTAGCCCTCGCCGCCCATGAGCTCGATCGCGTCGTAGCCGGCCTTCTCGGCCAACTTGGCGGACTGGCCGAAGCTGCGGATGACGTGCCAGATGATCTGGTTGGTCATCTTGAGGTGCTTGAACGGGTGGATCGGCGACGGCTCGGAGCCGGCGGCCACCTTGAACGGGTTGTAGCCGTAGCGCCCGGCGTGGATCAGCTGCATGGCGATGCGGCCGCCGCCCTCGTGAACCGCGCGGGTGATGGTCCGGTGGCGGGCCACGTCGAGGCGGTTGGTCATCTTGCCGCCCAGGGTGACCAGCTGTCCGGTGCGGCTGGTCGCGTAGCCGCCGGTGATGATCAGGCCGACGCCGCCGCGCGCGCGGGTGGCGTAGTACTCGGCGAGTTTGTCGGTGTCCCAGGCCCGGTCTTCCAGGCCGGTGTGCATCGATCCCATGATGATGCGGTTGGGCAGGGTGAGCCCGTTGATCGTGAGGGGCTCGAAGAGCTTGGGGTAGTAGGGGTTCGGCTCGAGCGACACGGTAGGAGCGGCCACGGTGGAATCCTTCGGTTGATGGCTGGTTGGGCTGTGACTTGGTTGGGCTGTGGATGGGGTGGGCTGTGGATGGGGTGGGCAGGGTCAGATGTGGGTCGCGCGGTACTCGCGGCCTAGTCCGTCGACGACTTCATCGCACCAGTCGATAGCGCTCTGCGCGCCCCGGATTCCGCCGCGCAGGACGAGGTACTGGTGCAGGCGACGGCCGGTGAGGCTTTCCGGGTCGGGGTAGTCCAGCGCGAAACCCTCGTACATAGCCAACTGTCGTCGGTACAGGTCGCGGTGCGCCTCGAGCTCGGTGATGATCGTGCCCAGGTCCCCGTGCTCGGCGCCTCGCAGTTTGACGCCCAGCTCGTCGCGCAGGGGCGTCAGAGGTGTTGGGGTGATGACCCACTTCGCCAGCGCCTCGCGCCCGGCGTCGGAGAGCTGGTAGACCTTCTTGTCCGGGCGGCCGTCCTGTTCGACGGTTTCGAAGGCGACGAATCCGTCGGCATGGAGTTTCTTCAGCGTCCGGTACACCTGCTGGTGGGTCGCCGACCAGAAATGGCCGATCGACCGGTCGAACTGCTGCGCGATCTCATAGCCGGTGCCCGGGCGCTCGCCCAGGGAGACCATGATCGCGTGCTCCAATGCCATAGTCGCACGGTAGCAGTGCGCCTAGTTGCTATGCAACAGTGTGCATAGTGCCGCCTTGCAACCGCTGATGACCGGCGCTATCCCGGTGTCCTGCGGCGTCGCGAAGTAGCACGGCAGCGAGGGGGAGGACCACCTCGCACCGATGGTCGATCTTCAGCTCGGCCAGGCGATCTCCGCGCGTCGTACCCCGGTTCACGATGGCGACCGGTTTGCCGTGTGCCGCCGCATGCCGGACGAACCGCAAACCCGACATGACGGTGAGCGAACTGCCCGCGACGAGGAGGGCGTCAGCATCGTCGACCATCGAAAATGCCTGCGCCACCACATCTTTGGCCACCGACTCGCCGAAATAGACGATGTCGGGCTTGAGTGTTCCGCCGCACTGTGGGCAGTCGGCAACGACGAACGACGCGGTGTCGGCCACCATGGCGTCGGCGTCGGGGGCCACCTCGATCGCACCTCGCCCGGCGACGCGGTCGGCGAACCCCGGGTTCATCGCCTCCAATGAGCGGTGCAGCGTGTACCGCGACAGTCGGTGTCCACAGTCGAGGCAGATCACGCGCCCGTAGGAGCCGTGCAAGTCGACGATCCGACGCGACCCGGCCTTCAAGTGCAGCATGTCCACGTTCTGCGTGAGCACCCCGGACACGATGCCGCCGTCTTCGAGCGCCGCCAGCGCGCGATGGGCCGGGTTTGGCCGGGCCGCGTCCATGTGCCGCCACCCCAGGTGGTTGCGCGCCCAGTAGTGGCGTCGGTAGTCAGGGGAGGATAGGAACATCTGGATCGTCATCGGCGTGCGCCGTGGTGATCCGGGACTGCGGTAGTCGGGGATCCCCGACGGGGTCGAGAGTCCAGCCCCGGTGAGCGCCAGTGTGCGCCGACCCGAGAGGAAACCGGCCAGGTCGCGCGCCCGGCCCTGTGGGTCGGGGTCGGGCGTTGTCGGCTCGGCGGGTTCCCAGGCTGCTGGCCGCCGGACCATGTGCGCCGGTGCAGCGCTGTGCATGTCTGGAATCTACCAGCGCACTCGTGGCCGATCGACCGGTCGAAGTGGGGATTCCACTGGCGCGATCACGGCGCCTTTCAGCGCGATCCCGCGCGATTCATGCGCAACTTCGAGATGGGGCTTTCCATCTTCGCGGAGCATGACGTCTGCAACCCACCAACTGACAGAGCGGGCCGACGCCCTACGCTTTGCCCATGGTCAAACCCGACAAGCGACATACAGCCGACGGGCTCAAGCGGCTCATCGCCTTCGCCGACGCCGTCGTCGCCATCGCGCTCACGCTGCTGGTGCTGCCGCTGGTCGACCTGGCCAGCGAGGTGGAGACGCGGCGCACGCTGCCCGAGATCATGAGCGATCACGGCGACGTCCTCATCGGCTTCTTGATCAGCTTCATCGTGACCTGGGTGCTGTGGCGCAACCACCACGCCATCATGGAGAACTACTGCGAGTACAACTCGCCCATGATGAACATGCATTTCGTCTGGTTGCTCACGATCGTGCTGCTGCCTCTCGCGACGGCGCTGATCTCCAACGAGCACGTGCATTGGGCGGATTGCTTCTACATCCTGCTCCTGGCCGTGTCGATTCTCGCCCTGATCGGCATCACACGGGAGGGTGTCCGGTGCCCGGAGCTCGTCGTCGACGACGCTCGGGCGCGGCGCAGCGTGGCCGACTGGACCGGGGTGGGCAGCATCATCGCACTTCTGATCGCGCTGGTCATGACGCTCGTGTGGCCCGGCCTGGGCAGCGCGCCGCTCGCCCTGCTGCTGATCCCCGGCCCGCTCCAGGCGCTCAACCAGCGGATCAGGGGACAGAAGTCAGCCGTGGAGTAGCAGCGCCGCTGCGGCGATGACGAGCGCGATCACCTTGGCCACCTCGAGACCCACGTAATACAGGTGTGCCGAGCTGCGCCGGTCCTCCGCGGTAGTTCCGTCGCCGGCCAACACCTCGTTCGACCGCCGCGTCAGCGCGGGGCGGACCGCGACGATCTGAACCAGTAGACAGCCGGTCGCGGCGATGACACCGACCCCCGCCGCCGTGGGGAGGCCGGAGTCCGAGCGGACGGCGAGGAAGGCGCCGACGATCGCGATCACTGCCAGCAGGCATTCGACCGAGTTGAGCGCGCGGAAGACCTTGCGCCCGATCCCGAGGCCGATGGCCAGTGTCACCCCCGGCGCGGTGAACTTCAGCGGCGCCTCGATGAACGAGATCGCCAGGACCATGCCCAACCACACCAGGACTGCCGCCACCGTCAGGCCGACGCCGAACGAACTCATCTCCGATGCCTTTCGTTACAGATCGCTTCGTTTCAGATCGTTGTGGCCCAACATATCCAGTTCGGGCCGCGAAACCGAAGGCCCGCGGACCAAGGTCCCCGGTCGAGGTTCGTGCCTCAGCAGTGGGGGACCTGCCACGACCGGTCGCCGTCGGCGTAGGTCTCGTACTTCCAGATGGGCACGGTGGCCTTGATCTCGTCGATGACAGCGGCGCAGACGGCGAATGCCTCACGGCGGTGCGGTGCGCTGACCGCGACGACGACGGCGAGGTCGCCGATCGCCAGGTCGCCGACGCGGTGTTGGGCCGCCACACGCACGTCTGCGCGACGGTGTGCCGCGCAGACCCGGTCGACGAACTCGGCGGCGCGGGGATGGGCCTCGTAGCGCAGCGCGGTGACCGTGCGTCCGTCGTGGTGGTCACGGACCATTCCGGTGAAGGTGACCACCGCGCCGTCGGCATCAGTGCGTACCGCTGCCTCGCACACCCGTGGGTCGAGCGCTGTGTCGAGGATCGCGGGCGGGCAGCTATCCATGGCCTCGTTATCCATGACCCCGCTATTCATGACCACTGCCTCGCGCCAGGTCGAACAGGTGGGTGATGAGTGGCTGCAGAACGGCGATTCCGTCGCGCACCCCGCCCTTGGAACCCGGCAGGTTGACGACGAGGGTGCGGCCCGCGAAACCGGCCAGCCCCCGTGAGAGCGACGAATACGGCGTCGACGACCGGCCCGTCTCGCGCAGGGCCTCGGCGATGCCCGGCAGCGACGTGGTCAGGTGCGGCGCGGTCGCTTCGGGCGTGTGGTCGTCGGAGGTCGGCCCGGTCCCGCCGGTCGTGATGAGTAGCGACGGTTCCCCGGCCAGTGCGGTGGCGATCGCCCCGGCTATGTCGGCGTCGGCCACGACGACCGGCTCGGCGACGTCGAAGCCCTGCTCGGCCAACCAGTCGCGCAGGATCGGCCCCGTCGCGTCGGTGCGCTCGCCGGCTGCCACTCGGGTCGACGACACCAGGACCGTGGCCCGCTTGCCCGGGTAGACGTCGACGAAGGCGGGCGTGGGCGAGCCGGCGGCCGGCGGTGCCGACTGCGGTGGCTGCGCGTCACGTGTCCACTCGCCGCTGCGCCCGCCGGTCTTCGACAGCAGTCCGACGTCGGTCATGGTGGCGGTCGGGTCGATCGCCTTGACCATGTCGTGCAGGGTGAGGCCGGCGACGGCGACCGCGGTGAGGGCCTCCATCTCGACCCCGGTGCGCCCGGTCGTCGTCGCGGTGGCGGTGACCCCGACGCTGTCGGTGCCCACCTCGAACTCGACGTCGACCGCGTCCAGCGGCAGCGGGTGACAGAGCGGGATCAGCTCGGAGGTCTTCTTCGCACCCATGATCGCGGCGATCCGGGCCACGGCCAGCACATCACCCTTGCGGTGCCCGCCGGAATCGATGAGCTCGACGACGGCCTCGGTGGTGCAGAACGTCCCGCGCGCCACGGCGGTGCGCGTGGTGACGGCCTTGGTGGATACATCGACCATGCGTGCTGCACCCTTCGCATCGACATGGGTGAGCCGTGGGGCGTCATCCGGGTTCAGCGGGGCGGGGGTCAATGCGTCAGCGGCCACAGTGGCACCTCCGTGTCGGGGGCGAGTTCGGTTGCCGCGGCGTCGATCTCGACGAGGACGTCGGCCCGTGCCGCGGTGGCGATGAGGTGGCTGCTGGGGCCGCCGATGATCTCGACGCGTCCGTCCGTACCGTCGCAGCGCCGGGCGCGCAGGTACTGCGTCTTGCCGGGCGGGGAGGAGGCGACCCCGGTGGTGAGACGGCCGCGTTCGACGGGGACCGGCGCGAGCCCGCCGATGGCGCGCACGGCGTCACGCACCAGCACGTCGAAGGAGACCAGCACGCTGACCGGGTTGCCCGGCAGG
>DLKD01000051.1 GCA_002477755.1 Gordonia sp. UBA7599
GCCATCTTGATCTGGATGTCGGTGCAGTTGCTCAGGTAGTTGCTCGTCACGCCGAACCGGCCAGACGCCACCTGCTTGATCGCCGAGCGGCGCCAGTCGCCGTTCTCGTCGCGGCTGAACCGGCGCGGATCCTCGCCGCCCTCACCGGAGTTCGAGCGGCCGCCGATACGGTTCATCGCGATCGCCAGCGTCTCGTGCGCCTCCGCCGAGATCGAGCCGTAGCTCATCGCGCCCGTCGAGAAGCGCTTCACGATCTCGCTGGCCGGCTCGACCTTGTCGATCGGGATGGGGTCGCGGTCGCCGAATTTGAAGTCGAACAGGCCGCGCAGGGTGCCCAGGCGCCGCGACTGGTCGTCGACCATCGCGGTGTACTCCTTGAACACCTTGTACTGGCCAGTGCGGGTGGAGTGCTGCAACTTGAACACCGTGTCCGGGTTGAACAAGTGGTATTCGCCCTCACGACGCCACTGGTACTCGCCGCCGACCTCCAGCTCGCGGTGCGCCCACTCCGAGGGGCGCGACAGGAAGGCCAGGTGGTGGCGCGCCGCGACCTCGTCGGCGAGCTCGTCGAGCCCAATGCCGTCGAGCTGGCTGACGCAGCCGGTGAAGAACTCGTCGCAGGTCTCCTGGTTCAGGCCGATGACCTGGAACAGTTGCGCACCGTTGTACGACGGGACCGTGGAGATGCCCATCTTGCTCATCACCTTGAGCACGCCCTTGCCGGCGGCCTTGATGTAGTTGGCGCGCGCGGTCGCGAAGTCGGACGCGTGGTCGCCGGTCGCACCGACGATGGCACCCGACTCCAGCATGTCCTCGATCGATTCGAACGCCATGTACGGGTTGATCGCCGAGGCGCCGAAGCCGATGAGCGCGGCCATGTGGTGGACCTCGCGTGCATCACCGGATTCGACGATCAGGCTGGCGCGCCCACGGGTCTTCTCCCGGACCAGGTGATGGTGGACCGTCGACGTCAGCAGCAGCGACGGGATCGGCGCGAGCGTCTCGTCGGACTCGCGGTCGGACAGGATCACCAGGCGCGCACCGTCGGCGATCGCCGCCGACACCTGGCCGCACACGTCGGCCAGCGCGGCGCGCAAGCCCGCGCCGCCCTCCGCAACCGGGTACAGGCCGTGGATGTGCACCGACGGGAAGCCCGTGCCCTCACCGTCGATCTTGATCAGTCGGCGCAGGTCGTCGTTGTCCAGGATCGGGCTGGGCAGCACGATCTGGCGGGCCGACTCCGGCGTCGGGTGCAGCAGGTCGCGCTCGCCGCCGATGCGCTGACCGAGGCTGGTGACGATCTCCTCGCGGATGGCGTCCAGCGGCGGGTTGGTCACCTGCGCGAACAACTGCTGGAAGTAGTCGAACAACAGTCGCGAGCGAGCCGAGAGGACCGCGACCGGGGTGTCGGTGCCCATCGAGCCGATCGCCTCGGCGCCGGTGACGGCCATCGGCTTCACCAACAGGTTCAAGTCCTCGTTGGTGTAGCCGAACAGCTGCTGGCGGTGGGCGACGCGCTTGTGCGACATATGGATGTGCTCGGGCGCCGGGAGGTCCGACAGATGGATCTGGTTGTTGTCGAGCCACTCCTGGTAGGGATGCTCGGCGGCCAGCTCGTCCTTGATCTCCACGTCGTCGACGATGCGGCCCTGCGCGGTGTCGACGAGGAACATCTTGCCCGGCTGCAGCCGCAGCTTCGCGACGACGTCGGCGTGGTCGATGTCGAGGACGCCGACCTCCGAACCGAGGACGACCAGGCCGTCCTTGGTGACCCAGATGCGCGAGGGACGCAGGCCGTTGCGGTCGAGGACGGCGCCGATGACGGTGCCGTCGGTGAAGCACACCGACGCCGGGCCGTCCCAGGCCTCCATGAGCGCCGAGTGGTACTCGTAAAACGCCCGGTGCTCCGGCTTCATCGACTCGTGGCGTTCCCAGGCCTCCGGAATCATCATGAGCACGGCGTGCTGCAGCGGGCGCCCGGCCAGGTGCAGCAGTTCCAGCGCCTCGTCGAAGCGTGCGGTGTCCGATGCCTTCGGGGTACAGACGGGGAACAGGTGCTCGTTGCCCTCACCGAAGATCGAGGTGTCCATGAGCGCCTCACGCGCCCGCATCCAGTTCTCGTTGCCGTTGACCGTGTTGATCTCGCCGTTGTGGGCGACCCGGCGGTACGGGTGCGCGAGCGGCCAACTCGGGAAGGTGTTGGTGGAAAAGCGCGAGTGCACCAGGCCCAAGGCGCTGACCACGCGCTCGTCCTGCAGGTCCAAGTAGAAGCCGCGCAGCTGCGGAGTCGTCAGCATGCCCTTGTAGACAAAGGTGCGCCCGGACAGGCTCGGGAAGTAGACGGTGTTCGACGCCTGTGCGCCGCGGCCGGCGCCCTTGCGGCCGAGCTCGTGCTCGACACGCTTACGTACCAGGTACGCCCGGCGCTCCAATTCGTCCCCGCTCGCACCACCGATGAACACCTGGCGGAACGTCGGCATCGCATCGCGCGCCAGTGCGCCGATCGGAGAATCGTCGATCGGGACGTCGCGCCAACCGAGCACGGTCAGGCCCAATTCGCCGACGATCTCGTCAACGCCCTCGACCGCCGCGTTCGCATCGGCACTGCCCTGCGGCAGGAAGGCGATACCGGTGGCGTAGGAGCCTTCCGGCGGCAACTCGAAGTCCACGACGGCCCGGAAGAAGGCATCGGGGATCTGGATCAGGATGCCCGCGCCGTCACCGGTGTTCGGCTCGGCACCGGCAGCACCGCGGTGCTCCAGGTTCACCAGCGCGGTGATCGCCTTTTCGACGATGTCACGGCTCTTGCGGCCGTGCATGTCGACGACGAACGCGACGCCGCACGCGTCGTGTTCGAAAGCGGGATCGTAGAGACCGACGGGTCCCGGAGCACTCTTCATGGTCGCCCCTTTGCACTTGCTACGGTGCGCGACGCTGAGCACCCCAAACAATTGGACTGTGGGTGAATCTCCGTCGCAGGCTGTGCGACGAGTAGTCAGCGTCATTGCTGACGATTCAGATGTGCTGCCATTCTCCCACGGACTTTGCCACGACGTGAAATCGGTTCGCCCCTTGCAGCCGATCCAACGAAGTGACCTGCAAGTTTCGACGGTACGCCGGACCCCCAGGGCCGCCCCGCGTCCTGCTCGACTAAAAAAAGACACTCCGTCCGAAACGCTCCGGTTCAGCGTCACGGTCGCAGTACAGTCCACATTTGTGAGTGTGAACACAGGCGTTCCCAGCCGCGGATCGTTCCGGGTCCGGGCGATGAACAGCTCGTTCACCCGCGTGGTTAACCCCGCCTCCTCCCTCGGCCGGATCGGTACTCCAGGGCTGATCACCACAATGCGCCCGTTGCTCAACGGCGGCCTCAGCCTGATGTGCCCGGTTCCCCCGGGCACCCGCACCGAGACGGTCCACCGCCACCTCGGCGACGAACAGGTCCGCGGCGAATGGGTGTGGGGCCCACGCGTGGGGCAGCGCCGCATCGCCGACACCCGCGTCATCTACTACCTCCACGGGTCCGGCTATGTCATCTGCAGCCCCCGCACCCACCGCGGGCTCGTTTCGCGGCTGTCACAGCGCACCGACCGGGTCGCCTTCAGCCTCGACTACCGGTTGGGTCCCAAGCACCGCTTCCCCGCGGCCGGCGACGACACCGTACGCGGCTACCAGTGGCTCCTCGACCAGGGCTACCGCCCGGAGAACATCATCGTCGCGGGCGACTCGGCCGGCGGCCACCTCGCGATGGACCTGCTCGCCGCCAACCAGGCGCAGTCCCGGCCCCAGCCGCGGGCGATGCTCCTGTTCTCGCCGTTGATGGATCCCACCTTCGGCCTCGCCCTGGCGCGGGAGGCCCGCGGATTCCGGGATCCGTACTTCAGCGCCCGCCTGGGCCAGCACTTCCTGGAGATGTACACCGCCGGCGCGCGGGCCGACCATCCGCGGATGACCGTGTCGCTGCGCCCGACCGACGATCTCCCGACGACGCTGATCCAGGTCGGCGCCCGCGAAGTCATGGCCGACGATGCCCGCTTCCTGCACGCCGCACTGGTGGCGGCAGGCGCACAATCCGAGCTCCAGCAATGGCCGGACCAGGGGCACGTCTTCCAGCTCTTCCCCGCGCTGTCCCCGGAATCGCGCCAAGCGGTAAGTGAAGCGGCGCGATTCGTCAATTCGGTAGCATGAACTCACCCCGCGACCGCGGACCGAAAGCAGTCCACGGCGCACCGACAAAGGAGTACCCGTGTCCGATCTCGATGCCCTGCTGAAGTCCATTCCCATCGATGACATCGCCCAGAAGCTGGGCGTCGACGACGCCACCGCGACCGCTGCGGTACAGCAGGCTGTCCCCACTCTGCTTGCCGGCCTGCAGGCTCACGCGGACACCGACGGACCCGCTCCTGACGGTCTCGAAGCGGCCGCCGACGCGGGTGACGGCGATGCTGTGGTCAAGAGCCTCTTCGGCGATCAGAGCGACCAGGTCGCCCACGCCGCAGCCGGGCAGGCCCCGGCGGGTGTCAGCTCCGACCTCATGCAGAAGCTCCTGCCGCTGCTCGCACCGATGGTCATCGCGTTCGTGACCCAGAAGCTCTTGGGCGGCAAGGGCGGCGCAGCCCCGGCCGGTCAGGCGCAGGGGGGCGGCGGTGCCGGTGACGCCCTTGGCAGCATCCTGGGCAGTGCGCTCGGTGGCGGCGGTGCAGGCGGCGGCCTGGGCAGCATCCTCGGCGGCATGCTCGGTGGTGGCGGCGGCCAGCAGGGCGGCGGTGCCGGTGGCGCTCTCGGCAACATCCTCGGCAGCATCCTGGGCGGCAAGAAGTAGTCGTACGGGGGCTCCGCCCGTTCGTATACCCCCGGTAAAAACACAACCCCTGTCCCCGAAATCTTTGGGATAGTGAAGCGACCGTCGCGTTCTTCTCGAACGCGACGGTCGTTTCGCGTTAGGCTGCCATGGTGCGCAGGGTCTTCCTCTCCTTCATCGTCGCGCTCCTCACTGCGATCGGCCTCTGCCTGCCGATCTCGTTGCTCACGAGCAGCTCCGGGAGTGGATCCGCCGACCCGGTCCGGATCCTCGATTACCAGGCTCAGTACCGCGTCGACCGCGACGGGAAGCTCCACGCGGTCGAGACCCTGACGACGGAATTCCCGCTCGGACGCCACGGCATCTTCCGGTACTGGGACGTCGCCGACTCATCCGACCCGCATGTGCGGTACGTGCCCAAGGACATCCGGGTGTCGCTGGACGGTCACTCCGAACCGTTCACGTTGTTGTGGGAACGGGGCAAGCGCTTCCGCGTCGCAAAGATCGGTTCGGCCGACCGGTACGTCGACTCCGGCACCCACGAGTACGTGATCAGTTACACGATCGACGGCGTACTCGAGCCCGCCAACAGCCGTCCCGGCGACGGCGAGGCGACGGCGAGCTGGGGCAATCGGGACAAGTCCCGGTTCCGGTGGCGGGTCGTCGCCGACGGCTGGTCCATGCCGATCGCGCAGTCGCGCGTCACCGTCGCACTACCTGCACCGGTGACCAGCGTCGCTTGCGCCACCAGCAGCAACGCACCTTGTGAAGCACATCGCGACGGCGACGACTCGGTGGTCGTCACCACCGGCAACCTCGGCTCGAACAACGGCGTCGCCCTCCTCGCCGACCTCGACCTCGCCCCGCCGAAGCGCTCGACGGTCCCGTGGTCCATCCGGCTCGACCCGGTCCTCGGGCGATCGCTCCCGCTGGTGATCGTGATCCTCCTCGTCTCGCTGGTGACCCTCGCACTCGGCGCGCTGTGGACCTGGCGCAGCCGCGAAGAGATCCCGCTGCTCCCTGTCATGTTCGAGCCGCCGGCCGATCCGCACCGCCGCGGCTTCCTCTCGCCTGTCCAGGCGTACTACGTGGCGCATGAGAGCGTGCCGACCAAGGCCCTCACCGCCACCCTGCTCTTTCTGGCCGAGCAGAAGCTCGTGCGTCTCGTACGCGAAGACAGCGGCGACTTCACCGTCGTCTCGGAAGCCGACGCCCAAACGTGGGCGCAGGCCGATCCCGTGTGCCAGGCCGCGGGCCAGGCGCTCGGCATCACCGACACCGGCCGCACCTTCAAGGCCGACGGCACGGTGAGTGCGGGCGAAGAACTCCAGTCGGCACAGTCGGCCGTCGACACCGCGGTCAAGATCTGGGGCGTGCAGTCCGGCGCGATCCAACGCAGTGCCTTCGAGTCGCTGGGCCGCGGCCTGGTGTTCGTAGCCTTCGCTCTAGCGGCGCTGATGCTGATCTTCCGGTGGTATCCGTTCTCCCTCGTGACCCTGCCCATCGCCGCCTTCGCTATCGGTGGCGCGGGCCTCTATGTCTCGGGCGTCGGCACCCGACGCACCCTTCTGGGCCGCGACATCTGGTCACGCGCTGGCGGGTTCGAGCGCCTCCTGTCGACGACGTCGAACAAGGAGCGCCTCGACTTCAGCGCCCGCAAGGACCTCTACACGTCCTACATCCCTTACGCCGTCGCCTTCGGCGCGGCAGCGGCCTGGGCGAACAAGTACCGGATGGCGATGGGCACCGAACCGCCGACACCGTCGTGGATCGTCACCCCACACGGCACACCGGTCCCCGCGATGCTGTTGAGCGGCCCCGGCGGCATCGGCAGTTTCGAGTCCAGCCTCTCGTCGTCGATCTCGGCGTACACGGCCAGCCAGGCCGCGTCGAGCAGCAGCGGCGGAGGATTCTCCGGTGGCGGGTTCTCCGGCGGAGGCGGAGGCGGCGGAGGCGGCGGCTCGTGGTGAGCCACGCAGCGCTCTTGCGCAGGTAACCTCGATACCAATCAACGACGAAAGGGGACCATCGTGTCCGCTGCTCTTATCTTGCTCATCGTGGTGGTGTTCATCGTCTTGCTCCTGCTGTTCGGTGTTGTCGGCTTCAACAAGCTGCGCAAGGCCGACATCACCGCCCAGGAATCGCTCGGCGGCATCGACGTCCAACTGACCCGGCGAGCCGACCTGATCCCGAACCTGGTGAACACCGTCAAGGGCTACGCCGCCCACGAGAGCGGTGTCTTCGAGGAGGTCGCCCGGGCCCGCGGCGCCGTCGCGCAGGCCGCACAGAACGGCACCGTCGAACAGAAGGCCGCCGCCGACCAGGCCCTCACCGGAGCGCTGGGCCGACTGTTCGCGGTCGCCGAGAACTACCCCGACCTGAAGGCATCGGCCAACTTCATCCAGCTGCAGAACGAGCTGAGCGACACCGAGAACAAGCTGAGCTTCGCGCGGCAGTACTACAACGACGCCGTGTCGCGCCTCAACAAGCTGGTGCAGACGATTCCGTGGATGTTCTTCAGCGGTGTCGCCGGAGTGAAGGCCCGCGAGTTCTACCGGGCCCCCGAGGGCCAGCAGGCTCCGCCGCAAGTCCAGTTCTAACGCCGACTGGGCCCTCCCCGCC
>DLKD01000130.1 GCA_002477755.1 Gordonia sp. UBA7599
TGGCGCACGAGATCTGTTGCGGGGACATCGAGGTCGCCGCCCTGCTCACCCGTGATTCGGTGCCCCTGTATGTCAAGCGGCATGAACGCCTCGCGACGGGTGCGGTGCGGATGGCGTTGATTGCCCGTGATCGGGGGTGTGCGTTTCCCGGGTGTGGACGTCCGGCCGGCCAGACTGAGGCCCATCACATTGTGGAGTGGGCCCACGGTGGGCAGACGGTGGTGGAGAACCTGGTGTTGTTGTGTCCGCGACATCATCACGGGGCGATCCACGCCCAAGGGTGGAAGGTACGCATCGGCTACGACCATCACCCGTGGTTCCAACCACCGGACAAGACCGGGGAAACCGGTTGGATGCGTAGTCACCACCGACGAACCCTGACTATGGCCGACACCGCCGCCTAACGAAGTACACGAAGTAGCAGTTGCCGCCGCCCGAGCATCGGGCCCGGCGCAGAAATGAGCGGCCCCACCCGGGGGAGGCGTGCGTTGATTGAGAACTTAATAGTGAAATAGGCCCGGTCGGGGCCGGTCCTCCGTGCACGACACGCGAACGACTCCGACCACCCGCCCGTCGGTAGGCGACGAGGTTCGGTCGGGACTGCGCGTCGGTTAGACCCCGACCGCGTCGCGTTGGTCAGACGTTGCGGCCTCGCGCAGGACCTGCGCCACCGCGGCGCGGGCCCGCGTGGGGTCGAAGGCGCGGGAGATCTGCAGCTTCTCGGCCTCGAGTGATCCTTCGGCGTGTGTCGCCAGGACCGACTGGTAGCCGCCCCACTGGCCGGTGCAGATGTCGCCGATCAGGTGGATGAGTCGCAGTCGTTCTTCGGCGGGCGCGGCTGCCGCGAAGTATTTCGCGAGGACGCGGCGGGTCTGCGGATCGGCCCAGTCGTCGCCGCCGGGACCCGTCGCGACGAGGCCACCGGCCAGGTCGATGAGTGTCGCGGTCGCGGCGTGGAAACCATGGGCGAAGTGGTACTTGGCCATATTCACCGCGAGCGGGTCCGGCAACTGGACGTCGTTGCCACCGCTGATCGAGCGCAGTGCGGCGAGGTCGGCGAAACCACGGACGGTCTCCGCATAGGTGATGAGCTCGGTCAGCTTCGTCTTCACGTGACCGGCAGATGCGATGCCGTTGGCCTGCGCCATCTCAATGGCCGCGCCGACGAGCAGGTCGAGGACGGGCAGTTTGTAGTTGACGGCGGTAAACCGGTGGTAGTCAACGAAAGCGAGCGCCAGCGGGCCGGCCAGTTCGGGTTGGCGGTTGAGGAACACTCGTGCCTTGGGGACGCGCACGTTGTCGAACACGGTGAGGCTCTCCAGTAGCTTGTGCCGGCTGGAGATCGGGTGTTCGAACCCGTTGGGTTCTCCGTGCAGGTACGGCGACACGTAGAGCGTCAGGCCGGGTGTGTCCATCGGGATCGCGAAGCTCACCGCCCAATCCGCGTCGTCGTGGCCCATCGCGCGGGTCGGCAGCACGATGAGTTCGTCGGCATTGGCGCTGAACGACGTGTGGACTTTGGCGCCGGAGACGGTGATCGAATCGGCGTCCTCGTCGACGACGCGCACGTAGAGGTCGGGGTCGGCCTGGCGGTGCGGAGGCAGCGACCGGTCGCCTTTGACGTCGGTCTGCGCGACGGCAAGAGCGACGTCGTTCGCGCAGCAGTGGCGATAGAACTCGACGGCATTGTCATGTCCCTGGCCACTGAGTGCGCGGAGCAGGGCGAACAGAGCGTCGCTGCCAACCTCCTTGAGGACGATGGTGCCCGCTCCCATCCGGGAGACCGTCTCGATGAGCCGACCGCGGGCGACGATGTCCTCCGCGGTGCGAGGGACTTTGTAGAAGGCGGTGTAGGGGCCGTCGCCGTCGTCGGCAATAGCCAACTCGGGGTGTCGTTCGGCGATCTCGTAGGCCAGTCCCGAGTGCGCGATCGCGGTGGTGAACTCGCCGAATGCCGTCACATCGTCGACCTGCTTGCCCTGATAGACGACGCGACGGCCATCTCGCAGTCCCTCGCGGTAGGCGGTTGCGGTGCGGATGGCCATGATGAGTCCTCTCGAGCGGCGACGGAATGGAACGAATTCGGCCAGGAACCGAACGCTCGTTACAGATCGAGGATGCGTTAATGCACAGCTCAGAGTCAAGGGAAGCTCATCATCCGATGGACACAGTTAGATAAGCTAAAGCTCAAGACGGTCATCGACGGGCGGAAGTTAGAAATACTAAAGCTAAGGCATGAAACGGCAGAGGATTCCGGCGACATATTGACAGATGAGACCCGATGTGGAAACCATAGGTGAACCCGAACGATCGTTCTTCACGGGTATTCCGTCTTGGTGGAGGTGTGGTTCAACATGGGTGCCTACGACGATCGGCCGTGGCTGTCGCAGTATCCGGCGAATCGCCGCGGCCTCACCGACACTGACGACGCGGTCACGACCATCCTCGACGCCTTCGCCCGCCTTACCGTCCAGGGCGATAAACCGCTGCTGCACTACTTCGACGCCACGCTCACCGCCGCCGAGATCGACGTCCAGAGCGATGCCTTCGCCGTGGCCCTGCAGGATGCCGGGTTCCAACCAGGCGAGCGGGCTGTCGTGTACTTGCAGAACATCCCGCAGTTCGTGATCGCGCAGCTGGCCGTCTGGAAGGCCGGCGGCATCGTCGTGTCGGCCAACCCGATGTACCGGGGCAAGGAGTTGGGCGAGATCCTCTCGGATTCGGGTGCCGCGGTGCTCATCACGCTGCGGTCGCTGTACCGCGACGTTGCCTCGACCATCCCGGAGACCGGCGCTGTGCGCACCATCGTCACGACCTCCGAACTCGAGTACCAATCTCGCTCGGATGCCACTCTCGCCGGTGTCGAGGCCCCGCCCTGCCTCGATACCTCAGACATGCTCGAGCTGATCTCGGCCCACCGCGGACAGGTCCCGCCCCGCCCCGGCATCGTCCCGGGCGACGTCGCGGTGCTGACGTACACCTCCGGCACCACCGGCCCGCCCAAGGGGGCGATGACCACCCACGCCAACCTGCTCTTCAGCGCGCGGGTCTATCGAGACTGGATCGGAATCGGGCCCGACGACGTAATCCTCGGCGTGGCGCCGATGTTCCACGTCACCGGGATCGTCGGGCACAGTGCACTGGCCCTGCTCACCGGCGCCCCGCTGATCCTGACCTACCGCTTCGACGCACAGGACACGGTGGAGGCCATTGCTGCCCACGGCGCCACGTTCACCGTCGGATCCATCACCGTGTTCATCGCGCTCATGAACGCCCCCAATGCCAGCGGCGAGGCGCTGGCGTCACTGAACAAGATCTACTCCGGTGGCGCACCGATCCCACCGGCGACGCTCGCTGCGTTCGAGGAGCGGTTCGGCTCGACCATCCACAACATCTACGGCCTGACCGAGACCACCTCGCCGGCCATCGCCGTTCCGCTAGGCAGCCGGGCACCGCACGATGAGGCGTCGGGCACCAGCGCGGTCGGCGTTCCTGTCTTCGACACCGTGGTCCGGGTCATCGACGACGACGGCGCGGAACTCCCCGCCGGCGAGCCCGGTGAACTCCTCATCGAGGGCCCGCAGGTGGTCGTCGGATATTGGGACAAGCCGGAGGCGACCGCTGAGGCGCTGACCCCGCGGGGCTTGCGCACCGGCGATATCGGCTTCATGAACGCCGACGGCTGGTTCTTCCTCGTCGATCGCAAGAAGGACCAGATCAACGCCAGCGGTTTCAAGGTCTGGCCGCGCGAGGTCGAGGACGTCCTCTACGAATTGCCGGCGGTACGCGAGGCTGCCGTCGTGGGCGTCCCCGACGCCTACCGCGGTGAGACGGTCAAGGCATTCGTCAGCTTCCGGCCGGGACAGTCTGCCACCCGCGAGGAGATCGTCGCCCACGCGAAGGCGCGGCTCGCCGCGTACAAGGTGCCGCGCGAGGTCGAGATCCTCGACGACATTCCCAAGACCGCCACCGGCAAACTCCTGCGCCGCCAGTTGCGCGACCTCTCCGCCACTGCAATCACCACGAAAGGATCGGAAACCCCGTGACAAGTTTGAAGGGAAAGACCCTGGTCATCTCCGGCGGCAGCCGGGGCATCGGCGAGGCGATCGCCGTGCACGCCGCCCGCGAGGGCGCCAACATCGCACTCATCGCCAAGACCACCGAACCCCACCCGCAACTGCCGGGCACGATCTTCACCGCGGCCGAGGCGATCGAGCAGGCCGGCGGCAGCGCGTTGCCCATCGTCGGTGATATCCGTGACGACGAGCAGGTGCGCAGTGCGGTTGCCGCGGTGGTCGAGCGGTTCGGGGGAATCGACGTCGTCGTCAACAACGCCAGCGCCCTGAACCTGACGCCCAGCGACGCCATCGACATGAAGCGCTACGACCTCATGCAGGACATCAACGCCCGCGGCGCCTTCTCCCTCTCGACGGCGTGCATTCCGCACCTTCGGGCCTCGTCGAACGCCCACATCCTGACCCTCTCGCCGCCGATCAGGCTCGAGCCCAAGTGGTTCCTCGAGGTCCCCACCGCGTACACGATCTCCAAGTTCGCGATGTCGCTGGTGACCATCGGCCTCGCGTCCGAACTGGCCGCGGACGGGATCGCTGCCAACTCGCTGTGGCCGCGCACCACCATCGACACCGCGGCGGTCCGCAACATCCTGGATCCGGAGATGGTGTCGCGCAGCCGTACCGTCGAGATCATGGCTGACGCCGCGATCTCGATCATCTCCAAGCCCGCATCCGTGGCGACCGGGCAGTGCTACGTCGACGAGGAGGTGCTCGCCGCCGACGGCGTCACCGACTTCGCGGCCTACCAGGTCGACCCGAGCGTTGACCTGCACGATCTGGAGCTCGACTTCTGGATGGAGTGGCCCCGTTGAGCGTCGACCGGTTGCTGCCCACCCAAGAGGCGCACGACCTCATCGACCTCACCCGCGAGATCGCGGACAAGGTCCTCGCGCCCATCGTCGACGAGCACGAGAAGGCCGAGACCTACCCGGAAGGGGTCTTCGCCACCCTTGGCGAGGCGGGGTTGCTGAGCCTGCCGTATCCGGAGGAGTTCGGCGGCGGTGGTCAGCCCTATGAGGTCTACCTGCAGGTCCTCGAGGAGATCGCCGCACGCTGGGCGGCGGTGGGCGTGGCGGTCAGCGTCCACAGTCTCGCCTGCCACCCGCTCAATGCGTTCGGGACTGACGACCAGAAGCAGCGGTGGCTGCCGGAGATGCTGGGTGGCAGCCTGATCGGCGCCTACAGCCTGTCCGAGCCGCAGGCCGGCTCGGACGCGGCGGCGCTGGCCTGCAAGGCGGTGCCGTCCAGCGGAGCCGACGGCGAGGACGGCTACCTGGTCACCGGCACCAAGGCGTGGATCACCCACGGCGGCCGGGCGGACTTCTACAACCTGTTCGCCCGCACCGGCGAGGGCTCTCGGGGCATCTCGTGTTTCCTGGTACCCGACGGCCTGGACGGACTGACCTTCGGCAAGCCGGAGGAGAAGATGGGCCTGCACGCGATCCCCACCACCGCCGCCTATTACGACGGTGCGTTCATCCCGGCGGAGCGTCGTATTGGCGACGAGGGGCAGGGTCTGCAGATCGCGTTCAGTGCACTGGACTCCGGGCGCCTGGGTATCGCCGCGGTGGCCGTCGGGATCGCGCAGGCGGCGCTCGACGACGCGGTGGCCTACGCCAACGAGCGGACCGCGTTCGGGCGCAAGATCATCGACCACCAGGGGCTCGGTTTCCTGCTCGCCGACATGGCCGCCGCGGTCGATTCAGCGCGGGCGACCTACCTCGATGCCGCGCGTCGGCGCGACGCGGGCATGTCGTACTCGCGCCAGGCCTCGACGGCGAAGCTGGTCGCGACAGACGCCGCGATGAAGGTGACCACCGACGCCGTCCAGGTGCTCGGTGGGTACGGGTACACTCGTGACTTCCGGGTGGAGCGGTACATGCGCGAAGCCAAGATCACCCAGATCTTCGAGGGCACCAACCAGATCCAGCGATTGGTGATCAGCCGGGGGCTGATGGGCTGATTCAGCGGTAACCGACGAGGGCGAGGGCGAAGTCGACGTACTCCGTGGCGACCGCCTCCGGGCTCAATCGTCCGAACGGCCGCCACCAGGTAGGCAACGCGGCGCACATGGACACGACCACGCGCGCGGCATCGTCGGGGATCGTGGTGGTGAACACGCCGAGGGCGACCGCCTCGTGGACGAGCTCGTCGACGATCTCCTGTTGCCGGTTGCGGCGCGCGGTGATGGCTTCGCGGTTACCGCCCACCAGGGCGCGTACCTCGCTCGCGGCGATGAACCCGAGCCCGCGGCGGTAGGTGTGGAACAGTGCGAGGTTCTCCACGGCCCGGCAGAACCGGTCCGATGGGTCCGTACCTTGGGCCACCGCCGCCGCGGTGCGCCACTCCAGATCGGTGAGGGCGTCGTCGAGGATGCGCACCAGGATCGCCTGTTTGCTCTCGTAGTGCCCGTAGATCGCGGGCACCGAGACGCCGCTGCGGGCGGCGATCCGGCGCATCGTGGTGCCGTGATAGCCGACCTCCAGCAGTTCGTCGACGGCCGCGGCGAGGATCGGGTCAAAGGCGAGCGGTTCGTATCGCCGCCAGTTGCCGCGACCGGTGGGCGAGTCGGCGCTCCTCGTCGTGGATGGGCGTGTCGCCGAGTCTTCGCGTGGCGCGGTGGCGGTGAGGATCGCACCGGCCGGCATGTCGAGGACGACGGCGATTTCTTCCAGGCGCTCGACGGTGAGGTGGGCGTTGTCGTTCTCGAGCTGGCTGATCGTCGCCGGGCTGACGTCGATGCGCCGAGCCAGCTCCCGGCCGGTGATGCCCCGGGTGCGGCGGGCCCAGCGCAGCCTTGTCCCGATCGACGGACGCGGCTGGCTCACCTGTTCAGGATAGCTAAACTCACTGCCGACGAGCGATATCTCAGTCGTGCGCGGCGTGGGTGCCGAACGAGCGGCGGTGGTAGGTCAGCGGCTCGGCGTCGGTGTTGGTGTCGGCGGTGTGCACCCGGCCGACGACGATGGTGTGGTCGCCGCCAGGGAGCAGGCTCTCGAGTTCACAAGAGAGCCACACGGCGGTCTCGTCGATCCGCGGGACCTCGCCGCTGGGCTGCCAGCCGATTTCGGCGAACTTGTCCTCGCCCTTGGTGGCGAACTTGAGGGCGATCGGGTGCTGGTGCGAGGCCAACACATTGACCCCGAACCGGCGTGAGGTTTCGATGAGGGTGAGTGTGTCCGAGGTCTGCGCCAGTGCGACGGCGACGAGCAGAGGCTCGACCGACAGGGACATCACGGCGCTGACGGTCGTGCCGTGTGGTCGTCGGTCGTCCATGGCGGTGATGATCGTGACGGGCGCGCACAGATGGGCCATGGCATGACGGAAGCGCGTCGCCAGGTCGTCGGAGACTGGAGTGGACATGGGACTTCTCCTAGGGGATTACGAGGTGAGGGCGATGAGCGCGGAGTACGTGAGCACCGGAAGCCCGAAGTCGTCGGCCTCGTCGGGGCTGGCGATCTGGGTCTCGTCCCGATTCGAGACTAGCGCGGTGTAAGCCACCGAGTGGCCGAGCGAGCCGTGATTGCCGGCGAGGTAGCGCCCGGCCTTGGCGATGAGGCCCGCCCGGTCGATGTACGGGGCGTCGTCGGGCACGACGACTGGCATGACATGGCCGGGACGGGTGAACGATGCGGCTCTCGAGCGGGGATCGGCCAGGGCCCGCAGTGTGACGCCGCGGTCGTGGGCCGAGATCCCGGTGGTCGTGGCGTCGACCGCGTCGACGGCCACACACATCCGCTCGCCGACCTCGTCGATCGACTGCTGCCACACCATCGGTGGCAACTCGAGGCGCTGCGCCGTCGCGAAGTCGATCGTGACGCAGAGGAATCCGGCACCGCGCCGGACCATCTCGGCAACGGTGCGGGTGTCGATGGCGGCGGCTGGGGCGATCAGGTCGCAGCCCGAGCCCCACACATCGTCGGCGAGGATGACGGGACGGCCGGCGCGGAAGCTGTTGGGTGCGGGGGCCGTGGCTACGTGGGGATGGGCAACGTGTGCGCGGGGGGCCGCTGCGGTGCGCGGGCTGGGAAGCACTGTGGTCATGGTCGGCCCGCTATCCCGAGATCCCGATGGCGGACCAGAACTTCTCGAACGACGAGGGCACCAGGTCGGCGCCGCGCGTGACCTTGCCGTCGACGAAGCGGTGGACCATGACCATCGTCGTGTCGAGCACCTGATCGCCGAGACGGCGGTAGATGTCGATGTTGGCGGTGACGATCTCGTCACCGACGATGTCGACGGCACCCACCACGTTGCGGGCCTCGTCGAGCTTGGCGAGGATGCCGAAGGCCTCCAGGAATTCGCCCTTGGTGTAGACCCGCTGGGTCCCCTCGACGGTGAACCCCGCCCAGGTCATGTCGTCGTCGTAGAGGGCGACGAGAAGCGTCGGGTCGCCGGCATCGGCTGCGGCGAAGGCCGCCTTGAGGGCGTCGGCGTTGCTCTGGGACATGGGGTCGTCCTTTCGGGTTGTTCGATGTGGTCCCAATCACTTTCCCTGGCGGCGCGGTCGGCGATAACCGTTCGACTACGTGATCAGCTACGGGACCACTCGCGACACCGTCCAGCGCAGACAATGCGCTGGTCAATGCAGTGTTCTGCGGGTTGTCGGGTGGGTGTCGGCAGGGGTGGCGACGCACCGCTGACACATGTTGACCACCGGGGTTGCAGGTGCCTGCGCCACTGGAGAACAGTGATCCATATCACTTCAATGGAGAGGCGGGCGGGTGAACGCTGACGAGTGGGCGCAGATCCACCGGGCCAGCGCCGAGGGCGAGACGATTAAGGGGATCGCGGCGCGGCTGGGCATGTCGCGCAACACGGTGCGCCGCGCACTGTCGCTGACGGAGCCCCCCGACGACCACCGAGCCGCAAAAGGGTCCGCGACCGACGCCGCCGACCGCGACATCCGCGAACTGCTGCTGGCCGACCCGGAGATCTCCATCGCCGAGATCGGCCGGCAGATCGGCTGGACCAGGTCACGCACATTGTTGGCGCGTAAGGTCGGTCGGCTGCGCAGCGACACGACCGCCGATCTGCCGCGAAACCAGTCGCCGTCGAGTTCCCCGGGGATTCCGCAACCCGCGACCAGCTTTGTCGGCCGGCGCAGCGAGCTCGGCGAACTCCGCGCGCTCCTCGGCGAGCACCGGCTGGTCTCGATCGTCGGCCCCGGTGGCATGGGTAAGACGCGCCTGGCGATCCGGGCGGCCGATGAGTTCCGGCGCGCCTTCCCCGACGGGGTGCGGTTCGTCGACCTGACCATCGTCCGCAGTGAGGAACTCCTGGCGCAGACCGTCTGCGACCTGTTGGCCATCGACACCCGTGACGCCCACGACCGCGCTGCCGAGGACTCACTGGTGAACTTCCTGCGCAACCGTCGGATGCTGCTCATCCTCGACAACTGCGAGCACGTCGTCGACGCGGTCGCCGCGCTGGCCGCACGCCTCGTCGAGTCGACGCCGAACCTCCGCATCCTCGCCACCTCGCGGGAATTCCTCTCCATCCCGGGTGAGTACGTGTTCCACCTATCCGCGTTGCCGATCGACGGGCCCGAGGCGGTGAGTCCTGCCGTCGAGCTGTTTGCCCGACGAGCGGCGGCGGTCCTCGCGGGCTTCACCCTCGACGAGGAGAACCGTCCCGACGTCCAGCGCATCTGCCGTCGCCTCGACGGCCTCCCGTTGGCCATCGAACTGGCCTGCACGCGGTTGAACCTCATGTCCGTGGGCGAGCTGGCCGACATGTTGGAGCGGCGGATGTCGATGCTGACCGTCGGGTCGCGCGGCCGCACCTCGCGGCACCGGAGCCTGCAGGCCACGATCGACTGGAGCTACGAGCTGTGCAGCGCGGCCGAGCAACTGCTGTGGTCGCGGCTATCGGTGTTCGTGGGCGGGTTCGACATGCAGACCGCCGCGCAGGTGTGTGCCGACGACGAGCTCCCCGAGGCCTTCGTGATGGAGGCGGCCGGTGGACTGGTTGCGAAATCGGTGGTCATCCGGGAGGCCGATCACGGGCAGGCCCGGTTCCGCATGCTCGAGTCGATCCGCGAGTACGGCTGGGGCAAACTGCCCCAGCCCGGCCGGGACCGGGTGAACGCGCGGCTGCTGCAGTGGTGCGCGCGGATCATCGTCGACTCGGCCGAACACTGGTACGGCCCCGAGCAGCTGACCAAGGCCACCGTCGTCGAGCAGAACCGCGGCAATGTCCGTGCCGCGCTCGAGCATGCGGTCGCCTCGCGCGACGATGCCGCGTTGACCGCCCCGGCGACGCTCGCGTTGGGGCGCGCGCGGTTCTTGTGGGCGTGCGGGATCTCCGCGCGCGAGCACCGCATCTGGCTCACCAAGGCGCTCGACCTGACCCAGGCGTCCCCCGCGGACAAGACGCGGATGTTCGGTGTTCTTGCGCTGCTGCAGACCCTGCAGGGCGACCGGGAATCGGCTGCGTATTCACTGCAGCGGGCCCGCGAACTCGCCGAGCGCGAGCACGACGCCGAAACGGCGGCGTTCGCGATCCACACCGACGGCCTGCGCGACTTCTTCGCCGGGGACTTCGACTCGGCGGGCACGAAGTTCACGACCGCGCGCACGCGGTACGCGCAGATCGACGCGGAGGCCGACCTCGTGGCCACCTTGGGGATCCACCGGGGCATGTTGCTTAGTGCGACGAATGAGATCGACGCGGCCGCCGACGTCTTTGCCGAGGTGTACGCGGCTACCGAGGCCGTCGGCGAGCAGTGGTACCACTCCTACGCCACTTACGGTCTGGGTCTGGTTGCCTTCCTCAGTGGGGACGCGTCGCAGGCCACCGGGCAGGCGCGGCGGGCGATGAACGGGCACCGGCAATTCGGCGACATCATCGGCATGACGCTGATGTCGGATCTGCTGGGATGGTCACTGGTCGCGCAGGGCGATAGCGAGCAGGCCACGGTCGTCCTGGGCGCGGCGTCGGCGATGTGGGGTTCGATCGGCCAGCAGCTCTACGGGTCCGACCACTGGAACTCGCTGCGCGCGAACGCGGTCGAGCAGGCGCGGGCGGACCTGGGCACCGCGGGCTTCCAGCGGTGGTGGGCGACGGGCGAGTCGATGTCGGTCGCCGAGCTCCTCGACTACGTCTTCGACGACGGGGCCGCCGGTACCGATCCGGCGCGACGGTTGGCGGGCCAGGCCTGGGACAGTCTCTCGCAACGCGAGCGCGAGGTCGCCGAACTCGTCGTCGAAGGGCTGACCAACAAGGAGGTCGCCGCGCGACTGGTGCTCTCGACGCGCACCGTCGAAGGCCACGTCGAACGCATCCTGCACAAGCTGAACATCGGCCGCCGAGCACAGATCGCGACGGTCGTGCGCGGCGGTGCCGACGAAACCGCGCCCCGCACCCGGTGGTGACCGGGGCGGGGCGCGGCGGCAGGTCGGATCAGACCTTGGACAGTGTCAGACCTTGGATAGGGCGCCGGCGTCCACCGGCAATGCGATCCCGGTGACGTAGCGCGACTCGTCGGAAGCGAGCCACAGGACCGCGTTGGAGATGTCGACCGGTTCCAACCAGGGGGTCGGCAGCACGTTCATCCCGGTTTGGCAGGCCTCCCGGAAATCCTCGTGCGTCGGATGCTCGAGATCGGGGCGGAACAGCTTGTACATCGCCTCGTGGTCGATCATGTCGGTGAGCACCGACGTCGGATGGATCGAGTTGGCGCGGATGCTGTACTGCCCGAGCTCGTTGCTTGCTGTGCGGGCCAGGCCGGTCACCCCGTGTTTGGCGGCGACATAGTGGGCGAAGTTCGGGAACCCCTGCAGGCCGCCGGTGGAGCTGATGAGGATGATCGATCCGCCCTCGCCCTGCTCGATGAGGATGGGGACGGTGGCGCGCATCGTCTTCCACACCCCGGTGAGGTTGATCGCGATCATCTCGTCCCACTGCTGCTCGGTGAGTTCGTGCAGCGGTGCCGACGAGAAGATCCCGGCATTGGCGACGACGGTGTCGAGACGGCCGAGTTCCTCGACCCCGTCGCGCACCGCCTTCTCCAGATCCTTCAGGTTGCGCACGTCGACCACGGCGGTCACCGCCCGCCGACCGGTCTTCTCCACATACCGAGCGGTCTCGTCGAGGTCCTCAACGGTGGCACCGGGGTACTCGGTGGTGTCGACATCGGCGCAGATGTCGATCGCGATGATGTCGGCACCCTCCTCCGCGAGGCGGATGGCGTGTGAGCGGCCCTGGCCGCGCGCGGCGCCGGTGACCAGCGCCACCTTGTTGTCAAGACGTCCCATGACCGGTCCCCCTTCTACTTCAGGTAGCCCGCGATGATCGCCGGCTCGGCGTCGACGAGGGTCATCCGGTCGACGAGGGCGTGCTGGGTGGCGACCGCGGCGTCACGGACGCACCGGCCCAGCGCGCTGGGGTTGCGGACCGTGGCACTACCGGCCCACCGGGCGGCGAAGGTCACGATGTCACCGGCGACCCCCTGGACCCACGTCGTCGCCTGGCGCAGTCGGGCCCGCTGCTCCTCGGTGATCTCGATGCCGGCCGCCGCGGAGGCCTGGGCGTCGCCGAAGACCTCGTAGACAAAGGCCTGCGCGGCCCGGAACTGCGCCTCGTTGCGGGCGAAGTCGAGCTTGAAGAGGTCCGAGTCGCCGACGTGGCCCTCGTAGCCGGGCCGGACCTTCGTGGAGACGATGCCGGCGATCTCCTGCAGCGCACGCTGTGCGAGTCCGAGCGCGACGGGCGCGTGGCCGCCGACGCCGATGCCGAGGAGTCCGAGTTGGAAGACGGGTTCTTCCTGCGTCGGGTCGGTGGCGAACGTCTCCATCGTGTACTTGTCGGGGACGAAGCGGTCGTGCACCGCGTAGTCGTAGGAACCGGTGCCGACCATGCCCATGACGTCCCAGTTGCCGAGGAACTCGATCTCTTCGCGCGGCAGGAAGGCGATGCGGCAGTCGGGCTCGCCGTTGGCGTCGAGAATCGGGTTGCCGTCCTCGTCGGTGACCACGAAACCGGCGCCGATCCACGATGCGTGGGCCGAGCCGCTGGCGAACTGGTAACGGCTGTTGACCCGGTACCCGCCGTCGACGCGGACGGCCGTTCCGGTGGGCACGATCATGCCGGCGGTGATACCCCGGTTGGGCTCGCCGAAGATCTCTTGCCCGCCTTCGGTGTTCATGAAGCCGGCCGCCACGGCCGCGCTGCACGAGTTGGCCATGAAGGCCCACCCGGTGGATCCGTCGGCGCGGGAGATCTCCTGGATCACCTTGAAGGCGGTGACGATGTCGGTCCCGCCGCCGCCGTAGCGCTTGGGGATCAACATCCAGAACAGGCCGGCGTCGGCGAGGGCGTGATACACCGGCTTGGTGATGGTGGCGTCGGCCTCGATCTGATCGGCCTCCGCCTCGATCAGCTGCGCGACCTCGCGCGCACGGGCGAGGAAGTCGGGAGCGGTCGTCTCGGTGGAAGCGGGGAGCTCGGTGGTCGTCATGTGAAGGGTCCTTCCCTGGGTCGATCGACAAACTATGACCCGCATCACATTGCCGGTCGCCCATGGTGCGACACAGCGGGGCGACTACGTGATCAACTACGTGATCAAGTACGGATATCGTGGTCACGGTGAACCCGAAGGACCTGCTCGTCGAGATGTTCGAGCAGATGGTCGAGCGCAAGGACGCCTCACTCATCGAGCGGTACTACCACCCTGATTTCCTGCTCCATACCAACGGCGGCGCGCAGGACTACGAGCAGTTCGCCGCCGGCCATCGCCGGGTGTACGCCACGGAGATCAGCTACGCCGTCGAGTACGACGAGCAGGCCTGGGTCGTTACCGACGACCGGGTGGCGGGCCGCGTCTGGATCACCACCGAACGCCCCGACGAGGAGCCGACGAAGATCGAAGTCGTGCTCATCGCGACCTGTCTCGACGGCCAGCTGCACCGGCTCTGGGAGCTGACGTGGCCTGATTGGTCGCAGCTGCGCGCGTTCGACGAGTACTGAGACGACGAGGAGAGGTACCGATGCTGAGAATCGACGACGACGGGTGTGTCCGCACGCTGACCCTCGACCGCCCCGAGGCGCTCAACGCGTTCAACGAGGCG
>DLKD01000049.1 GCA_002477755.1 Gordonia sp. UBA7599
GCCCACATGCCCTTGCCGATCTGGGCTTTGTGCGCAAGACCGGCGGCCAAGCCGACGTCGACGTTGGAGTCTTCATAGGACTTGATCCACTGCTGCGACTTCATATCGCCCTTGCGGATCATCGGGCCCGCCTCCATCGAAGTGTGGATCTCGTCGCCGGTGCGGTCGAGGAAGCCGGTGTTGATGAACACCACACGGTTCTCTGCGGCCTTGATCGCTGCGGCGAGGTTGACCGTGGTCCGGCGCTCCTCGTCCATGATGCCGACCTTGAGGGTGTTGCGCGGCAGGCCGACGACGTCCTCGACGGCGCCAAAAAGATCGCTGGTGAAGGCCACCTCGTCGGGGCCGTGCATCTTCGGCTTCACGATGTAGATCGACCCGGTCCGCGAATTCTGCCGACCCGACTCGCCCTTCTCGAGGCCATGCTTGCCGATGAGCGAGGTGACCAGCGCGTCGAGGATGCCCTCGGGCACCTCGTTGCCGTCGGCGTCGAGGATCGCCGGGTTGGTCATCAGGTGCCCGACGTTGCGGACGAACAGCAGCGACCGGCCGTGCAGCTCAAGCTCCGAGCCGTCGGGAGCGGTGTAGACGCGGTTCGGGTTGAGCACGCGGGTGAACGTCTTGCCGCCCTTGGCAACCTCCTCGGCGAGGTCGCCGCGGTTGAGGCCCAGCCAGTTGCGGTAGCCGACGACCTTGTCCTCGGCATCGACGGCGGCCACCGAGTCCTCGAAGTCCATGATCGTGGTGATCGCCGACTCGAGCTCGACGTCGGCGATCCCGGCCTTGTCGGTGGAGCCGACCGGGGAGGACGCGTCGAAGAGGATGTCGATGTGCAGGCCGTTGTGGCGCAGCAGGATCGACGAGGGGGCCAAGGCGTCGCCGCGGTAGCCCACGAAGGCACTCGGGTCGGCGAACGTCGTCACGTCGGTGTCATTGCCCAGGACGACGTTCACCTTGTCGCCGTCGACCACGTACTTCGTCGCGTCGGCGTGGCTGCCCTGCTCCAACGGCACCGCGGCGTCGAGGAAGGCCTTGGCGTAGGCGATGACCTTGTCGCCGCGCACCGTGTTGTACGAGCGGCCCTTCTCCGCACCGTCGGCTTCGGAGATCACGTCGGTGCCGTAGAGCGCGTCGTAGAGCGAGCCCCACCGCGCGTTCGCGGCGTTGAGCGCGAACCGGGCGTTGAGGATGGGGACGACCAGCTGCGGGCCCGCGGTCTGCGAAATCTCGGTGTCGACACCCTGTGTGCCGATCTCGAAGGCCTCCGGTGGGGTGACGAGGTAGCCGATGTCGGTGAGGAACTGCTTGTAGGCGTCGAAGTCGACCTTGCCGTCGGTCGCGGGGTTGTCGCGGTGCCACTGGTCGACCTTGGCCTGCAGGTCGTCGCGGATCGCCAGCAGCTCGCGATTGCGGGGGGCGTACTCGCCGACCACGGCTGCTGCACCGCTCCAGAACGCGTCCTGGTCTACGCCGGTGCCGGGCAACGCCTCAGTGTTGATGAAGTCGTAGAGAACCGGGGAGACCTGGAGTCCGTGGACGGTGACGCGGTCAGACATGTCAGCCTTTCGTATGGGTGCTATGAACACGTATTAGCGCAGGTAGCCAGCGCAACACGCCGATAACACTCTACCCCCTCGCCACACCCGCCCGACCCGCCATGGTGGGGATCAACCGGTCCATCTCCGCGAGCAGCCGCTCGCGCAGCACCGAACCGGACTGCGCGAACTCGTGTTGGGCGCGCTGGTACTCGGTCTTGCCCTCCGGCGTCTCGATCCGGATCGGTTGGTAACCCATCCCGGTCAGGTCGTAGGGGCTGGCGCGCATGTCGATCTCCCGCGCTCGGTGGGCGAGTTCGAAGGCGTCGGCGACGAGCGAGGAGGGCACCAGCGGGCTGAGTTTCGCGGCGACGCGATAGAGGTCCATCGTCGCGTGCAGGCAGCCCGGTTGGTCATGGTTGAGCCGGTCCTGCGCGGTCAGCGCCGTCGCGTTGCGTCCGCGGGCGTCGTCGGTGAAGAAGCGAAACGCGTCGAAGTGGGTGCACACCAGCTGGTGGGACTCCACGACCGCGTCGGTGCCCGCCGCACCCAACCGCAGCGGCACGTCGTGGCGCGGTGCGTCGGTGCGGTAGACCATCGCCCACTCGTGGAGGCCGAAGCAGCCGAACCGTGCCGGCCTCGAAGCGGTGGCCGCCAGCAGTGCGCGCGAGGTGCGCAGCGTCCGCTCACGGGTGTGCAGATACTCGACGCCGACGGTGACCCCGCCGGGCACCCGCGTGTAGCCGCGGGCACGCTCATACGGATGCGAACCGTCGGGCGGATCGGCCAGCACCGTGCCGAACCCCGGGTGCCAGCGCCGCAACTGCGCCGGCCGGTACGGGTAGTAGGTGAACAGGAAATCGACGACGGGGTGGTGGCCACCGCGACGGCGGTCGTGCAGGTAATCGCCGATCATCCCGTCGATGCGCGCGGTGTGCCGCGAGGCCGCGGTCGCCCACTCGTTCGCGGGCGCGACGGTGGTCGTGGGAGCGGTGGCGGTGGGCACGGCTCAGATCCGGTGCGTCGCGTCCCGGACGGTGCCGAGCAGATCTTCGACGAGATCGGCCAATGCGACGAGGCCGATCGTCTCGCCGGCATCGTCGACGACGGTGCCCAGATGCGAACTCGTCCGACGCAGTCGCGTCATCGCATCGTCGAGCATGGTCGTGGCGTGCAATACCGGCAGGGGCCAGATCTGATCGGCGCCGATGATGGTGCCGGGCCCGCGTGTGTCGTCGACGATGACCCCCAACACGTCCTTGAGGTGCAGGTAGCCGGTGAGTGCGCCGTTGGCGCTGCGCACCGGGAATCGCGAGTAGCCGGTCTGCGCGACCGCCTCCTCGACGGCGATCAGCGTCGGGCCGTCGTGGCCGGGTGCGGCGTCGAGGCAGCGGACATCGGCCAGCGGGATCATCACGTCGGCGACGGTGCGACCGACGCTGGCCAGCGCGCGGGTGAGGCGCTGATGCTCCTCGTCGTCGATAAGTCCCTCGTCGCGTGAGTCGCTGATCATCACCGCCAGCTCGGCCTGCGACACCGTCGAGTCGAGCTCGTCGCGCGGTGTGACACGCAAGGCCCGCAGCGAGATGTTGGCGAGCCAGTTGTAGACGGCGAGGATCGGGCGTGTGAGCTTGACGAACAGCAGGTGCACCGGGACGAGCAGCATTGCCGAGCGTTCGGGCCCGGCCAAGGCGATGTTCTTGGGCACCATCTCGCCGAGCAGGATGTGGGCGATCACGACCAGCATCAACGACACCGTGAGGCTGATCGGATGCAGCAACGCATGAGGGACCGACGCCCACTCCAACGGCTGTTCCAGCAGGTGCGCAATCGCCGGCTCACCGACGCGGCCCAGCAGGATCGAGCAAATCGTGATGCCCAGCTGTGCTCCGGCGAGCATGATCGACAGTCGCTCGGAGGCTCGGATCACGGTCAGTGCCCGCGAATGCCCCTCGTCGGCGAGGGCCTCCAGCCGGTCGCGCCGCGCGGAGATCAGCGAGAACTCCGCGGCCACGAAGAATGCGTTCGCGCCCAGCAGCAGGACCGTGAGGACGACTCCCACCCAGTCGTTCATGACAGGTCCTGCCCGTAGGCGTCATCGTCGTCGGGTAGCGGCTGCAGGGAGACCGTGTCGATGCGCCGTCCGTCCATTGCGGTCACCCGGGCCAGCCAGCGCCGGTCGGCGGGCGGACCGTCGTGTTCGCCGGCCGAACCGTCCTCGCCCTCGGTGCCGCGGGGGTGCGACACCAGTTCGACTTCGTCGCCCGACGTCGGGATCCGCCCCAGATGGAACATGACGAGGCCGCCCAGCGTGTCGTAGGCGCCCTCGGAAGCGCGCAAGCCGGTCGCCGACTCGAGCTCGTCGAGGCGCAGCAAACCCGAGCAGAGGTAGCCCTCGCCCTCGGGTGTTACGTCGTCGTTCTCATCGTCGTGCTCGTCGGTGACCGAGCCCACGATCTCCTCGATGACGTCCTCGGTGGTGACGATCCCGGCAGTCCCGCCGTACTCGTCGACGACGACGCACACCTCGAGGCCGCCGACGGCCAGGTACTCGACGACCGAGTCCCCGTCGAGGCTGGCCGGAACGGTGGCGACCGTCCACATCAGCGAGTCCAGGCGCGTGGTGCGCAATTCCTTGTGGGGGACGGAGAAGGCCTGTTTGACGTGCACGACGCCGACCAGGTTGTCCAGGTCGCCGTCACGGCAGACCGGGAAGCGGCTGTGGCCGGTATCGGCGGCGACGCGCAGCAGCTCGTCGACGGTGTCCTCGGGCCCGAGCGCCGTGACCCGTACACGCGGGGTCATCAGATCCTCGGCCGTGAGTTCGCCGAAACGCAGGGAGCGGTCGACGAGGATCGCGGTATCGGGGTCCAGCGACCCGCGCCGCGCCGAGGTCCGTACGAGCGAGGCGAGCTCCTGCGGCGAGCGTGCCGACGCGAGTTCCTCGGCGGGTTCGATGCCCAAGCGGCGCACCATCCAGTTCGCCGCACCGTTGAGGCCGTTGATTGCCCATCCGAACAACGCGGAGAACGCGACCATCGGCGCCGCGGTGAGTCGTGCGACGGAGAGCGGTTCGGCGATGGCGAGGTTTTTCGGGATCAATTCGCCGAGAACCATGGACAGCGACGTCGCCAGGGTCAATGCCAGCGCCGCGGTCAGGCCACCGTGCCAGCCCGGCGGCACACCCAGGCCCGACAGCGCCGGTTCGATGAACTGCGCGAGCACCGGCTCGGCGAGGTAGCCGGTGATGAGAGTCGTGATGGTGATGCCGAGTTGCGCGCCCGACAGCTGGAACGACAGGGTGCGGTGCGCGCGCTCGACCTGCCGCGATCGCAGATCGCCGCGAGTGGCGACGTCGTCGGCGATCGTCGAACGCTCCAATGCCGTGAGCGAGAACTCGGCGGCGACGAAGACAGCGGTTCCGACCGTCAGCGCGATGAACCCCACCACCGCACCGACGGTCAGTGCTATGTCAGACCACTCCACGGGCGGTCACCACCCGCCCGGCAGCGGACGGCCCTCGGCGAACCCGGCCGCTGACTGGATCCCGAGCACCACCTTGTCGTGGAGCTCCGGTAGCGACCGTGCCCCGGTGTAGGTCGCCGTCGAGCGGACCCCCGAGCAGATCTGGTCAACGAGGTCCTCCACGCTGGGTCGCAGCGGGTCGACGCGGATCCGCGAACTGGAGATCCCCTCCTCGAACAGGGACTTGCGGGCCCGGTCATAGGCGTTGTCGTCGGCCGAGCGTGCCGCGACCGCCCGCTTGGAGGCCATGCCGAAGCTCTCCTTGTACGGTCCGTGCTCGTCGACGAGGAGTTCGCCGGGCGCCTCGTAGGTACCGGCGAACCATGAACCGATCATGACGTTCGACGCGCCGGCCGCGATGGCAAGCGCCACATCGCGGGGATGGCGGACCCCGCCGTCGGCCCAGACGTGCGCGCCGAGCTCGCGGGCTGCCGCGGCACATTCCACGACCGCCGAGAATTGTGGGCGCCCCACGCCGGTCACCATGCGTGTGGTGCACATGGCACCCGGTCCGACACCGACTTTGACGATGTTCGCGCCCGCTTCCACGAGGTCACGGGTGGCGCCGGCGGACACGACGTTGCCAGCCACCAGGGGCACGTCCAGACCGGCACCGGCGACGGCGCGCAGCGCGCTGATCATCTTCTCCTGGTGCCCATGGGCGGTGTCAATGACCAGGACGTCGGCGCCGGCCGCGGCGAGCTCGGTGGCCCGGGTGACGACGTCGCCGTTGATCCCGACGGCCGCGGCGACGCGCAGGCGCCCGGTCGCGTCGACGGCGGGGGAGTAGATCCCCGAGCGCAGCGCGCCCACACGGGTCAGGACGCCGACGAGGCGGCCGGCCGGGTCCACGAGGACCGCCAGGTCGGCATGGCGCTCGACGAGGGTCTCGAACACCTCGCGCGGCGGCGTCGTGGCGTCGAGCACCACGAAGTCGGCGTCGAGTACGGCGCGCACCCGGCTGAACCGGTCGACCCCGGAGAATGAGGCCTCGGTGACCAGTCCCAGCGGCACCGACTCCTCGTCGACGACGACGGCGGCGCCGTGCGCGCGCTTGGTGAGCAGGGCCTGAGCCTCGGCCACCGAGTGCTCCGGCGACAGGATGACCGGTGTCTCGGCGACGAGGTCGCGCGATTTCACGTAGCCGATCTGCTCGGCTGCAGCCGGGATCGGCAGATCCTGCGGGAGGACGACGATCCCGCCGCGGCGCGCGACAGTCTCAGCCATGCGCCGACCGGCGACGGCGGTCATGTTCGCCACGACGATCGGGATGGTCGTGCCCGTCCCGTCGACCGTCGCCATGTCGACGTCGAACCGTGAGGTCACATCCGAGCGGTTCGGGATGATGAAGACGTCGTCGTAGGTCAGGTCGTAGTCAGGCCGGTTCCCGGTGTGGAAGTGCATCAGGCGGTGACTTCGGAGCGGTCGCCGCTCCACAGGGTGTGGAAGCTCCCCTCGGCGTCGATGCGCCGGTAGGTGTGCGCGCCGAAGTAGTCGCGCAGGCCCTGGGTCAGGGCGGCGTTGAGGCGGGGTGCGCGCAGGCCGTCGTAGTAGGCCAGCGACGACGCGAAGGCCGGGGTGGGGATGCCCATCGTGGCCGCGGTGGCGACGACGCGCCGCCATGCGTCGACGCCCGACTCGACGGCGTTGCGGAAGTACGGGTCCAGCAGGAGCGAGGGCAGGTCGGGGTTCTTGTCGTATGCGTCCCGGATGGGGTTCAGGAATTGGGCGCGGATGATGCAGCCCCCGCGCCAAATGGTCGCCAAAGCGCCGCGGTCGACGTTCCAGCCGTACTCGGCGCTTCCGGCGGCGATCTGGTCGAAGCCCTGCGCATAGGCGACGACCTTCGACGCGTAGAGGGCGGCCTTGATGTCGTCGATGAAGGCCGCGGCATCGGCGGGGGCCGGGGCCAGGGTTCCCGCAGCGAGCCCCGCGGCCGCGTCGCGCTGGGCGCGCGAGCTCGACAGGGCGCGGGCGAACACCGCCTCGGCGATCCCGGTGACGGGGATACCCAGGTCGAGGGCCGACTTGACTGTCCAGCGCCCGGTGCCCTTCTGCCCGGCCTCGTCGACGATGACGTCGACCAGCGGCTTGCCGGTCTTGGCGTCGACCTGGGCGAGGACCTCAGCGGTGATCTCGATCAGGTAGCTGGAGAGCTCGGTGGAGTTCCACTGCTTGAAGACCTCGGCCATCTGTGCGGCGGACATGCCCAGCGCGGTGCGCATGAGTTCATAGGCTTCGCCGATGAGCTGCATGTCGGCGTACTCGATGCCGTTGTGGACCATCTTGACGAAGTGGCCGCTGCCATCGGGGCCGATGTGGGTGCAGCACGGCTCGCCGTCGACCTGCGCGGCGACCTTCTCCAGCATCGGGCCGACGGCCTCATACGACTTGGCCGGACCGCCGGGCATGATCGACGGTCCGAGCAGCGCGCCTTCCTCGCCACCGGAGATACCGGCACCGATGAACAGCAGGCCGCGGTCGGCCAGGCTGGCCTCACGACGGATGGTGTCGGTGTAGAGCGCGTTGCCGCCGTCGATGATGATGTCGCCCGGCTCGAAAACGGCCGCGATCTCCTCGATGACGGCGTCGGTCGCGTCACCGGCCTGCACCATGATCAGCGCGCGCCGTGGGCGCTCGAGCGCCGCGGCGAACTCTGCCATCGTCTCGGTCCGCACGAAATCCCCATCGCCGCCGTGCTCGGCGAGCAGTGCATCGGTCTTGGCGATCGAGCGGTTATGCACCGCCACGGTGTAGCCGTTGCGGGCGAAGTTGCGGGCGATG
>DLKD01000036.1 GCA_002477755.1 Gordonia sp. UBA7599
ACCCGCTCGGCGCTGCAGAACGCAGCCTCGATCGCGGCTCTGTTCCTCACCACCGAGGCCGTCGTCGCCGACAAGCCGGAGAAGCACGCTGCACCGGCCATGCCGGGCGGCGACGAGATGGGCGGCATGGGCTTCTGATCTGTAGCCCTTCGCACCATCGCGAACCAGCACCGAGGCCGGTCACCCCACGGGGTGACCGGCCTTCGGTCTTTCGCACCTGAAACCGAAGGCCGGCCACTCCGTACGGGGTGACCGGCCTTCGGCGCTCGGGGTCGGCTACGCGGAGGAGCCCGCCAAGTCTGTCTGAGGCGAGGGCTCCGGCGGGGCCATGCCCGGCCCGAAGTGGACGAACTTCTCGATGTGAGCGTCGAGTGCCAGCGGGCTCGGTGTCCCGTATGTGAAGTAGGTCTCCCAGGGGAGCTTGGCGCCGCCGATGGCCAACCCGGTGTCGATATCGGCCATATCCCAGGTCTTGGTGGTCGCGTCGGGATCGAGATGCATGAACCCGGCCGACCCGAACAGTTCGACCCGGTTTCCGCCGGGTTCGAACACGTAGAGGAATTGGCCTTGCGTGATGCCGTGGGTATCGGGTCCCGCTTCGATCTGGATATCGTAGTCGCGGAACATCTCCGCGGCGTCGACGTTGTGCTGCAGGTTGCCGTAATAGAACGCGACGTGGTGCAGCTTGCCCCGCCCGCCAGTGAGGTCGCGCATGCAGGCGACCTCGTGGGCCAGGAGATTCGAGCTCATCCAGGCGCCGATCTCCACGTCGCCGTCGACGACGCGCTCGGTGGTCTGGAATCCCAGATGACGTTCGAAGGACTCCTTCACCGGGGTGACATCGGAAGCCATCAGATTGAGGTGGTCGATCCGCTTCACCGGGATGCCCTGCAGCGGCTTCTTCGACGGACGCGTGAGGATCTTGCTCTGCAGCTCCGGCGGGGCGACGTACTTCTCGGCCTCCCAGACGAGCGACACGTTGTGCCCATCGGGGGTCTGGTACTTCAGGGTCTTGCCGTACCCGAAGTCGCCGTCCTGCCACGCACGGTCGACGTTGGCGTCGTTGAGGGACTTCTCGCGTCGGTCGAGCGCCTCGGCCGAATGGGTGCGCATTGCGAAGTGGTCCATTCCGGCCTGCGGCGACTCGGTGATCTTGAGACTCCACTGATAAGGGTCTTCATAGCCGCGGAGATAAACCGACTGGCCTTCCCGTTGGGTGACGTACATCCCGAGGAATCGCGTGAAGAAGTCCTCGGTCTCCTGCGGCTTGGGACTCAACAGCTCCACGCGGGCGAGGTGCGCGATTTCAAAACGTGCGGGGTTCTCGGACATCGATATCTCCTCTGGATCATCCAGCACCGACATGGCGGGCTGTCTTGCAGTTCTAGCGCCAGAATGCCCCGCGTTTGTGACGGCGGTCACGCCCTTTCGGCATGCCCGAATATCGGGCACAACATTTCGTCGCTTGTCCGCGCAGGCGGATTCTCGCTCCCGTCGGTATGCATCGCGGACCTAGGGTCGACCCCGTACAGACCACTAGGAGGCGACATGAGTCAGCTGACCGCAGCAATTGTCGGATCGGGCAATATCGGCACGGACCTGCTGTACAAACTGCTCCGCTCAGAGCACATCGACCCCGTCGCCATGGTCGGTATCGATCCGGCGAGTGAGGGCCTGGCCAGGGCCCGCGAGTCGGGCCTGGAGGCGTCTTCGGGAGGACTGGAATGGCTGCTCTCCCAGCAACGCCCGCCGGATCTCGTGTTCGAGGCGACCTCGGCGAAGGTCCACGCCGCTGCTGCGCCCCGGTACCTCGAGGCGGGCATCACCGCCATTGATCTCACGCCGGCCTCGGTGGGCCCGTACGTCGTTCCCGCGGTGAACCTCGAAGAGCACCTGGGTGCGCCCAACGTCAACATGGTCAGCTGCGCGGGCCAGGCGACCATCCCCATCCTGTATGCGATCAACGAGGCCGCGGATGCCTCATACGGTGAGATCGTTGCGGCGATCGCATCGAAGAGCGCGGGGCCGGGCACCCGGCAGAACCTGAGTGAGTTCAGCGAGAAGACCGGGCGCGCACTCGCCCAGGTGGCCGGCGCCGATACCGCGAAAGCGATCTCGGTGATCAATCCGGCGGAGCCGCCGATGAACATGCGCGACACCGTGTATGCCCGGGTTCGCCGGCCAGACGCTCCGACCATCGAACGCGCGGTGGTCGACATGGTCGCCCGGGTCCAGACGTACGTCCCCGGCTACTCGCTGAAGCTGATCGACGTCGACGGTGATCTCGTCACCGTCATGCTCGAAGTCGTCGGCGCAGGTGATTTTCTGCCCACGTATGCGGGCAACCTCGACATCATCACCGCCGCAGCTGTGCAGGTCGCGGAGGTCATGGCCCAGCAGAATCTCGTGACGGGAGCAGCACAGTGACCAACGAAAACCCCGATCGGAAGGTCATCCTGGTCGACACGACGCTGCGGGACGGCATGTCGAGCGTGTCGCACCAATTCACCACCGACAACGTCGCCGCGATTGCCGCGGGACTCGACCGGGCAGGGATCTCCACGATCGAGGTCGCGCACGGCATCGGACTGGGCGCGTCGTCCATCCAATACGGGTTCGCCGCCGCCACCGATCCCGAGTATGTCCGGGCTGCGGTCGGGGCGGTAGAGAACGCCGACATCGCGGTCCTCTACGTACCGGGCATCGCGACCCTTCGCGAATTGCAAGGTGCGATCGACGCGGGCATCAAGACTGTTCGAGTCGCCGTGCACTGCACCGAGGCAGACTGCGGCCAGCAACCGGTCGAGTGGGCCAAGGAGCAGGGGCTGAACGTGATGTGCTTCCTGATGATGAGCCACAAACTCGAGGCCGGCGCCCTTGCCGAGCAGGCCGTCAAACTGGAGTCCTACGGTGCCGACGTCGTCTACGTCGTCGACTCGGCGGGAGCCATGGTCCCGCAGCAAGCGGGAGAACGGGTCGCGGAATTGCGCTCAGCGATCGACGTCGGAATCGGCTTCCACGCGCACAACAACCTCGGTGTGGGCGTGGCGAATGCTCTTGCCGCCGCGGAGAACGGCGCGAAGTACATCGACGGTTCGCTGCGCGGGTTGGGCGCCAGCGCGGGCAATGCGCAGACCGAGGTCCTCGCCGCGGCATTCGAGCGCGCGGGTTGGGACACGGGAGTCGACCTGTATCCGCTGATCGACACCGCCGAGCACGTGGTCGCCCCGCTGATGAAGGAACCGCAGATCGTCGACGAAACCGCACTCATCCTTGGATATGCGGGTGTCTACTCGACGTTCTTCCATCCGACGAAACGGGCCGCCCGCAAGTTCGGGGTGTCTACGCGCGACATTCTCCTCGAACTCGGCCGGCGCGGTGTGATCGGCGGCCAGGAGGACATGATCATCGACGTGGCTTCCGAACTCGCCGGGCGGACCTACGAGACGGCAGTGAACGCGTGACCGGAGGGCGAGGGCTATGACGACATCCGCACCGATCGATGTACGACACCTGATCGGGGACCAATGGCGGTCCGCCTCCGACGGCGCCACGTTCGAAACGAGGGACCCGCACGACGGCACTCTGCTCGGACAGGTGGCGCGCGGCACCGCCGACGACGGCCGTGACGCGATCGAGTGCGCGCGCACGGCCTTCGACGAAGGCGTGTGGCCGAAGATGGCACCCAAGGAACGGGCGACGATCCTGCACCGGGTGGCTGATGCGGTCGACGAGCACCGCGAGGAGTTGGCGCTGCTGGAGACACGGGACGGGGGCAAGACGATCACCCAGTCCCTGCACGCGGAGATCCCGCGCGTCGCGCACAACCTCCGGTTCTTCGCCGACTACGTCGCAATGGCCGCGAACGAGGCCTACCCCGACGGGGACCTGCTCTCCTATGTGCTGTACCCGCCCGCGGGAGTGGTGTCGGCGATCAGCCCGTGGAATGCGCCGCTGATGTTGGCGACGTGGAAGGTGGCACCGGCGCTGGCATTCGGCAACACCGTTGTCCTCAAACCCGCGCCGCAAACCCCATTGACCGCGAACCGGTTCGCCGAGATCGCCTTGGAGGCGGGGCTCCCGCCGGGGGTGTTGAACGTGGTGCACGGCTACGGCGGTGAGGCGGTGGCGGGCCCGCTCACGTCCGATCCACGCGTGGACCGCATCACGTTCACCGGTTCGAGCGCCACCGGTGTCAAGATCCTGCAGGCCGCGGCGTGCAACCACACGCCGGTTTCGGCCGAGATGGGCGGGAAGTCGGCCAACATCGTCTTCGATGACGCCGATCTCGACCTCGCAGTGCCGATGTCGTTGCGCGCAATCTTCGGCGGAAACGGTCAGGTGTGCCTATCGGGCACGCGGCTTCTGGTCCAGAACTCGATTCGCGAAGAGTTCCTCGAGCGGTTCACCGCCGAGGCCGCCAAACTCGTCGTCGGAGATCCGAAGAGGCCCGACACGTTCATGGGACCGCTTATCGAGGAGCAACACCTCAAGAAGGTGCACGGCTACGTCGAGCTGGCACAGGAGGAGGGCGGAAAAGTCGTCGTCGGCGGCGAGCGACTCACCGGCGCGGAATACGGGGCGGGCTCCTACTATCCGCCGACGGTCATCACCGGCCTCACCAACGAGTCGCGGACGGCGCGCGAGGAGATTTTCGGACCGGTCGAGACCGTACTCGGGTTCGACACCGAAGATGAGGCGCTGCGGATCGCCAACGATTCGCCTTACGGCCTGGCCGGCATCCTCTTCACCGACAACCTGAACCGTGCGCACCGGATGGCCGCCGCGTGGAAGGCCGGCACCGTGTGGATCAACACCTTCTTCGAACGCGATCTGCGCCTGCCGTTCGGCGGCGAGGGGATCAGCGGATTGGGTCGAGAGGGTGGGCAGTACTCGCGCGAGTTCTTCACCGAACCCAGGGCCGTCACGATCCGCCTCCGGCGGTAGACCATGGCCGCGACGGGGAGTCCCGAGACATGCGTCGTCGTCGGTGCGACCGGCGCGATGGGTTCGGCAATCACGTCGTCGTTGGTGGCCAAGGGGTTTCGCGTCGTGGCAGTGGCGCGCGACGCGGCGGCACTCGACGAGCTGGGCGCGTCCAGCGAGTTGGTTGTCGCGTGCCCGGCCGATATTGCATCCGATGATGCCGTCGCGACGATAAAGCGGGCACTCGATACCCCGGTGCGCATGGCAGTGTTCGCGGCCGGACTGCCAGTGCGCGGGTCGGCCGATGCGATCGACCCGTCGGCGCTGGCCGTCGCCGCGAATATCAAAGTTGCCGGCACGGTTCGGCTGCTGCACGCGGTGCGCGACCACCTGGTCGCGGGGTCGCGGTTCGTGGCCATCGCCGGGTCGCTCGGTATTGAACCCGGCCCCCTCGATGCCGGGCCCGGGACCGCGAATGCGGCGCTGATCAACCTGATGCGACAACTTAGCGCGTTGTACGGCCCCAACGGCGTGACGACCCACACGATCGCGCCGGGACCGGTGGATACGCCGCGGCTGCGCGCGCTGATCGAGACGCAGTCCGCCGAATCCGGAACGTCGGTCGACGAATTGTGGGAGCGATACCGCGCCAAGACCACACTTGGCCGGTTGCCCACTCTCGACGAGATCGCCTGGCTGGTCGGCCTATTGGTCGAGCCGCAGGCATCGGTCCTGCACGGCGCGGTACTCGCCGCGGACGGTGGAGTGCGCCACGGGGTGCTGTAGCCCGTCGGCCGACGCATCTTTGATCAGAGGAGACCCAAATGCCTGTTGCACACTTTCACATCCCGGCCGGCCGGTTCACCGCTGCGCAGGAGCGAAAGCTCCTGATCGACGCCAGCACCACGTACTCGCGGGTGCTGGATTCCCCGATCGAGCGGGTGCGGGTATTCGTCGTCCGCTACGACCCGTCGTGTGTCGCGGTGGCCGGGCACGTCGACTCAGGCGTCGACGCCCCGTACTTCACTGCGATCGTGCTGGCCGGACGGCCTGCCGCGCAGCGCCAAGCCCTGCTCGAAGCCCTCACGGCGGTGATCGTCGACGCCCTCGGTGTCGCGCCTGACGCTGTGCGCGGTCAGATCGTCGAGGTCTTGCCGGAGAACTGGGGTATCGCGGGCCGTCCCGCGAGTGCCGTCCGGTCCGGCGAGATCGCGGCTCGGGCCGCCCAGACCTGAAGGCCCTCAGATCTTGTCGGGGTCGCCGGCGAACAGTAGCGTGGCGCCGCCGCTTGCGAAGTTCGCCACGTCGGCCGAGGTCACCTGTCCCTCCGGGGACCCCAACCCGGCGAGGGCCTGGTCCTTGGAGTCGAAGACCAATCGGGCGATGCCGTAGTGGCTCGGCGTCGATCCGTCGAGTGTGTCGCACTTGACGAACGACGCACTCTGCAGGCCGGGGATCTTCCGGGCGAGCGCAACGTGCGTGTTCCAGTAGTAGTCGTCGAACGCGGCGGGGTCGGCGGGGTGGTTGTAGATGACCGTGATCTCGTACATGGGGGTGTCTCGCTTCCGGGAGAGGGTGCGGTTGGGTTACGGCAGTGGCGTCGAGGCCGTGGGCTACGACTCTGACGGGGTTGTCGGTGGGGCTGGCGTGAACTCCTCACGGAGGATCAATCGTGGCGACATGCGACGGCGCTTGAGCGTCTTCACCGCCGCGGCCACCATCACCGGCGGCCCGCAGAGGTATGCGCGCATGCCCTTGCAGGTGGCGAAGTCATCGGCGACGACATCGGTCACCATGCCGGTCGCGCCGTCCCAGTCTTCCTCGCTCAGCGCTGGGTGGTAGTGGAAGTTGGGATGCTCGCGGTCGAGGGCGGTGAAGAACTCGACGTCGTAGAGATCCACTTGGCGCCGACCCCCGTGATAGAGGTGGATCTCCGGCAGCAGGTCGAGGTGGAGTGCATGGCGCACGATGGATTTCAACGGTGCCAGGCCGGTGCCCCCGCCGATGAGGACCGCGGTTTCCTCGCACTGGTTGACCAGGTGGAATTGGCCGAGAGGCCCTTTCAGGGTGAATCGATCGCCGACCTTGAGCGATCGGAAGACCCAGCCGTCGGTGGCCAATCCGCCCGGAGTCCTCTTGATGTGCAACTCCAGCCGCCGGTTCTCGTCGGGTGGATTGGCCATGGAGTACTGCCGGGCCACACCGCTTTCGGGAACGATCAGTTCGCAGTATTGGCCGGCGTTGAACGCCATCGGGGAATCCAACTCCACGACGAGGCGCCGGGTGTCGGCAGCGATATCCTCCAGCTCGACGACCTCGGCGGTGTAGTCCCGCAGGGGGTGGTGGGGCACCCCGTCGTCGGTCGCGCCCAGCGGTTCGACGACGAGATCGTCCGTGGGTACCGCCCGGCAGGCGAGCGTCAGTCCGTCAGTGCGCTCCTCCAGCGACAAGGTGTACTCCGGGGAGTCGGCGTGATCCACCGTGCCCGACAGCACCTTGAGTTTGCAGGTGCCGCAGGTGCCCTGGGTACACGAATGTGGAATCCAGGCGTTGGCGCGCAGGGCGGCGTCGAGAATCGATTGATCGGGCGCCACCTCGAACGCCGTCGTGGAGCGAGCGATTTCGACGCGGAAATGGGCGGGGGCGACCACCGGGGTATCGGTATCGGCCATCGGTTGCACCTCAGACTTCCCAGGTCACGTGCAATTCCTTGGGGCCGCGGAATCCCCAGCCCCAGAAATCCACGTCGTGGGTCTCGTCGAGTTCGAGGTTCGGAATGGCGTCGAACAATTCCTCGAGCGCGATTCGGACCACGGCGGATGCGTAGTACGTTCCGGCGCAGGCATGGACCCCGCCACCGAAAGTCAGGTTGGGGGAGACGGCCCGGTCGAGGTCGTACTGCGTCGGTGCCTCGTAGGCGTTCTCGTCGTTGTTCGCCGACCCGTACGAGAGCATGACCAGGGAGTTGGCGGGGAGCGTTACGTCGCCCACGGTCACCTCGGAGGTCGCCACCTTGACGGCGGCCGACCAGATCGGGGCGACCCATCGCATGCCCTCGTTGATGGCTCGGGGAAGCAACGAGGGATCGTCGACCACACGCTCGAACTGATCTGGCTTGCTGAACAGGCCGGCCATGGTCGTCGCCATGGCGTGGGCGGGTTCCTGCATCGCACCCAGCAGGAAGACATAGATGTTCGGGTAGATGACCTCCCGGCTGCGGGTTTCACCTTCGGGCATGCCGTCGTGCAACCAGTGCGAGACCGCCGAATCATCGGGCTCGACGATCCATTTGTCGATCTTCGGGTCGAGCATGGCGATGATCTCCGCCCGGGCCTCGTCGCCGGGGATGAAACCGTCGGGGTTGGCGAACTCGCCGTCGGGCGTCATGTCGGCATTGGTGAACGAGACACTCAGCTTGTGGAACCACTCACGGAGTTTGTCTTCGGAGACGTCCGGGAGACCGAGGAGGTCACCGAGTGCGCGGACACTGACCGGTTCGCAGTATTCGGCGACGATATCGACAGCACCGATGTCTTCGATGGCCTCGAGTCGTGCCCGCGCGATCGGCCGCACGAGGTCGTCGATGTAGGTGTCGACGGCCTGCGGTCGCAGGTGGGGCTCGACCATGCTCCGCAGATCCTTGTGCTGGGGGCCGTTGGTGCCGATGATCGCCCCTTCTCCGAAGGTGCGCCCTCCGGCCGGTGAGATGACGGCCGGCCAGTGAGCGGAATCCTTGGCGATATCCATGCACAGGTCGCGGGTGGAGATGATGTAGAGACCGAGCTGGGGGACGTAGGCAACGGGGGCCTCGGCGCGCAGCCGCTGGTAGACCTCGTTGGGGTTGCGCTCCAACTGTTCCATTGTGACGTCGTTGATCCACGCGGGCGTCAAGTCTTCGGTCGTTGTCATGGGGTGCTCCATTCAGAGGGAAGAATCCGAGGCTGGGGATTCTGGGGTTCTGGTGGTCAGCAGCGCCGGTCGAGTTGAACCGGCCCTGTGATTTGGAACACTATTGGCGGTTGGATCCTCAGAGAATGGCCACGAGTGCACGGATGATTGACCGCGGTTGCACGGGTCGGTCGAGCACCGTCGGCGCAGTTCAGGACGTCGACGATCGCCTTTCGGCGATCGTCACATCGCCGGCGGCGAAATGGGTTGACGGTACTTCGCGCACCATCACCCGGATCGACGTCAAGGGTGCGTCGACGGCCCGCTGGGCCGCGAGGGTGAGCTCGTGGATGAGGGTGCGCAACTGCTCCGGCGATCGTCCTTGGGTCAGTGTGACGTCGATGATCGGCATGGCTATCCTCCCGCGAGTGTGATGGATCCGAGCGTGGTGAAGTGTGCGGCGACCCGCGCGCCGCGCTCGACGGCGACGGCGTCGGTCATGCCGCCGGTCAGGACGATCCAGCCGGCCTCGATGGCATGTCCGCGGGCAGCGAGGGTGTTGGCGGCGAAGGCGAGGGCTTCGGCCGGGTTCCCGAGCACCGCGGACCCGGTCGCGCTGTCGACGACGTGACCGTCGATCTCGAGCAGGCAGGCCTCTAGCGGCAGGTCGACGTCGGCCGCGCGACGAGCGATCCCCCCGGTGACGTACACGCCGGACGAATTGTTGTCGGCGACCGCGTCGGCAAGGGTGAACTTGAAACCGGAGTACCGGCTGTCGATGATCTCGATGGCGCCGAGGATAACGTCGACGGCTGCGAGTGCCGTAGCAGCGGTGACGCCGGGACCTGCCAGGCGCCGGCCCATGACGAATGCGATTTCTGGTTCGGCACGTGGATGGATGAGCCGGTCGGCCGGCACCGGCAGACCGGCGGGTAGGACCATCGCATCGGTCAGCCAGGCCACCGACGGCTCGTCGACGCCCATCTGCTGTTGCTTGGCACGCGAAGTTAGGCCGAGTTTCACGCCGGTGACCACTTCGCCGTTGCTGCGGCGGTCGGCCAGCGCGATGTCCTGCGCGATGTAGGCGGTGTGCAGGTCCAGGCCGGGCCACTCCGCCGCAATCGACGTCCGTGGCGTCCGTCCGCGTTCGCACGACAGCAGGGTGTCGGCGACCCTGGCCGCGTTCCAGGTCTCGGTGGTCATTTGTTCTCTCCCAAGATGGCGGTGACACTTCCGATGCCGGCGAAGTCGGCGACGATCGCGTCGCCCGGGGCTATCGGTACGGCTCGGGTGACCGAGCCGGGAAGGACGACGTGCCCGGGCTCGAGGGTGACGCCGAGCGGGCCGACGGTGTTGGCCAGCCACACCAGCGAATTGAGCGGGGACCCCAGGACCGCGCCGCCGGCGCCGGTGGCCACCAGTTCGCCGTTGACAGATAGGTTGCACCCGGACAAGCGCAGATCGACGTCGGTCAGGCGCACCGGTCGGCTGCCCAGTACGACCCCGCCGGACGAGGCGTTGTCGGCCACGGTGTCGAAGATGCCGATCTTCCAGTCGCGGATGCGGGAATCGACGATCTCGAGCGATGCGAGTACGAAGTCGACGGCCGCCGCAGCCTCGGCGACGGTCACGCCGGGCCCGGTGAGCGGCTTGGACAGCACGAATGCGACTTCGGGTTCGATGCGAGGCTGGATGTAGGTGTCCGCCGGGATGGGCTGGTGTTCGAGGTGGAACATGCTCGTGGTGAGGTGGCCGAAGTCGGGTTGGTCGACGCCGGCCTGGCGCTGCATCGCACGGGAGGCGAGGCCCACCTTGTGGCCTTTGACGGCGTCGCCGGCTTTGACCCACGACTCGACCTGCGCAAGGGCGATCTCGTAGGCGGTCGAGAGCGGGGCCTGCGCGAACATCGGGGTGAGCGGTTCGATCGGAGATCTGGTCCGGTAGGCCTCAAGGAGGGCGTCGGCGGCCGACTGTATCTGGTTGGTCATGACGGCTGTCTTCCTTCTGCGGCGTTCTCCCGCGGATTCGTTGCGCTGGGCGTGTTGGCAGGGCAGGCTGGAGAACCATGGAGGCCAGTCGTGCCGGTGAGCGGAACGAGGTCGGTGCAATAGCGCGCGCGGTGCGTGTGCTGGAGGAGCTGGCCGACGAGGACGAGCCGCTGGGTGTCTCCGAACTCGCCCGACGTACCGGCATCTCGAAGTCGAGTGTCTTCCGGATTGCCAACGAACTCGACGAACACCGGTTGGTCGAGCGCGCCGACCGCGGCTACCGCCTCGGGCTGAAACTGTTCGAATTGGGGCAACGGGTTCCCCGTCAGCGCAATCTGCGCGAGGCTGCGCGCCCCGTTATGGAGGACCTCCGCGAGGCGACCCGGCAGACCGTGCACCTGGCCGTTTTGGACGGTGAATCGGTGGTCTACGTCGAGGTGCTGGTGGGCCCGGCCGGGCCGCCCCTGCCGACCCGGGCCGGGGTACGGTGGCCGGCTCACGCGACCGGGATCGGCAAGGCGATACTGGCCCATTCCGAGCCGTCGGTGGTCGAGCGCGTGCTTGCCGCCGGGCTTCCGCGGGTCAGCGAGCGGACCATCACCGGCGCAGGCCTGCTCACCGAGGAATTGACCCGGATCGTCGACCGGGGTGTGGCCTACGACCTCGAGGAGTCGAAGCCGGGGCTGGTGTGCGTGGCCAGTCCGGTATTCGGTTCCGACGGTCGAGTCGTGGCCGGCATCTCGGTGTCGGGATGGCACAACCGGATCAATCTGGACCATACGGCGGCCGCCGTGCGGACTGCGGCGCTCGGCCTGTCCCGTCACCTGAGGGATTGACGCCACCGCCGTCATCGCCGACTCACCCGGCGACGACGTGCAGGGTCGGATTGTCGAGTCCGGGCTCAAGCGGTTTGTCCGCCGACGTCGCCAGGGACTTGGAGACAGTCGCCGCGGCAGCGATAACGGCGCGACGGTATTCGTTCCGGGCGGGGAGGAACCGACTCGACGGGGCCGTGATGCTGATCGCCGCGACGACCGCTCCCATACCGTCGCGAATCGGCGCGGCCACGCAGTGGACTTCGGGAGCCGCCTCGCCGTTGTCGTAGGCACAGCCGTTGCGCAATGCGGTCCGGAGCTCGGCCTGGAGTGCGGCCGGATCGGTCACGGTGGCGGCCGTCAATCGTCGGAGCGGTTTGTTGGTCACATTGCGTTCGATCTCGTCGCTGTGGCAGTGCGCGAGGAGTACTTTGCCGACGGCGCTGCAGTGAGCATCGAGATGGGCCCCCACGCGCGCACCGGTGATGTTGATGATGTGGTTGCCGACCACTTTGTCGACGTAGAACACCCGGTATCGCTCCAGGATCGCCAGGTGAGTGGTCTCTCCGTATTCATCGGACAGGGCCTGCAGCACCGGTGAAGCGCACGACTTGACGTCGACGGTGCCCTGGAGGGTCTGGTTCAGCTCGATGATCCGCCAGCCGATCCGATAGCGCCCTCGTGAGCGGCACTGCAGGAGTCCGATGTCGACAAGAGAGGCGAGGAGCGCGTGCGCGCTGGACCGGGGAACGTTGATCTGCGCAGCGACCTCCGACACGCCCCACTCGGGCCGGGAAACGGTGAACAGATCGAGTACGGGACCGATCTTCTGAATCGTTTGGAGTGCTGCCATCGCGACCTCCTGTGGGTTGGCGGGCTGGTGCGGACGTGCCCAAGGGAACTATGTGGCGGTTCCGGTGATCACGTCCAGAAGAACGTTCCGGTCAGCGGTACGCGCCGCGATTGTTGTGAAATATCGATTCGGGTATCTGGGATTCGGGCTGGGAGGGCGGGCATCTGGTTCGGCGATTGCGGTCTCGGAGACGTCCGATCCCTGTGATCTGGAACACTATGGTGCGAAAGTGGGGTAGCAGAATGACCACGAGCGCACGAATGATTGACCGCGATTGCACGGACTCCACGGGCGCAAAAGTTGCGGTCAGCACCCGTGATCTGGCCTGGGCCGAGAGCCGCGAGGTCTGGTCGAACACGGTTGCCTCCACCTACTGCGAGATGGATCTGAGCTGGCCGGAAACGGGCAAGCGCGGCGGCTTCACCGCCGAGGTCCATGCGCGTGGGCTGGGCGATATGTCGGTGAGCAAGGTGCGCGCCGACCCCCATGCGGTGATCCGCACCCCGACGATGATCTCGTCCGGTCCGTCGGAGGACCTGCTGCTCTGTCTCATCACCGAGGGGACCGCGACGATCTCCCAGTCCGGACGGTCGGATTGCCTGGACGAGGGTGCGTTCGGCTTCGTCGACGCCTCGATGCCGTTCGTGGTGCGCGGGGAGACCGAGTTCGCCCAGATCGTGTTGCGGATTCCCGGCGGCAAACTGCGCGACCGGGTGACGACACCGGTTCTCGACGAGATTCTCGGTCGACGGATCTCGGCGCAGTCCGGCGTCGGACGATTGGCGTCGAGGATGCTGGTCGATATCGTCGCCGACGTCGATGAACTCGGCGACGACGAGTGCGAACACATCGCGCCGGCCATCGCCGAGATGGTCGCCGCGGCGGTCGCGCAGTGCGCTCCGACGCCGTCGCTGTCCCAGACGGATCGGATCCACGCCCGCGATCTGTGGATGGTGCAGCAGGCACTGCTGGCCGGCATCGGCGACCCCGAGCGGACGGTCGCGCAGGTCGGCGTTGAACTCGGGATGTCGGTGCGATACATCCACAATCTGTTCACCATCGTCGGAACTACGCCCCGCAAGTGGCTCTATGACCGTCGCATCGATCGCGCATGCGTGCTCCTGCGCACCACCGAATACAGCTGTGCCGAGGTATGCGACGAACTGGGCTTCAGTGACGTGTCGCATTTCAGCCGGGTGTTCCGCCGGGTGACCGGCACCAGTCCGGGGCGGTACCGCACCGGGCCTCGTTGAGACCGAGGCCGGCCCGCAACCGAGGTGCCGTCGTCGCATCGGTCAGAACCCCCAGGCTTCGTCGGGGGTTTGCAGTTCGAGCGCTCGGAAGCTGCCGGTGTAGAACACCAGGGGTCGGCCATCGTCGTACCACAGCTCGTCGACACGGCCGATATGGAGGGTGTGGTCCCCGGCCGGATGTGAATCGGTGACCTGGCAGGAGAGATGGACCAGAGCACCTTCGAGGAGTGGGACGCCTTTTCGCCAGGTGAATCGGACGAGGTCGTGGCGCTCCGTTGCTCCCGCAAAGTGCAGGGACAGGGGCTCCTGATCGCTGGCCAGGATCGATACGCCATATCGTCCGGTTGCGGTGATCTTGTCGTTCATCTTGGCGCGATTGGCGATCGACACGAGGACCAACGGCGGATCGAGCGAGACCGAGGTGAAGGCGTTCGCCGTCATCCCGTGGACGGAGTCGTCGAGTTCGCTCTCGGCGGTGGTGACGATGGTGACGCCACTGGCGAAGCGGCCCAGGGCTTTTCGCATTCGCAGTGGGGTCGCATCGAGATCGGATTCGGGGGAGGTCATGGTTGACGTCGCCCAGGTCAGCGCGTGACGATCGCGAGATCGTCGTTGTTGATCAGATCCGGCCGAGTCCATCCGTTGACGTCGTACTCGGACATGCACTGCTCGGCGAAGCCCTTGAGTGCCACGTCCTGCCCGCTGCCCTGATAGGCGAACAGGGTCTGGAACCGCACTGCTTCGTGGTCGCCGCCGTAGTTCCGCTCGTACAGCTCGTGGCGGCCGGCGAACTCGCTGCCAACGGCGTCCCACAACAGTTTCAGGAGTTGGATGCGGTCGATCGCCGCGACGCCGTTGGAACCGCGGACGTACTGATTCAGGTACTTGGCGATCTCTGGATTCCCGAAATCGCTGGCGTGGGAATTCAGATAGATCAGCCCGCTGCCGACGACCTGCTCAATGATCTCCTTCACGCGCGGGTACCCGACGCCCATGAAGGTGCGATAGGCGAGGCCGTAGTTGAGGTTGGGCTGAACAGTGTCGTTCACCCAGGGCTGCGGCGACTTGGCCATGGCGTCGGAGAGCGCCCAGAACATGTCCCGCCAATTGAGGATTTCACCGATCTGCATCTGCACTCCGCGGAATCCGGAAGTACCGGTCATCTCGACGGCCTTCATCACGCAGCCCGCGATGAAATCGAGTTTGACGGCAAGTCGCGCGCAACCATGGAACACGAAACGGGGCAGGAATCCCGATCGCATGACGAAATTGTTGCTCGTCTCAACGTCGTAGGCGAAGACGTTCTCCCACGGCACCAGCACCCGATCAAAGACCATGATCGAATCGTTTTCGTCGAATCGGCTCGACAATGGGTAGTCGAATGGGGTCCCCATTACTGCCGCATTCATCTCATAGGAGCTTCGACAGATCAATTTGAGTCCGGGGGAGTCCATCGGAACGGTGAATACTAGGCCGAACTCCTTCTTGCGCAACGGAAGTCCGTAGTGCGCAATGAAGTTGGCGTTGGTGATCGCCGATCCGGTGGCCACGACCTTGGCCCCCGAGACGATCAATCCCGAATCGGTCTCCTCGTCGACGTGGACGCAGATGTCGGCAGTCTCGTCGGCCGGCTTGTCGCGGTCGATCGGTGGGTGGACAATGGCGTGGTTGAGGTAGAGCAGGCGCTCCTGGCACGTCTTGTACCAGTGCAAAGCATTCTGCTTGTATTCGCCGTAGAAGTCGGCGTTGGCGCCGAGTGTGCCGAGGAAGGACGCCTTGTAATCGGGTGAGCGTCCCATCCACCCGTACACCTCGCGCTGCCACGCGACGATGGCGTCGCGGGAGAGGACGAGGTCCTCTGCGGTGTGGGCGGTCTTGAAGAACGGGTGGGTGTAACCACCATTGCCAGTATCGGTCGGCACGGCCAGAATTCCCCGCATTTCGGGCGCATGGAGAGTGTCGTACATCCGTGCGATCGAGCGGACGGAATTCCGGAATGCCGGATGAGTGGTGACGTCGGCGACGCGTTCTCCGCGATAGTAGACTTCGCGGTCGTCACGCAGGGATTCGATGTACTCTGCGCCTGTCATCGGGCGGACGTCGTTGAGTGTGCCCGAGTCAGCGGGTGACTGTGTGGTCGTCATGGGTCAAACTCCTCGCGGTTGTTAGGAATTTCAAATTGTGTTGAGCGGATATCGGACTGTGGTGCAGTGCGATATCCGCGTGTACGGTCGGGCTTGCTGGTCCCTGTGATCTAGAACACTAGGAGGCACCGGGATGGCACAAAATGGCTGAGCGCGAACAATTGCATGGCCGAATGCGAACGATCATGGGCAACGGCGAGGGCGCTCAACGCGTCTGTCTGCGCACGGCTGACCTGGGGTCGATGGAAGGGCGCCGGGAGTGGGCCGACACGATCGGCGCGCTCTACGGCGATATGGGCGTGGACTGGCCGAATCGCTTGGATCGACTCGAGGCGGAGTGGAGCGGGCACGCGTTCGGCGATCTGCACATCAGCTCGATCCAGTGCCAACAGCACACGGTGGTTCGGTCGCCGGAGATGGTCCGCGGAGACCCGACCGCCGGCTTCCTGGTGTGCATGGTGACGTCCGGAACAGTGGAGATCGAGCAGCGTGATCGCACGAACGTGCTGAGCCCCGGTGCGTTCACCCTGCTTCATCTCGGCACACCGTTCGTGTTCCGCACCCCCTCGGCCTTCTCTCAGGTGGCGGTTCGAATCCCGGCGACTCCGATTGTGTCGCGCCTGCCCGAGCGCGTCCTCGAGGGGTCGCTCGGGTGCGCGTTCAACAGCGCCGGCCCCTCGGCGGTGGTGGGTCGGCTGATCGCGGATCTAGCCGGACTCGACGACGATGTGCCCGAGCAGGTCCGCGAGTCCTTCGCCGCGGCGACGATGGACATGTTGGCGGCATCGGTGCTGGAGGCCGTTGTCGATACCGGCGCAGCGCAGGTTTACCGGACTCGTGAGGTCGCGGCGGTGAAACGCGTGGTGGCGGATCATTTGCACGAACCGGACCTGACTCTGCCGCACATCGCGGCCGATGTCGGCATGTCCTTGCGATCCATGCAGAAACTCTTGGGCGCCAGGGGTCTGACTCCGAGTGCACTCCTGAATGGCGCGCGAATGGACCGAGCGAAGCTGCTGCTGAACACCACCGAGTTATCGGTTGCCGAGGTGGCCGCCGCGGTGGGCCATCAGGATGTGTCGCACTTCAGTCGGACATTCCGGAAGACGGTCGGGATGAGCCCAGGTCGGTTCCGCGAAGCCGGGAAAGCCTGAGGTTAGACGACCGCCCATTTCCGGTCATCATGTGGCCGTTCGGTTTTCCACCGGAGCAGTAGTTGCACTTTGTACTATGTGGGCACTCGGTCGATCAGAGAGGAGTGCTCCCATGACGCCGGTCTACCGCGCGGCACTGGGTTCTGATTTCGACCGGCTGCACCCAAATCTCCAATGGCGCTACGGGATCGACTCCACGTCGGGCGTCGCGCAGATAATGACCGGGCTCCTCGAATCGGTGTACGTCACCCCGACGCTTCCGCCGCCGGTGGTGTGGTTCTACGGCAAGCGCAACGCGATCCCGTCGAAGACCAGCCGTATGCTCCCGTTCCGGGCGGGCAACTACTGCTATCGCGACGAACTGGGCCGCGAGTGCCTGGCCGTGTTGCGCACCTTCGGTTACAGCTCGGGGGACCGCGGCCTTAACTCGGTGCTCGTCGATGGACGTGACGGTTTCGTCGACTATCTCGGTGACGGACCGGAACTCTTGTTCCCCATTGAGCCGAAGGTCACCCGAGCTGGCGAGTTGCTCTTGGAGAGCGGCCCGGCCCGATGGCTGCGGGGGCCCAAACTCGCGCCTCGCGGCCCCTTGGTGGCGACGATGAAGTACATCGAAGGATGGGACGAGCAGCACCAACGGTTCCGCTGCGACGCAACCGTCCGCAACCCCGTTCTTGGCGAGATCATGCACTACCGCGGGTGGTTCACCGCCGTCGACAAGCCGTGTCAGACGTCGGACATCCCCGACGAGGCATGGCCCTACAAACTCATCGACAGAGAGACCTGACGCGCGCAGTCCGACAGGGTAGGTTTACGCGCATGGCTGTCTCCGCAAGTACCAAGTTCGATATCGCAGCACCGCCGTCGGTGGTCATGGAAGTCCTGCAGGACGTTGAGTCGTTGCCCGAGTGGTCCGGACCGCATAAGTCGGCCGAGATCGTCGAGGAGTACGACGACGGTCTGCCGAAGATCGTCAAGGTGAAGGTGTCGGTCGGCCCCATCACCGACGAGCAGACCTTGGACTACTCGTGGACCGACAACACGTGCACCTGGGACCTGATCGACAGCAACCAACTCGCCAAGCAGCACGGCGTGTACACGCTGACCGAGACGCCCAAGGGCACACATGTGCAGTTCGACCTGGAGATCGACCTCAAGGTGAAGCTGCCCGGCTTGCTCGTCAAGCAGGGGCAGAAGACCGCCGTCGACACCGCCAAGAAGGGCCTGACGAAGGAATCCCTCAAACGAGCTGCAGGATGATCGCGGCGCGATTCATCGCGACCGCCGGCATGATCGCCGCTGGCGCATGGCTCGCCGTCGTCGGCGGTCAGGCGACCGCCTCGGCGGGTACGTTGTGCCAAGCCGCCAATGGCGGCCATCAAACACATGTCGTCGGGGGCAGTGCGTGCAGCGCCAAGGCGGGCAAGGGCAGTAGCGCCCGTGCCGAGGAGTCCGGCGGCAACGGCACGGCGGTTGCCGTGGCCGATGCCGGCGGACAGGCCGATGCGCGATCACTGCAGCCGAAGTCGACGGCGCTGGCCGGTGCGCCCCGAGGTGGGCAGGCGCATTCGTACACCACTGGGCCGGGTGCCATGTCGGTGGCCCAATCCGCACCGGGCGGCACCTCCGTCGCCATCGGCGGGTGGGGCGGTCGCGCCATCGCGGTACCTGAGGGCACCGCGTGCAGTGGTGGTTTCGCGGCAGCATGGGTGTCCAACTCCGGAAAGCTGTGCATCCACAGCGGGGCGGTCGGGTTCCAGAACTGATGGCCGTTGTCGCCACCATCGCGGTGGTCGTGGCGATCGTCGCGATCATCCTCGGTCCGCCGCTGCTGTGGATCCGGGCACGCGTCGTAGACGAGTCTGGCTTCACCTCGGCCGTCCGGGAACTCGGCGAGACCACCGAGGCCCGTGAGTACCTCGCGGACACGATCACCAAACAGATCGCCGCACACGCCGGCAAGGTGACCGGCGTCTTGGCCCGTCCGCTTGCCGTGCGCTTCACCAACTCCGAGGGCTTCGCCGACGACGTCGCCGACTTGGCGGCCCAAGCCCACGAATGGCTGTTCTCGCCGCCGCCACCCGGCGTCGACCCCGAGGTCATGCAACTGGACCTGACGGCCATGGTCCGGCGGGTCGCCGGACAGGTGACCCCGGGGCTGGCCGACAAGATCCCCACGATCCGGGTTCCGGTGGGGCAGAATCGACCGGCCCTGGAAGCGGGCCGTTATCGTCCGCTGGCAGAGCGGGTATCGCGGTGGGGGACCGCATGCGTCGTCGTCGCCGCCCTCGCTTCAATGGTCGCGCTGGCGTTCAGCCAGCATCGTGGCGTGATCGTGGCGGTCCTCGGCGTCGGGTGTTTGTTGTCGGCGGCGGCAACCAACGCTGCCGCCACCTATCTGCGCAAACGGGCCACGGCCGAGCTTGCCGTCGCAGATCCCGGGATGGCGCGGCTCGGCGGAAAGGCCGTCGGTGAACTGCTGGACAACCTCCACGAGTGGGTCGGCATGCTCGTCCGGAGTGGTGCCATCCTGATCGCGGTCGGCCTGCTCATCGCCATCCTGTTCTGAGCACGCCCAGTAGTCTGTCCGGATGCGCAGCCTTGCAGCCTTCCTTGCCGGCCTGATCGCCGTCGCCGCGATCGTCGTCGCGCTTCCCACGTTATGGGTCACCGAGCGGGTCGTCGACGCCGACGGATTCCGTGCGACGGCGACGGCGATGGGGCAGAGCGCCCAGGTCCGCACCTACATGGCCGACACGATCACCAACCAGGTCCAGCGCCGCGCCGGCGCGACCGCCGGGGCGCTGGTGGCACCGTTCGCGCAGCGCTACACGCAGTCACCGGCATTCACCGAGGACTTCGTCGATCTGGCCAGCCAGCAGCATCAATGGTTGTTCGAGCCCGCACCGCCCGGCGTCGACCCGGGCGTCATGCAGCTCGACCTCACCAACATGGTCCGTCGCGTTGCCGCGCAAGCCAACCCGGCACTCGCCCAGCGGATCCCGGGCCCGATCCTCGTCCCCGTCAGCGACCGCGACCAGGCGCTGGAGGCCGGTCGCTATCAACAGTCGGGTGTGCAGGTGAAGCGTCTGGCTTACGGGAGCATCGTCGTGGGCGTGATCGCCGCGGTGCTTGCGCTGCTGGTGTCCCGGCGGCGCGGCACCACACTGGTGTGGCTGGGGTTGGGCGGCGTGCTGTCGGCCGCCGCGAGCTTCGCGGGCGGCTATTACTTCTCAGCCCGCGCGAAGGATGAGGTCGCAGTCACCGAGGCAGGCATGCGCGAGGTCGCCGAGTCGGCGATCAACGGGCTCGTCGACAACCTGCACCAGTGGTGTCTGGCCGTCGGCGGTGTCGGAGTGGCGGTCGTCGTCGTCGGACTCGTCGTGCGGGCACTGACTGCAGATTGACTGTTCGTTCGGGGCCGTCGCCCCGGCGTCAGATCGTCTCCGGCACCGGTTGGCCGGGGAACAACTGCCGGTACTGCTTGGCGAACTGGCGTCGGCCGGTGATGCGCCACAGTAGTCGCACCGGCGGCGGCACGGCGGCGAAGAACTCTGCTCGATCGGCGGGTGACGAGTTCGCCAAGAGCAGCCCCAACTGCGGCAGCAGACGGCTCTTGGGGATCGCGTTGATGCTGTGTTTGGCCAGCCCGGACCATTCCTTCTGCGTAATGACCCGTTCGACGACCGGGACCACTTCGACGACCTCGCGCCGCAGGTGCACCGTCAACACGCCCAACATCCTGGTGTAGGCATCGGTCAGTTTCTCGCCCGTCGCTGGGTCGGCATTGCTCCGCCACGCGGTCAGCAGCGGTTCGGTCTCCGCGAGAAGTTCGCTCACCTGGACGTGGTGTGCGCGCATTTGGCCGACGTGCAGGGCGCAGCTGGGGGAACGCTGTTCGAGTCGGTCCCAGAGGAGTTCGTCCTCGGACTCGTGATGGGTGTGCAGCGTCGCATCCAGATCGGCCAGCCACTGGCCGATGAATTCGCTACGCGAAGTCTCACCGGGACCCACCGATCCGATCAACCCGGGTGCTTGCTCGTAGGCCCACAAGAAGGCGTTGTGCAGAATGCGCATCTCTTCGCCGCTGCACAGCTTGGGACCGTCGGGGACAGGCGGCTGCACTTCGCCGGGCAGGGGCGCATAGTCGATGGCCATTGGGGCCTCCACAGGGCTGGCGTGGATTATGGCTCAACGGTACGAGTCGCAAATGCCCAGGTCAAGAACCCAATTGTTGCCAGAGGAATTCGAAGGCGAGGGCGGACAGGAACGCCGCCTGCTTGTTGTTCGCGGAGCCACCGTGGCCGCCCTCGATGTTCTCGTAGTACCAGACGTCGGAATGCCCGGTTTGCTCCAGTATCGCTGCGAATTTGCGGGCGTGGCCAGGGTGCACGCGGTCGTCGCGCGTTGACGTCGTGATCAGGATGGGCGGGTACTCGACGTCGGCGCGGACGTTCTGGTACGGAGAGAACGGCTCCATGAACGCCCACTGCTCCGGGTCGTCGGGGTTGCCGTACTCGGCCACCCAGGACGCCCCGGCGAGCATCGTGTGATAGCGCCGCATGTCGATCAGTGGGACCTGGCAGACCAGGGCGCCGAAGAGCTCGGGGTAGCGGGTGAGCATCACGCCCATCAGCAGCCCGCCGTTGGACCCGCCCATCGCGCCGAGCTGCGCGACGGTGGTGAGTCCCCTGGCGACCAGGTCCTTCGCGACCGACGAGAAGTCCTCGTACACCAGGTGGCGCCCGGCCTTCTGTGCTTGCGAGTGCCATGTCGGTCCGTACTCGCCGCCGCCGCGGATGTTGGCGATGACATAGATCCCGCCCTCGACGATCCAGTTTCGGCCGGGCACCGGTGTGTAGCCGGGCACGAGCGCGTTGACGAAGCCGCCGTACCCGTAGAGGAGGGTCGGGCCGGACTCGACGTCACGGCGTCGCACGACGAAATAGGGGATCCGTGTGCCGTCGTCGGAGGCGGTGAAGAATTGTTCGACCACGATGTTGTCCGCATCGAAGAACGCCGGCGAATGTTTGATCGGTGTCACACCGTCGACGGTGGTCCCGTGCAGCATGGTCGGCGGTGTGACGAAGGTGCTGGAGACCAGGAAGATCTCATCGCCGTCTTCGGGGTCGGTGTCGTGCACGCCGATGGTGGCCAGTGGCGGCAATCCCCGCAACTCCGACGGTTGCCAGTCGCCCAATGACAGCAGCGACAGCTGAGTGGCGACGTCGTGCAACGTCGTGAGCACCAGATGGGACTGGGTGAACACGATGCTGGCCAGGCTCGTCGTCGCATCCGGGGTGAACAGCACGGTCGCCTCCCGTCGTCCGGCGTGGACGAAGGCGTCGTAATCGAAGACGAGGAGGCTGCCCGGCTCGTGCACCGCCGTGCCCAGTTCCCACGGAGATCTCGTGATGACGAAGAGCCACTGGCGGTAGGGCTGCGATAGGGCATCGGTGGGCAGATCGATCAGCGTGAGGCCACCGGTGTCCGGGTCGAGTTCGTAGTTGAGCGAGTTGTAGAAGTCGGTCGCACGTTCGGCGAAGTGCCGCTCAAACCCCGGGACGCTGCTGTAGGAAGCACCGGCGGCCACGTCGGTGTACTCGCCTGTGTACACCGTCGGTGCATTCGTGAGGGCGGTGCCGCGGGACCAGCGCTTGGTGATGCGTGGATAGCCGGACTCGGTCAGCGATGGCTGGCCGTCGGGGGCTTCGCCGAAGTCGGCGCTCACGTAGACGGTGTCCGGGTCGAGCCAGCTTATCGTCGACTTCCCCTCGGGGAGGTGGAAGCCACCGTCTTCGGGAGCCACCCACTCGCGTGTCACGAGGTCGAACTCGCGGGTGACGGTCGCATCGGCGCCCCCGCGCGAGAGGGACACCAGGACATGGCGCCATACGCCGGACCCGTCGCGCGGGCGCAGGACGTGCGCCCCCGCCCACACCCATTTCTCGTCGTTCTCGGTGGCGAGGGCGTCGACGTCGATGAGCACGTCCCACTCGGGCTTCTCGGTGCAGTAGGACTCCAGCGTGGTGCGGCGCCACAGGCCGCGCGGGTGGTCGGCGTCGCGCCAGAAGTTGTAGAGGAACTCGCCGCGCCGGGTGATACCGGGGAGTTTGTCGTCATTGTCGAGGATGGCCAGGGTTGCGCTGCGCAACTGCTCGAAGTGTGGGGTACTCGCGAACTCGTCGACCGTCGCCTTGTTCTGGTGGCGCGCCCAGTCGAGTTGCGCCTGCCCTTCGATGTCTTCGAGCCATTCGTTGGGATCCGCGGTGTTGGTCATCCGTCCATCATGCACGAACGGCCCCGGATGACCCGGGGCCGTTCGCGGCGTGTGGAAACGCTTGTGGCGTTTACCTGCGATTACTCCGCACCGACGAGGTCGGTGTACTTCTGCGCAACGATCTCCTGAACCTTCTTGGCATCGTCGACGGCGGCCTTTGCCTTGACGACGGCCTCGCCGAGGGCCTTGGCCTGTTCGATCGAGGCGATGTGGAACTTGGCGTGGCGGTGGAACTTCTTGGTGATGTTGCCCGAGAGCCCGTTCTCCACCTCGAGACGCTTGACCAGGTCCACCTTGGCCTCGCCGGAGCCCTCCGTGAAGTCGATCTCGGGCAGGTCGACCCACACGATGTTGGGGCGCGACGTCGAGCCGAAGATGTAGCGCAGCTTGGTCAGGTCACACACGACCTGCCACAGCGTCTGCGATGCGTCGGGCTTACCCGGGTCCGGCGTGCGGTACGGCTGGGCGGCGTTGCGGATGATGCTGAACATCGCGGCGACGGCCTCTTCGGAGTCGGCCGGCTGGTTCTGGTGGTTGACGTAGTACAGCGCACGCGCGAACCGGTCGGGCGCATTGCAGGTGCCCGGCAGCGGGTCGTCGCCGCCCAGCCCCTGGAACTTCTTTACCAGTTCCAGTTGCTGGTCGTAGCTCGGCGAATTCGTCATCACCAGGTAGTCGCGACTGTGGTGGACCTTCAACTCACCGTCGATGTACTCGAAGATCACAGAATCGCCCTGGGCGTCGTCGAGCGCCAGGTGGATCGCCGGCTGGCTGCCTCCGGTCGGATCCGACATCGGGATGACCTGTGGGTTGTTGGTCTTGGTCCACTCAACCGCATCGGCGACGGTGGCGAAGTTGTCCAGGTAGTACTGCAACCACACCGACATCGCCAGCTGGGGGCGTGAGTCATCGGGGTCGCCGTACTTCGACTCGGCCAGCCACAGGATGTGCCCGGCCAGGCCCTTCTCGTTCATCCCGTCGGTCGACAGCAGGTCGTAGACGCCGGCGACGATGCTGCCGTACTTGGCCTTCCACGTGAGCTTGCCGTGGACGCGGTCATCGCGCTCGATCCCGCGGGGCAGCTTCCACAGATTGGTGTGGAGGTCCTGGTGGAAGTCCATGTTCCGCCCGACGACGACGGCACCGTTGGCGTCGGGCCAGATCACACGAGTACACATAGGAGTTCTTCGCCTTCTTCTTCTGATCTCTTCCGGGCGAGGGGGTTCGCCCTTTTCGACCCTACGTCCGGGAATCGGGCATTAGCGCCCCGGGTGCGTAGTACGAATGTGAGAACAGATCAGCCGATCGCCTCGCCAGTGCGCACCGGGCAGCGGGTGTGGGTGTAGATCGTCGGCATGCACAGATTGCAGTGCGTGCACTGCGAGTGGACCGTCGGGTCGACTGCCAGACGGCGCGGCAGATCCGGCTCGCGCAGCAGTGCGCGGCCCATGGCGACGAAGTCGAATCCTTCGCTCATCGCGGCGTCGATGCTGGCGCGGTCGGTGACCCCGCCCAGCAGGATCACCGGCATCGCCACCGCCGCCCGCAACTGCTTGGCCAGAGGCAAGAGGTAGGCGTCGTGGTACGGGTAGTGCTTGAGGAAGACCGGCCCGGCGACTTTCAACCCCCAGCGCATCGGCCCGGAGAATGCATCGGCGAACTCTTTGCGCGGGACATCGCCGTGGAACAGGTACATCGGATTGAGCAGCGAGCTGCCCGCGGTTGGCTCGATGGCGTCGAGGTGGCCGTCGGCTTCGAAGAGTCGAGCGGTCGCGCACGCCTCGTCGACGTCGAAACCGCGCAGCGGCCCGCGCCGCGGAGTGCCGTCGTACATGTTCAGCTTTGCCCAGACTGCGACCTGGTCGCCGACGGCTGCGCGGACCGCCGCGGCCACCTCGCGGGCGAATCGGGCGCGGTTGACCAGGGGGCCGCCGTAGCCATCGCGCCGGCGGTTGAGCAGCGGCGAGAGGAAACTCGACAGCAGATAGTTGTGGCCGCAGTGTAATTCGAGGGCGTCGAACCCGGCATCGACGGCGAGCCTGGCCGCATCGGCGAACGCCGCGACGAGGCCGGCGATCTCGTCGGCATCGGGGGACTGCGTCACCGACATGCCCATCGGGGCCGGGATGCGCGAGGCCGCCAGCGCGGGGACCCGATTCGACACCGAGTTCGCGACGGGGCCGGCGTGACCGATCTGCGCGGCGGCCAGCGCTCCTTCGTTGTGAATCGCATCGGTCAGGCGGACCAGACCCGGCACGGCCTCGGGGCGCAACCAGATCTGGTGACGGTCGGTGCGCCCGCCGGGGGTCACCGCGCAATAGGCGACGGTGCTGATAGCGACGCCGCCGGCGGCGACCTCCCGATGGAAGGCGATCAGATCGTCGGTGACCAGCGCGTCGGGCGTCATCCCTTCGAAGGTGGCGCACTTGATGAGCCGGTTGCGCGTGCGCAACGGCCCCAAGCGGGCCGGGGCGAACGGATCGGGGGCTGTGGATGTGGTCATCGGAGGGCCTTCTTCGGGGGCTGGTTACGGGGCCGGAGTTGGGGGTGCGGTGAGCCCGGCGATCACAAAGTCGCGCAGCGCCGCAATCGCGTCGGGGGACAGCGGGGTCGCGCCGGTCCGCCCGAAAGAGGTCAGGATCAGATCGAAAGCCAGCGCCCAGCGCGCCCGGGCGGACTTCTCGTCGACGTTGGGCAGCGTCGCGCTCCACCTCCGCAGCGAGGTCCAACCCTTGGGACGGCGGGCGTGCGGCGCGTCGGCGATGAGTCGTGCGAGCAGGTGCAGGTGGGTGCGGCCGAGCGCGTCGGACTGGATTTCGATGAAGGGCGTGAGTATCGCGTCGACGACGTCGGGGACCGGTGACGCAGCGGTGAGGCCGTCGAGCGCGTCGCGCCAGCGGGGCACGAGCCGCTCGTCGAGGAGCGCGACGACGAGGTCCTCCTTGGTGCCGAAGTGGTAATGGACGGCGGCGACGTTGGCGTGCGCCGCCGCGCAGATCGCCCGCACCGAGACCGCGTCGAAAGGGGACTGCGCGAACAACTCCTCGGCACACGACAGGAGGCGTTCTCGGGTGGCGGTTTCGACGGTCACCCATCCAGTACACCTCATTTCAATCACCGATTCAATTGCTGATTGATACGGCGATCGGCTGGTCGCCGAGACCCCCTGCGACGGACATGTCCGAGCGCTAGGCTGAGAGCCGTGTCAGAACACTTTGAAACCGTTGTCCTGGGTGCTGGGCCCGGTGGGTATGTGGCCGCAATCCGGTCCGCCCAACTCGGCCGCTCCACCGCCGTCATCGAAGAGAAGTGGTGGGGAGGTGTCTGTCTGAACGTCGGGTGCATCCCGTCCAAGGCGCTGCTGCGCAACGCGGAACTGGCGCACATCTTCAAGCACGAGGCCGCGACGTTCGGGATGAGCGGTGACGTCAGCTTCGACTTCGGATCGGCTTTCGACCGCAGTCGCACGGTGTCCGACGGCATCGTCAAGGGCGTCCACTTCCTGATGAAGAAGAACAAGATCACCGAGATCGACGGTTACGGGGTGTTCCGTGACGCAAAGACCATCGTCGTCGGCGACCGGGAGATCACCTTCGACGACGTCATCATCGATACCGGCTCCACGGTGAAGCTGCTGCCCGGCGTCGAGCTGTCCGACAACGTCGTCACCTACGAGACGCAGATCCTGACCCGCGACCTGCCCGACTCGATCGCCATCGTCGGGGCCGGTGCGATCGGCATGGAGTTCGGTTACGTGCTCGCCAACTACGGTGTCGACGTCACCATCATCGAGTTCCTCGATCGTGTGCTGCCCAACGAGGACGCCGACGTGTCCAAGGAGATCGCCAAGCAGTACAAGAAGCTCGGCGTGAAGCTGTTGACGTCGACCAAGGTGCAGACCGTCACCGACAACGGCAGCTCGGTCACTGTCACCTACGCCGATGCCAAAGACCAGCCGGGCGAACTCACCGTCGACCGAGTATTGATGTCCGTCGGGTTCGCTCCCCGCGTGACCGGCTTCGGCCTGGAGAACACCGGTGTCGCACTCACCGAGCGCGGCGCGATCGCGATCGACGACTACATGCGCACCAACGTGCCGGGGATCTACGCGATCGGCGACGTCACCGCGAAGCTGCAGCTGGCCCACGTGGCCGAGGCGCAGGGCATCGTCGCCGCTGAGACCATCTCCGGGGCGGAGACCATGACGCTCGGTGACTACCGGATGATGCCGCGCGCCACGTTCTGCCAGCCGCAGGTCGCGTCCTTCGGGTTGACCGAGGCGCAGGCCAAGGACGAGGGCTATGCCGTCAAGGTCACGACGTTCCCGTTCAGTGCCAACGGCAAAGCGCAGGGGCTGGCCGAGACGGCCGGCTTCGTCAAGCTGATCACCGATACCACCCACGACGAGCTGCTCGGCGCGCACCTCGTCGGCGACAACGTCTCGGAGTTCCTGCCCGAGCTCACGCTCGCCCAGAAGTGGGATCTCACCGCCAAGGAATTGGCACGCAACGTGCACACGCATCCGACGATGTCGGAGGCGCTGCAAGAGGTATTCCACGGTGCCATCGGGCACATGATCAACCTGTAGGCCCAGCGGCCGTAAACGCGGATTGGACGGGGGCTCCCGGCGCATGCGCCGGGAGCCACCCCTCTACCCGTCCGTGTCCGACTCGATCTCGGACAGCTCAGTGGCGACGTGGAACGGCGGGGTGCTCTTACCGATGATTCGGTAGCGGTCCCAGAAGTCGACGTCGCCGACAAAAGCATCGCGGCTGCTGTGCGGTGTGCGGATCACGCACGGCAGCCGTTGTAGGTCGCCGACGATGTCGGCGAGTTGGTCGTTGGGCGAGATCCGGCCCGTCCAACGGAAGATCCCGTCGATCGGTTCGCGGTACCCGAGCATCTCGACGTCCACGTCGATCTCGGTGCCGCGCAGGATGATCGTCGCGGGCCCGCGGTAGTCGGACTCCTCGTGCGGATCGTCGTTGAACGCCGGTCGCGCGGAGGGTGCCTCCGTGGCCATCACCGCACCTCCTTCGCCCATCAGATCCTGCGTTTGCCTGATTCGGCCCGCCTATGAAAACCAGAGTATACGGTACTCGTAGTACGCGTAACTAATTCTGGTCAATTGACCAGAACGCCTGGAGGGGGTTGCGTTGGACGAGAGGGATGAGCGCGACGGATTGCCACGCACCGTCGAAGGTGGGCCTGCCAAGCACCGCGGCCGCATCGCCGATCGGCAGACGACCGCACAGCGGTTGCTGCTGGCCGCGGCCGAAGAGTCCTACAGCGGGGATCTCGACGTCGATTGGGACGCCGACGTCGCGCCGAACCTCGCCTGGTTCCCGACCCGACTGTCCTCGATCCACGGCTCGCCGGAGTGGGAGTGCCTAACCCCGGATCAGCGCATCGAACTCGGCCGCCACGAGTTGGTCAACGTGCTGACCTTCGCGATGCGTGCCGAAGCGGCGATCACCCTGCTGATGTTCCGCAACATCGGCGAAAGCGCCAACCTCATGAGCGACGTGACGCGATACACGCTCAAGGCGATCCAGGAGGAGACGCGCAACAGTGCCATGTTCTCGCGGCTGGTCAACAAGACCGGCCTCGCCATCAATCGTCCCCACCGCGAGGCGTGGCTGACTGCCAAGTTCGTGTTGTTCGTGCCGGCCGGAATTTTGACCAGCGGGCTGATCCTGCTGCTGCAAGAGGCCATCCACAGCTATGCGACGGCGATGGCGGTCGATCCGACGGTGCAGCCGCATGTGCGACAGGCGATGCGGATCCACGAGATGTCCGATCACCGACACCTCGAATACTCGCTCAACGAGTTCCGGCTTGCCGTGGGCCGTGCCGGGCGATTGCGCCGCCGTGTCACCGGCGCTGTGCTCGCGCGGGCGACGGCGGGGCTGTACCCGTTGATCCTCAACGGCGCCATCTACCCGTCGATCGGGATCGACTCCCGCAGCGGTCTGCGGATCGCACACGACGAGCCGCAGTACAGCCTGCGTGCACGGGCGCTGACCGACTCTTTTGTCAGCCACGCCCGCGAGGCAGGGCTGTTCCGCACGCGGCACGAGAGGGCCATCCTCCGACGCGGCAAGGTATGGCCTGCGGAGGTGCCCGACACTGTTCCCGCGGGTGGTCGGGATGGTTGACACCGACGATCACGCGACCCAAACTGGAACTACGAGTACCGGTTACTTCCGGGCGGAGGGATCACGATGACCATCGAGCAATCCGATACGCGACCGGGTGGCAACGAACTCGGTGCCTCCACTGTTCAAGTGCGCCGAGTCGGCGACCGGCAGACGACCGCCCAACGACTCTTGCGCTCGACTGCTGATCGCGCTTACCACCCCGAACTCGACATCGACTGGGACCGGCCGTTGGCCCCCGACAAGGGCTGGGTCATGGAGCACCGCCAGTCGCTGTACGGCACGAAGGTCTGGGATGAGCTCACCCCCGAGCAGCGCACCGAGCTCGGCAAGCACGAGGCGGTATCGGTCCTCAGTTTCGGCCTGTTGGCCGAGGTCGGGCTATCGATGAATCTGATGAGGTCGATACTCGAGAACCACGTGATGGTCGACGACCACTGCCGGTACGCCCTCGCCGAGGTCGGTGAGGAGACCCGGCACTCCACGATGTTCAGCCGCCTGGTCAACAAGTCCGGTGTCGCGCCGTACACCTACCCGCGCCCCTTCCTGAAGGCCCTTCGGCTCGTCGGATTCCTCCCCATCGGGCCGTCCAGCTATGCGGGCACACTCCTCATCGAGGAGGTCCTCGACCGGCTGCAGCGCGAAGGCGCTGCCGATGAGACCGTCCAGCCCCACTTCCGGCAGCTGATGAAGATCCACGTCCTCGAAGAGGCCCGCCACATCACCTATGCGCGCGAGGAGATGGTGCGGTCGATGGCCAAGCACGGCAAGGCATACAACGCCGTGCACCGGGGCATCTTCTCCGTCATGGTGCTGAGCGTCATGCCGACGCTGATCAATCCGAAGGTGTACAAGTCCGTCGGGATCAGCCGCCTGCGCGGGCTCATCGCCAGCCAGGCCAGCCCGGAGTATCGCGACCGCGCGGTGTTCATGACCGAGCCGCTCCTGCGGTTCTGCTATGAGGCCGGTTTCATCCGCGGTGCGGTGTCCAGCCGGATCATGCGAGCGTCGCGCGCGTTGCCCGACGACATCATCGCCGAGCTGAAAGGCCAGAAGCCCTCGACGGTGCAGGAGTGACCGGACTCGCCTCCGTCGCCGCCAACACGCACGTCCAGACACTGGAGGTGCTCGAGGTGATCGCTGAGACCGCCGACGCGGTGTCAGTGGTGCTGGCCGTGCCGGACTCCCTGGTCCACAAATTCCGCTATCTACCCGGCCAGTTCCTGACGGTGCGCGTACCCGGACCAGACGGGGAGATGTCGTCGGTCGCCCGCTGCTATTCGTTGTCGAGCTCCCCGCACCTCGACGACCAATTGGTCATCACCGTCAAGCGCGTGCCCGGCGGCTACGCGTCGAACTGGATTTGCGATCACCTGCGCGCCGGTGACCACCTGACGGTGCTCTCCCCGTCGGGGAAGTTCGTCCCCCGATCGCTGCACCAGGATCTACTGCTGATCGGGGCGGGCAGCGGTGCGACTCCACTGATGTCGATCGTGAAATCGACGCTGATCGGGGGGAGTGGCGCCATCTACTTCCTCTACGCCAACCGCAGCTCCGACGACGTGATCTTCGCCGCCGAGCTCGACGAGATCAATACCGAGTTTCCCGACCGTCTCACCGTCCACCACCACCTCGACGACCGCGACGGGGTGATGACACCCGAGCAGTTGGCCCCGCGGCTACGGTCCTACGGACGGTGCGACGTCTACCTCTGCGGCCCCGACGGGTTCATGACAATGGTGCGCGGGGCGCTCGCTGAGGCCGGCGTCCCGTCGGCACACATCCACACCGAGATCTTCCAGTCGTTGGCCGGCGATCCGTTCGCCGACATCGTGATCCCGCCCATCACCGAGAGCCCCGATGACGCCACGGTGCGCGTCGCGCTGGGCGGAACCACCCACACGCTGTCCTGGCCGCGGGAGACCCCGCTGCTTGATGTCCTGCTGTCGAAAGGGCTCGACGCGCCCTACTCGTGCCGCGAAGGAGCCTGCAGCGCATGCGCGTGCACGGTCCGATCCGGCGATGTGAGGATGCGGCGCAACGACACCCTCGTCGACGCCGATCTGGCCGCCGGATTGACGTTGGCATGCCAGGCCGTCCCCGTCTCCGACGACGTCGAGATCGAGTTCGACCAGTAACCGGCTGGCCTCCTCGGCCGCGGGATACGGTGGGCGCGTGGCTTCCAAGCTCCCCCCGACGTCGCGGTTCGCGCGCGGTAGGAAGATGACGGCCGTCGCGGCGAACCATGTCGTGCGCGACGCGGGCCGTCGGGTGTCGTCGGTGGGCAAGTCGCCGCAGGAGAAGGAGCAGGCACGCGACAAGACGGTGATCCTGCTGGCCAATCAGCTGACCAACGTGCTCGGCGGCATGAAGGGCGCCGCGATGAAAGTCGGTCAGATGCTGTCGGTTCTCGACATGCCGTACCTGCCTGACGAGGTGGCACCGCAGTTCCAGGAACGGTTGGCCGTCCTGCGCGATCAGGCCCCCGAGGTCGACGCGGCGACGATGAGCGCCGCCGTCGCCCACGAACTCGGTCGGCCGCTCGACCAGGTGTTTTCCCGGTTCGGGACCGGCGCCGTCGCGTCGGCGTCAATCGGCCAGGTCTACCGCGCCACGCTGCACGACGGGCGCGAGGTCGCGGTGAAGATCAAGTACCCGGGGATCGACGACGCGGTGCGCGCCGACATCAAGAATCTGGTGGCGTTCCTCAAGTTCTGGCGTCGCAAACTGCCCGCGTTGGGAAGCAAGGAGCTGATCGCCGAGCTCCGCTCGACCCTGGCCAGCGAGTTGGACTATGTCGCCGAGGCGCGCAACCAGGCGAGTCTGGCAAGCGCGTACGAGGGGCACCCGTTCATCGTCGTGCCGCGTGTCGTCGAAGGCTTGTCGACCGACCAGATGTTGGTGACGGAGTGGTTCGACGGTGAGCCGTTGGCGTCGGCGACGACGCATGCGGCGCACCAGCGTGACCGGATCGGCGAAATCGTCTACCGCTTCTACATCGGCTCCATTTATCGGCTCGGCGAGTTCTCCGGCGACCCCCACCCGGGCAACGTGCTACTCGGGTCCGACGGCCGGCTCGGTTTCGTCGACTTCGGCTCCTACAAGCAGATCGACGCCGACGCGCGCGAGTTCGAACTCGCCGTGTGGCGCGCCGGCGCGGCGCAGAACGGCGACGAGGTGCTGCGGCTGGCGTTGACGCAGGGCGTGTTCGACGGCGATTCGGCGATCTCGGCCGACAAATCCCTGCAGTACACGCTGCAGGCCTTCGGTTGGCAGATGGTCGACGACGAGGTGACGATGACTCGCGACCGCGCGAGGGGCGTCATGTCAGTTCTCGACCCCCGGGGTGAGTCGTTCACCGACATGCGCGAGCAGTCCCTCCCCGCCGAGATCCTCGTGTCGCGCCGAGTCGACATGCTCACTGCCGGGATGCTGGGACAGCTCGAGGCGACGGCCAACTGGTTCCGCATCGCCGCAGAGTGGGTGTACGACGCGGAGCCGGTCACCGCGCTGGGGCGCGCCGAACAGCAGTGGCGCGAGCAGCGCCGCGGCTCGGGCGATTCGACTCAGTAGTCCTCGTCGTCCTCGTCGTCGATGACCGCCAGGTGTAGCGGCTGGCTCACGTCGATCTCGACGCCCTCGTCGAGATTCGCCGTGATGATGCCGATGATCGACCGAGTGACCTGGTTGATGAACAGGTCGCGGTCCATGGCGCCGTCACCGGATGCCTCGCTGCGGATCCACCAGTCGGCGGCCGAGGCGGTCATCCCGAACACGGAGTACACGACCAGCTCGAATTGGCGGTGGTCGCTGATGAAGTCGGAGAGAAGCTCCTCGGCCACCTCGGAAGCACGGTCGACGGCGCCGCGCGCAAGGATCAGCGGATGCTCCGTGTCGCCGGTGGCCGACAGGTACTGGCCGGTCGCCAGGAACTGAACGACGTTGGGGTGCTCCTCGATGGTGTCGGCGAGCTCACTGACCAGTCGCCGCACGATCTGCTCGCCGGAATCCTCGTAGATGTTCAGCGTCCCCGACAGGCGGTCCCACAGCATCTCCACCCAGTGCTCGAGGATGGCCCGGTAGAGGTCGTTCTTGGTGTCGAAGAACCGGTAGAGCTTGGGTTTGCGGACGCCCATCTCGGCGCAGATGTCGTCGAGTGTGGCCTGTGGTCCGATGGTGTCGATCGTCCGGATGGATGCTTCGACGAACTCCGCGCGGACCTTGATGCGGTGATCGGCCCACCGGGTGGTGCGGGCGTCTTCACGCTTGGCAGCTACCGGACTGGGCACGGATCAACGATACGCGATCCATCCACCGGAACGTTGCCGTCCGAGACGCAGCGGTTGGGCGATCGGGAGGTCAGGCGCGCTGCGCCGGAGCGAGTCGGACCAGGATGACGCAGCTGGCGCCGCCGAAATCCGACAACACGCTGGTGGTGAACCCGGCCGGGGCGGGATGGGTGACGGCGAGAACCTGGTCCAGGACGCCCTCGATGATGCTGTACGACACGGTCGGATCGGTGCGTGTCACATCGTGCAGCGTGCAGGAGCAGATGGAGATGTTGAGGACATCGGCGACCATGGATGTCGACTGCACTTCAAAGCCGAGCTTGGTCAACGTCGATTCGATGACCTCGACCGGGTCGGCGGCTTCGGAGTCCTGATAGTCGTCGAGGGTCGGCGCGGCCCATCGTCGGCCGATCTCGACGGCGGCGGCCCGGCGCGACTCCTCGTCGTCGCCGAGGCTTTCCACAAGCAGGCCGATGAGGCGTAGTTCGGGTTTGGGGATCGAGGTCGAGTAGCCCGTGCGCGGTCGGCCCACCGAGGTGCTGGGCAGCGGCACCGCCACGACCAACCCGTCGTTGATGAGTTTGTTGAGATGGAATCGCGCTGTGCTCACGTGCAGGTCGAGGACTTCGGCGACGTGCGACGCATCGACCGGTCCATCGGCCGCCTCGATGGTCACCAGTACGTGGTCGCGCTGGCGGGCACGGCTGCTCATCGCGGATCCTTCCCTCGTGTGTCTGGCTGCTTCTGGCATCTCTGACACGCCAGGATAGTCGGTTTTCCGCGTGTGATCGGTGACCGTGCCTTCTAAGCCCGTCGACGACGCACGCCGGCTGCGGCGATTCCGGCGGCCAGGAAGGCGACCGACAGCAATGCGAAGTAGCCCAGTGCGCCGCTGCGGCCCCACGGCGGGGTGAGCGCCAGCCACTGTCCGGTCCCGTAGATTCCGTTGAGAAACGGCATGTATTGCTGCACGGTCATCCCGTTGGGGATGAGTGCGATGGCGTCCTCCACGACGCCGGCCCACAGCAGCATCAGTGCGATCGCGGTGAGTCCGGAACCGGTGAGCGCGGCGAGGCCGACCCCCAGCGACGCGGCGCAGTAGGCAAAGAAGGGAACGGCCCAGCAGAAGCGCAAACCGGCCGAAGAACCCAGGTCCACCCCGCCGTAGACGACGGGGAACAGGTGCGGCAGCGTCGTCATGAGCACTACGACGAGGCCAAGCGTCACTGCCGCCGCGATGAGGCCGTAGAAGACCGAACGGGCGATGATCACCGTCGACGGTGAACCGAACAGGTAGCGCTCGGTGTCGGCCGTAGTGCCCGATGCCGCCGCAGCCTGGGCATGGGCCGCGCCGATGGCCAGGATCAACACCCCCAGGTTGATCACCCAGTAGACCGAGTTGTTGGATTCGACGGCCGAGACGGTGATCGACGTCGTCTCCATCGTCGCGAACCGTTCCGACACGGCCGCGATGGCGTACGTGATGAGCAGCGGTAGCGCGATCCCGAAGGGTATGGCGATGAACCACCATGGGCTGCGCCGGCCGGCCGCGCGGGTGGCTTCGGCGGCGACCGCCGCGGTCAGCGTGCTCATCGCGAGTACTCCGGGGGTGCGTCGGTGCCTCCGACGGCCCGCAGGTAGGCCTGCTCGAGGTCGGGGTCTGTGCCGAGGAAATCGTGCAATTGTGCGTCGGCGACGAGGCGCCCGCGCGACAGCACCAGGATTCGATCCGCGTTGCGCCTAACCTCGTCGAGCTGGTGGGAGGCGACGAGAACTGCCCGTCCGGCGTCGGCGAGTTCGCGCAGCAACGTCCGCAACCAGATGATTCCGGCGATGTCGAGGCCGTTGAGCGGCTCGTCGAACAGCAGGACCGGTGGATCGCCGATCAGGGCTCCGGCGATCCCGACTCGTTGGCGCATGCCCAGCGAGTAGCCGTCGACGGGTTGATCGGCGACGGCGGTGAGGCCGACGGTGTCCAGCACCTGCTCGACCCGATCGTCACCGATCCCCGCCGAGCGGGCCAACCACCGCAAGTGCCGGCGCGCGGTGTGGCGGCCGGCGAACGCGTCGTGGTCGAGGTGGATGCCCAAGTGGCGTACCCGACTGGACCGTCGTGCCCGGTCCGACCAGGGTGCGCCGTCGATCTCGACGGTTCCCCGATCGGGGGTGGCGATCCCGCTGGCGCAGCGCAACAGGGTCGACTTGCCCGCACCGTTGAGGCCGAGCAGGTAGGTCAACGAACCGGGCGCGACCTCGGTGGAGACGTTATCCAGGACGGTGTACCCGCCGTAGCTCTTGGTCAGTCCCTCGATCCGCAGCCCGGTGCCGTGCGCGCGCGACACCCGGTGTGTCAGGCGTTGCAGTAGATCGGCAGCCCGACGGTCTTCACGCCCTTGCACATCGAGCTCGACGCGAGCTTCCAGTTGCCCTGGTAGACGAAGTCGATGGGCATGTTGACGTCGGGCCGGCCGGCCGACCGGGCGTGCAGGTTGACCGTCGCGACGTTGCCCTTGCGGACGATCGGGCCGGTCACCGTCGACGATCCGCGCGGTGCGCGGAACAGGCCCAGGTTGTACACGGTGCGGGGCACGACGACCGCGCTCTCGCCACCCTCGACGTTGCGGGCCTTGGCGGCGTCGGAGGCTGGCGTCGCGACGAGGAACGTCACGATGTTGTTGAAGTCTGCGACCGTCGGGTTCTGGGTCGTCACCGTGAAGTCGGCTGGCAGCGCCGACGCAGGGCCAGCGACAGTGGCGCCGACCAGTGCGGTGATCGCCGCCAGGACGGCGAGCAGGGTTGCGCGGAAGGTGTTCATCATGGAATGCCTTTCGTGGGTTATTTCGTGTGGGGGGTGAGGACGACCAGCGTGAGTGCGGAGTCCTCGGTGGCGGTCAGCGCATGGGTGACCTCGGCCTCGACGTGAATCGCCGTACCGGGCGTCAGTGTCGTGGTCTGATCGCCGACGGTGAACGCCACGCTCCCGGCCTGGCCGATGACGAGGATCGGCCAACGGGCGGTGTGCTCGGCCATCGTCTGGCCGGCACGGAAGCTGAGGCGCACGACGGTGGCCCCGGTGAGGTGGGCGAGCGCCTTGATGGCAGGCCCGGGGGCGTCCGCATCGTTCAGCGCGGTGTCGGCGAGGCCGTGCAGGACGGTCTCTTCGGGTGCGTCGGCCATCGGATCAGTTGCGCACGGCGACGATTTCGATCGCCGCCAGGTTGTCGCGATACTTGCGAAAGGTCTTGCGCATGCCGAGGACTCGCTGCCTGGCGTCGCGGTTGCGGATGACGTTTCCGGCGAAGCGCAGGGCGCCGCCGATGCCCTCGTCGGCGATGATCCGACGCGGCTGTAGCAGCGCCATCGGCGCGAAGCGAACGGTTTCGACGGTGAACCCGGCGTCGGTGAGGAGGGCCCGCCACTCCTTCTCGGTCAGGGGGCGCGCATTCACCTTGATGGAGCGGGCCAGCGACTTGCGGATCTCGGTCTTCTGCTCGTCGGTCAGGGTGTCCGGGTGCAGGGCCAGCTCGTGGATCGCGTACCGGCCGCCGGGTCGCAGGACGCGGTTGGCCTCGTTGACGATCTGGCCCTTCACCTTGTCTGACTGCATCGTCAGCATGGCTTCGCCGATGGCGACGTCGACGCTGTCCGCGGCGAGGCCGGTGTCTTGGGCTTGCCCGACGGTGATGGTGCCGCGGTCGCCGACGACGCCCTCGGCCATGGTGGCCGCGGCCTCGTCGGACTCGACGCCGCGGTAGCTGCGCGGGTCCAGGGCGAGGATCTCGACGGCGGTGCGGCCGAGGCCCGGGGCGATCTCGAGGACGTCGGCGCCGGTCAGGTCGGCGTCGGTGAGAAGCTGCTCGGTGAGCTCGCGCCCACCCGGGCGCAGGACCCGCTTGCCCAGCTTGGCGAGGAGCCAATGGCCCGGCATGTCTTCTTCGGGACGGTTCGCATATGGCAGATCGGTGGTGGCCACGGTGGGCTCCTTCATCGTTGGAGGATGTGACTACCGTAAATTAGACGAAGCGGATCTGGCTAGCCTGGCCTAACTATGGTCCTTGTGGGCAAGGACGAATTGCCCTTGGTCGACGATGGTCTGTTCGATGCGCGACACCCCGGCCTGGCGCAGCCGCTCGGTGATCTCGTCGTCGCCGAAGAAGTGGTAGCCGGTCATCCGGCCAACGAGCTGGACACCGGGGATTCGTGAGACGGCCGTCTGCACCGAGGTGAAGATCGCGATTTCCCCGCCGGGACGTGTGACGCGCACCAGTTCGTCGATGACCGGGAGTGGATCCGGGATCAGGTAGAGCGCGGCGAAGCATGCCACCGTGTCGAAGGTGTCGTCGGGGAACGGTAGATGGTGGGCGTCGCCGCGGATGAAGGTCGTCCGGTCGTGGGGCTTATGGACGGCTCGGGCGAGCATCGCCGGGGAGAAGTCGAGGCCGATGGCACGGCCATCGCCGGTCAGGTGCTGCGCGAGACGCCGGGTGTAGAGCCCGGGACCGCACGCGACGTCGAGGATCTGGCGCTCGCCGGTGCGAGCGAGATAGGCGGTGAAAGCCTTGTCGTACTCCGCGGTGCCCGGACCGCCTAGGCTGAAGATCCGCGTGAACGTCGGGCGCCACAGGCCCTCGTAGACCGCCGACACCACCGGATTGGCCATGAGGTGTTGCGCGAGGCTCGGCACGCTGAGGCCTCCTTACACGTCGCGCTGGACGCGCAGGACGCCCAGCGTGGTGGCCAACGCGTCGTAGTTGGCGACGAGTTGGACGAACGAGATCTGCTCGGGCTCGTCGAGGTGGCGGGTCAGTCCGGCCCACGTCTCGTCGGTGACGTCGTGCGACCCGACAATCTCGTCGACGGCCAGCAGCAGCGATCGCTCCCGATCGCCCCATCCAGCGTCGGGGCCCTCGATGATCCGGCCGATCGCCGCGTTGTCGAGCCCGGCGCGCTTACCGAGTTTGCGGTGGTGGTCCATCTCGTAGTCGCAGGAGCGCAGATGTGCCACGCGGATGATGATCATCTCGGTGTCTTTGCGCGACAGTTTCCCGAACGGCATCATCCGCGCCGAGTAGTACAACCAACCGCGGAAGAGTCCCTTGGACCGGCCGAGTGTGGAGAAGACGTGTGCGTCGGGGACACCCTGGGCGGTGGAGAGGACGCGGGTGACAGCCCAATTGATCGGGCCGAGTTCACGCAGGCCGCCGGGCTCGATGCGAGGAGTGGTCATGGCGACCAACCGTAGCGAGGTTTCCGCACCGGCGGGACTGATAGCACAAGTGCTACATTTGAAGCATGGAAGCCGTCGGGCTGCGTGAACTGCGGCAGAACGCCTCTGATCTCATCCGTCGCGTGGAGGACGGCGAAGAGATCACCATTACGGTGTCCGGGCGCGCCAGCGCGCGGCTGGTCTCCGCGGCGACGAAGACCTGGCGCCGGTGGGCCGACGTCGAGAAGCTCTTCTCCGGTCCGGGGGATCCGGCGTGGGAGGCCGACCGCGACCTGGTCGCCCACGAACTGCGCGATCCGTGGGATCGGCGATGAGGGGAATCCTTGACACGAGTGCTGTCCTCGCTTCGGGTGTTGAACCGATTCCGGGTGAGCTGGCGTTGAGCGCGATCACCCTGGCCGAACTGCACGTCGGCGTGCTCGTCGCCAAGACGCCCGACATTCGTGCCGAGCGTCTGCGGCGGTTGGTGCAGATCGAGCGGGAGTTCGACGCACTCCCCGTCGACGATGATGTGGCCGACGGCTACGGTCGGCTGGCTTCGGCCGTCGTCCTCGAGGGCCGCAACCCGCGGGCGCGGTCGATGGACCTGCTGATCGCAGCAACGGCGTACGCCCACGGCGCGCGCCTTTACACGCGCAATCCCTCCGACTTCGTCGGCCTGGCTGACTTCATCGACGTCGTCGCGGTCTGAGCGTCCCCGATCCCTACCGTTTCGGCAAACCAGCATCGATCGACGGGGGGTAGACGAAATCGTGGGGACTACGGCTTCCTCGGGCAGCCGCCGGACGTGCGCGGGATAGGTAACGGGGCCACGTGTGGACCGCCCGCTTGCTCGTCGAGCCAGCTCAACGCATCGGGGAACCCCATGAAGGCGCTGCCGAAGTGTTCGGCGGGGTATTCGTGGTAGTCGACGGAGACGCCCAGCCGGCATTGTTCGGCGACGAACTCGCGCGTCCCCGCGGCGGGCACCCACCATTCGAAAGTGCCGTGGTAGACGTACAGCGGCGTGGCCGAAGCGAGTCCGCGCATCGCCGTGACGCGGAACAATTCCTTGGCCAGCGGGGTGTGGAACGGGTCGCCGCTGCGCGAGAACAGCTGCATCGGCCACAGCGTCACCCCCGCCAGCCCGGCCGGCGCGGTGCACGTGTCCTTGATCGGCGACGTCGCGATCCACTGGGCGAGGTTGTTCGCGTCGGCGAGCAGATAGGGCCGCTCACGGATGAGGCCGAGCGTCGCGACGTGGAGCACGCCGGTGGCCCAGGTCGCGTTCATCGAGGCGGGTAGCAAGGAGAAGTCGGCGGGTAGCCCGCCCAGGGCGGTGGCGCGGATGCGCCCCTTGAGCTCGGGTGCATAGTCGTCGAGTTGCTTGACCGCGCCGTGGGCCGCAATCGCCCCGCCGGAGAAGCCCGACATCACCATTGGGGACTTGGAGATCCCCAGCGGTCTGGTCGTCAAGGGCAGGGTTCCAGGAGGCCGGGGCGTCGCTAGCGCGGCGTCGTGGTTGTCGATCGCGCGGATGGAGTCGAGGACGACACGGCCGGCGACGATCGGATCGGCGTAGGCCATTCGCGCGCCCTGGTGGTCGGGGACCACGACGATGAAACCGCGATCCAGGGCCCATTGGGTCGTCGGGGGCAGGCGGTCGGGATCGTTGGTGCCGAGGGTGCGCGGATGCGACATCGCGTACCCCGGCGTGCAACTGGCCCCGAGCGAGTCGATCGCCAGGTTGTTGATGAGGACGGGGGTGGGCCCGCGACCGGCGTGGTGGACCGTCGGATACAGGACGGTGGCGGTGCCGAACGACGGCTCGCCGCGCGAGTCGGTGGTGGCGAACTTCACTTGCACTGCGCGCCGGACCGGCTGGCCCAAGACGGCGCCGACGGTGGGCGTGACGCTGCGCGCGGCGATCACCGTTCCGGGGGGCAGCTTCGAGAGATTCGACGGCCAGTGGTCGAAGAACGGATCGCCCGTCGGAGACGGCAGCAGGGCCGCCCACACGTCGCGCACCTTGGAGTCTTCGTTTGTTCCCGCGGTACGCGGGTCGGGATGCTTGCGGTGCGGCACCGGTGGCGGCGGCGCGAGCCGGTTCATGAAGTCGCGAACTGCGGGCGGAGCGGGCGCGACGTTGAAGGGTTCGGCACTCGCTGTGGACGGTGCGACGAGGATCGCGGACACCGTCGTGGCGACAGCGGCCGCGACGAAGGCACGAACGGCTCCGACCATGTCACCCCCTGGTGTGCAAAGCGCTGGATTGGTCCCCACAGCCTAGGGTGCGCGGGGCCGTGTGGTTGGGTGACCGGGCTCGGTCGGCGGTGGATTGGGCTCGGTCGGTGGTGGATTGGGCTCGGTCGGTGGTGGATTGGGCTCAGTCGGCGGGGATTCAGGCTCGGTCGGCGCTGTATCCTGGTATTCAGGTACCTGATACTGAGAATCTCGGATACATTGGTGCAATGGAGTCTGTAACCGAACGCGAAGACATCACCATTGCCCGTGACGGGCACGTGCTCGCTGCGTGGCACTACCCACCGTCGTCGACCGATCTGACCGATGCAGACGGTCGTGCGCCTGCGGTCATTCTCGCCCACGGTTTGGGATTCACCCGCGACTGCGGACTCGACAGCTACGCGCAGGCCTTCGCGCAAGCGGGGATCCATGCAGTCGTCTTCGACTACTCGGGCTTCGGTGACAGCGAGGGCACCCCGCGCGACGTGGTGAACGTCGACTCCCAGCTGCGCGACTACGAATGCGCGATCACCGCGACGCGCGCCCTCGACGGCGTCGACCCGAAGCGCGTCGCCCTGTGGGGCACGTCCTACGCCGGTGGCATCGTCGTCGCCGCGGCGGCGCGCGACGGTGAGATCGCTGCGGTCGTCTCGCAGTGCCCCAACCTCGACAACCTGGCGACGGCACTGTTCCTGGTTCGCAACACTCCGCCCCTGCATGGAGCCTGGCTGGTCTCCGGCGTGCTGCGCGACGGCGTCCGTGCGCTGCGCAAGCGCGAGCCGTTCTACGTGCGCGCGATGGGGCCAGAGGGATCCGGCTCCGCCTACCCCTCCGACGACATCTGGGCCCGGCTCCAGCACCTGGCCGGTCCGACCTGGAACAACCGGATCGGGTTGCGAGACTTCCTACGGCTGCCGGTCTTCCGTGCCGTCTCCTACCTCGACCGGCTTCCGTGTCGCATTCAGTTCATCGCGTGCGAACTCGACGACCTCACTCCGGTCGCGCCGACGCTGGCCGCCGCTAAGAAGCTGGGGGACAAGGCCGATCTGTACCGGGTGCAGGCCGGGCACTTCGACGTCTACGTCGAACCGTTCCTCGCCCCCGCCGTGGCTGCGCAGACCAAGTTCCTCGTCGGCGAATTGCGTGCGCCCGTCCCGGCGCGGTAGCCGCGGAGTCCGTTACGTGCCGTAGGGGGAGATGCTGCTGCGGTGCTCGTCGATGTGCAGCGGCACCCCCAACGGCGGGAAGGCGCGCTGCGGGCACTGGATGCGCTCGCAAACACGACAGCCCGATCCGATTGGGGTGACCCGGGCCTGTGGGCCGATCTCCAATCCGTCGGAGTAGACGACGCGTCCGGCGTGCCGCAGCTCACAGCCCAGCCCGATGGCGAACGTCTTGCCCGGCTGTCCGAACCGGGCGGCCCGTCGCTCGACCGTGCGCGCGACCCAGAAGTACTCGCGGCCGTCGGGCATCTGCGCGACCTGGCTGAGGATCTTGCCCGGCGATGCGAACGTCTCGTACACGTTCCACAGCGGGCAGGTGCCGCCGCTGGCGGAGAAGTGGAAACCGGTCGCGGACTGCCGCTTGGACATGTTGCCGGCACGGTCGACGCGCACGAACGACCACGGGATGCCGCGCAGATTGGGGCGCTGCAGCGTCGAGAGGCGATGACAGATCGTCTCGTAGGAGACCGAATAGAACGCCGACAGTCGCTCGATGTCGTAGCGGAAGTCCTCGGCCGCGCCGTGGAATTGCTCATACGGCATCACCGCCGCTGCCGCGAAGTAGTTGGCCAGGCCCGACATCGCCAGGGACCGCGCGTCGTCAGAGGTGAAGCCGGCGTCATCGACGAGTTCGCGCATGAGGTCGCCGTAGGCCAGGTACGCCAATTCGAAGGCCAGCTTGAAGGTCCGTTGACCGGGGCCGAGTGCCGCGGAGATCTCGAGGCGGCCCGCCTGGGCGTCGAACCGGTGCAGTACGTCGTCGCCAAGGTCGACGCGTCGCACGATTTGTACGCCGTGCACCGTCTCCAGACGATTCGCGATCTCGGTGCGCACGTCTCCGGAATGCATGCGCATCCGCGTCACCATCTCCTCGGCCGCGACGTCGAGGTCGTTGAAGTAATTGTGGTGCGCGGAGAAGAAATCGCGTACCTCCTCGTGGGGAGCGCTGATCGCACCGCGCATGCTGCGGTCGCCGCGCTCGTCAGTGACCGCGGCGAGTTGATCGGCGGCGACGCGATAGCGCCGGTGCAGGTTGACGACCGCCTCGGCGATGGCCGGGTGCGCGGCAACGATGTCGGCGAGCTCGTGCGGGTCCATGGGCGTGCCGGTGGACTCCGCGTCGCCGACGCGCTCCTCGATGAGTGCCTCACGGAGCTCTGCGACGAGCCGGATGTCGTCTTGCGGGTCGAAGAACCCGGCGTCCACGCCGAACACCTCGGAAATGCGGCCCAGCACCGCCGCCGTGAGCGGACGGGTGTCGTGCTCGATCTGGTTCAGGTAGGACGCCGAGATGCCCAGGTCGGTGGCGAGGCGCACCTGTGACATGCCGCGCTCGGCCCGCAACTGCTTGAGCCGAGAACCCACGTACTGGGAACCCGACCGGCGGGCGTCGTCGGCTTTCGAGTGCGCGCGGGCGGTCGTCACGGTGTGCCGGGTACGGTGTCGCGCATGGGTTCTCCGAGAGCGTCGACGGCGATCGCGGCCACGGCCGCCGTCATCGGGCTGGTGGGCTGCTCCTCCACGGTAGACCTGGCGCCGCCCGCTCCGGGAACGATGTTGCTGTCCCCGTCGTCGCTGCCGTCCGGGTTCTCCCCGGTCAGTGCCGGAATCGGTGAGCTGGTCGATGCGAATGCCGAGGCGTTGGCAGTAGCCGCCAAGGCCGGCGTCGTACCGGCGCAGTGCCGGCCCACCGCTGATGCCGATCTCAACAAGCGCCTCGACACCGACAACGCGGCGGTACTCGCCGCTCGCAGCGCCGATGCGACGTTGAGCAATCTCGTGGTCGCGTTGGCGCGCAACATCGACGCCGACATCGCCGAGCGCACCGGCGGGTGTGCCACCACGCGCACGACGATCACCGAGGGTTCGCGCGCCGGGGCGGTCATCACCGCCGAACACCGCAAGCTGACGCCACCGCAGCTCGTGGGCGCACGGCCGGGGCGACTGGGCCGACTCGGCCGGCTCGACATCTCCCAAATGCTCGCTCTACGCACAGACACGACGACGACCTTGCCTGATGGCACGACATCGCGGTCGGTGTCCTTCGCGGCGTACGCCGCGGCTCGCACGCCGGGCCCGTCCGAGCGTAATCGGTACACGGTCGCGGTGACCGTCGCCGGGGATCCGACGCCGTTCACCAAACCGTTCCCAGAGGTGTCCGAGCCGATGAGCGACACCGCATTCCTGGAGTTGTTCAGCAAGGCGCTGGCCGCGGCCGGACAGACCTGATCCCGGCGCATCCCCGTCGTCGGAGCATGTGACTCCCCGCACACTGCGGCCGTGCACGGCCGTGGTTTCGCCGCATGACGCGCGCAACTACGGCGTTTGTCGTCGAACGAGCCCGACATCGAAATCCCAGTACGCGCGTACTTTTTGGCGCGAGCGGGCAGAACATTCACACCTCTATATTTGCAAACTTTGCAAAATAGCGCCATAGGATGCCCTGAATTTGCATTCCGAAACGATTGGACCTGCAGGTTTGTCGTGTGGCACGCTTACATCAGGCACCGCCTAGAGGCCTCGGATTCTTCGCAATCGTCACGGCCTTTTCGTAAGTCAAAGAAAGCGAATGCACTAATGAGCAACGTCGGAAAGCCCCGCACCGCCGCGGAAATCCAGAACGACTGGGACACCAACCCCCGCTGGAAGGGCATCACCCGCGACTACACCGCCGAGCAGGTTGCCGAGCTCCAGGGCAACGTCGTCGAGGATCACACCCTGGCCCGCCGCGGCGCGGAGGTCCTGTGGGACGGCGTGACCAAGGGCGACGGCTCCTACATCAACGCGCTGGGCGCCCTCACTGGCAACATGGCCGTGCAGCAGGTCCGCGCGGGCCTCAAGGCCATCTACCTGTCGGGCTGGCAGGTCGCCGGTGACGCGAACCTCTCGGGCCACACCTACCCCGACCAGTCGCTCTACCCGGCCAACTCGGTCCCGGCCGTCGTGCGCCGCATCAACAACGCCCTCCTGCGCGCCGACGAGATCTCGCGTGTCGAGGGTGACGAGTCGGTCGACAACTGGCTGGTGCCGATCGTCGCCGACGGTGAGGCCGGCTTCGGTGGCGCGCTCAACGTCTACGAGCTGCAGAAGGCCATGATCGCTGCGGGTGCCGCCGGTACCCACTGGGAGGATCAGCTCGCCTCGGAGAAGAAGTGTGGCCACCTCGGTGGCAAGGTGCTCATCCCGACCCAGCAGCACATCCGCACCCTGACCTCTGCTCGCCTGGCCGCCGATGTCGCCAACACCCCGACGGTCGTCATCGCCCGTACCGACGCTGAGGCCGCCACGCTGCTGACCTCCGACGTCGACGAGCGCGACCGCCCGTTCCTGGACGGCACCCGCACCAGCGAGGGCTTCTACGGGATCAAGAACGGCGTCGAGCCCTGCATCGCCCGCGCCAAGGCCTACGCCCCGTACGCGGACCTGATCTGGATGGAGACCGGCAAGCCCGACCTGGAGCTCGCGAAGAAGTTCGCCGAGGCCGTCAAGGCGGAGCACCCCGATCAGCTCCTGGCCTACAACTGCAGCCCGTCGTTCAACTGGAAGCAGCACCTGGACGATGACACCATCGCCAAGTTCCAGAACGAGCTCGGCGCGATGGGCTTCACCTTCCAGTTCATCACCCTGGCCGGCTTCCACGCCCTCAACTACTCGATGTTCGACCTGGCTTACGGCTACGCCCGCGAGCAGATGAAGGCGTACGTCGACCTGCAGGAGCGCGAGTTCGCTGCCGAGGAGCGCGGCTACACCGCCACCAAGCACCAGCGCGAGGTCGGTGCCGGCTACTTCGACAAGATCGCCACCACCGTCGACCCCAACACGTCGACCGCGGCGCTCAAGGGCTCGACCGAAGAGGGCCAGTTCCACTAGGAACACCCGAGTTCGCCGACGGGCGGGGGCGACCCCGCCCAATCGGCGGAGCACAGTTCGTACGACAGCCGGGGCGGTGACGGTCCGCCGTCATCGCCCCGCGCTGTCAACCACTCAACATCCCCACGCTTTCTTCCCTAGTCTTGAGTCTCAAGACCCCCGCGTTACAGATCCCAGTTTGAGGAGCCGTCCCATGGCAAGCCAGAAGATCACGCGAGTCGGTGTCATCGGTGCCGGCCAGATGGGCGCAGGAATTGCCGAGGTGTGTGCGCGCGCCTCAGTCGATGTCCTGGTCTATGAATCCACCCGCGAACTCGCCGCTGCTGGCCGCGCCCGCGTCATGCGGTCGCTGGACCGCGGTGTGTCCAGCGGCAAGCTGACCGAGCGCGAGCGCGAGCAGGCCGCATGGCGGCTGCGCTTCACCTCCGACCTCGGTGACTTCGCCGACCGGCAGCTCGTCGTCGAGGCCGTCGTCGAGGACGAAGCGGTCAAGACCGCGATCTTCGCCGAGCTGGACAAGGTTGTCACCGACCCGAGCGCCGTGCTCGCGTCGAACACCTCCTCCATCCCGATCATGAAGCTTGGCATGGCCACCCAGAACGCGGCCCGCGTCGTTGGCATGCACTTCTTCAACCCGGTTCCGGTCCTTCCCCTGGTCGAACTGGTGACGACGCTGATGACCAGCCCCGAGGTGTCCGAGCGCGCCGAGGACTTCGCGCGCGACGTCCTGGGCAAGCAGGTCGTCCGTTCCGCCGACCGCTCGGGCTTCGTGGTCAACGCCCTCCTGGTGCCCTACCTCCTCTCCGCCATCCGGATGGTCGAGTCCGGTTTCGCGACGGTCGAGGACATCGACAAGGCCATGGTCCTGGGCTGTGCGCACCCGATGGGTCCGCTCAAGCTGACCGACCTCGTGGGCCTCGACACCGTCAAGGCCATCGCCGACAAGATGTACGAGGAGTTCAAGGAGCCGCTGTACTCGCCGCCGCCGCTGCTGCTGCGCATGGTCGAGGCCGGGCGCATCGGTAAGAAGGCCGGACACGGGTTCTACCAGTACGACGCGAAGTAGCGGGTCTGCACTATGACGAGTCCGGACGGCATCGAGTACGGTTCGTCGATTCTGGGTTATCCCCGTATCGGCGCCCACCGCGAGCTGAAGGCTGCCCTCGAGGGCTACTGGCACGGCTCGTTGAGCCGCGACGAGTTGCTGGCCACCGGTCGCGAACTCGCCGACGGCGTCTGGAACGAACTGGCCGCCACCGGGCTCGAGCAGGTGCCGGGCAACACGTTCTCGTTCTACGACCACGTGTTGGACAACGCGGTGTTGTTCGGCGCGATCTCGCCGCGGTTCACCGACCTCGTCGACGAGCTGGAACCGATCGACCTGTACTTCGCGATGGCGCGCGGCAAGCCCGGGCATCCGCCGTTGGAGTTGGTCAAGTACTTCAACACGAACTACTTCTACCGCCAGCCTGAGATCGCCCCGGACACGGTGTTCGCGCTGAACGCCGAGGGGCTGCTCGACGAGCATCGTCGTGCCAAGGCCGAAGGCATCGAACTGCGCCCGGTTATTCTCGGTCCTACCTCGCTGCTGCTGCTGAGCAAGGCCGCGCCCGGGTCGCCGGAGGGCTTCGCGCCGATCGATCGGCTCGACGACCTGCTGGCGGTCTACGCGGACTTGTTCGAGCGTCTGGCGAAGCAGGGCTGCAAGTGCGTGCAACTCGACGAGCCTTGCTTCACCAGCGACCGTACAGAGTCTGATCTGGGTGCGCTGCGCCAGGCCTACACCGAGCTGAGCCGTGGCGCGCTGCGCCCGCGCATCCTCGTCACCGGACCCTACGGCGACCTCGCTGACGCGCTGCCGATCCTGGCATCGACGAATATCGAGGCGATCGGCGTCGACCTGGTCAGCGAGCCGATGTCGGCGGCCGAACTGGGTGCGGTGCCCGGGCTCAAGCGCAAGCGCCTCTATGCCGGCGTGATCGACGGCCGCAACGTGTGGAAGGCCGCCAAGGGCGGCAAGCTCGACTTCCTCCTGGAGATCAAGGAACACATCCCCGACGTGGTCGTCTCGACGTCGTGCTCGTTGATGCACGTCCCGATCGACGTCCTGATCGAGCCCGACCTGCCCGGCGACGTCGCCGATCGGTTGTCCTTCGCCAAGCAGAAGGTCGCCGAGGTCGTGGCGCTGGCGAAGGCCGTCACCCACGGTGCGCCGGAGCACTGGTATTCGCGGCCGGCGACGGTGCACTTCAAGCTCAAGCACGACGTCCGTCAGCGCGTGGCCAACATCCGCCCGGATCAGCGCCAGCGGCTCCCTTACGCGGAACGCAAGCCGTTGCAGGACAAGGCGCTGGGTCTGCCGATCATCCCGACGACGACCTTGGGCTCGTTTCCACAGACCAACGAGGTGCGCCAGGCGCGGTACTACTACGGCCAGGGCCGGCTGTCGTGGGAGGAGTACGCCCAGCGACTGCGTGACGAGATCAAGCGCGTCATCGAGTTGCAGGAGGACATCGGCCTGGATGTCCTGGTGCACGGCGAGGCCGAGCGCAACGACATGGTGCAGTACTTCTCCGAACTGATGGACGGCTACGCCGCAACCCACCAGGGTTGGGTGCAGGTGTACGGCTCCCGCTGCGTGCGCCCGCCGATCATCTACGGCGACATCAAGCGCAAGCACCCGATGACCGTCGAGTGGACAGGCTACGCACAGTCACTGACCGACAAGCCGGTCAAGGGCATCCTCACCGGTCCGGTCACGATGCTGGCGCGTTCGTTCGTGCGCCAGGACCAGCCGATGTATGAGACCGCCGAGCAGATCGCACTGGCGGTGCGCGATGAGATCGCCGACCTGGAGAAGGCCGGCATCAAAATCATTCAGGTCGACGAGCCGTCGATCCGCGAACTCCTGCCGCTGCGCGAGCGCGGACGCCAGGGCTATTTGGACTGGGCGGTCAACGCTTTCCGCCTCGCCGTCGGCGGCGCGAAGCCGGAGACGCAGATCCACACGCACCTGGGCTACTCATCGATCAGCCGGGTTGTCGACGCGTTCGAGGCGATGGATGCCGACGTGGTGTCGGTCGTCGCGACGCGGCACCTGGACTGGGTCTTCGCACAGTTGGCGAAGGGCACAACCCTGTCGCATGGTGTTGGGCCGGGTGTGTACGAGAGCCGTAGCGCGCTGATCCCCGAGATCGACGAGATCGACGACCTCATCCAGTTGGCCGCCCGCTACATCGATCCGAAGCGGTTGTGGGTCAACCCCGACGGTGGGCTCAAGACGCGCCACTACTGGCAGTTGGAGCCGTCGCTGCGGAACATGGTCGCTGCCGCGCGCCGCGAGCGCCGTCGAGTTGAATCTGGCGACGACGACTAGGCCGCGACTGGGCCCGGAAGTCCCGCGAGTGGGCCCTCCCACGCCGCCGAGTGGGCCCTCCCACGCCGCCGAGTGGGCCAGGAAATCCCGCGAGTGGGTCGTCTCACGCCGCCGAGTGGGTGGTGAGTCAGTGCAGCGCTATCGTTTGCGGAGTGACTGAGGAAGACGTGCGCGCCGCCTACTCACGACGAGCCGTCGAGTACATCGATCTGTTCGGCAACATCGAGTCGGCGTCCGACGTCGATCGGACCCGGTTGGTTGAGTGGGTCGGGGGGCTCAGCGGCCGAATCATCGACGTCGGTTGCGGTCCAGGGCAATGGACACGGTTTCTCCATGGCGCTGGTGCTTATATCGCCGGTGTCGATGTAGTGCCGGAGTTCATCGACGAGGCGCGTCGCGCGCACGACGGTCTCGAGTTTCGGCTCGGCGACGCCCGACGACTTGATGAGAGGGACAGCAGTCTCGGTGGAATCCTTGCGTGGTTCTCGCTGATCCACTTGGCGCCGCAGCAGCTTGACGTGGCGCTCGCCGAGTTCGCCCGGTGTGTCCGGACAGGCGGAGGCCTGGCGATCGGATACTTCGTCGGGACCGAGCTCATGACCTTTGACCACGCGGTGACCTTGGGCTACTCCTGGCCCCCCGAGTTGCTTGCGGAACACGTTGCGGCCGCGGGGTTCGACGTCGTTGATGGGGACGTGAGATCTGCGTCGGAGACACGTGACTTAGGCCGGCTCTTCGCCGTGCGGAGTCTGACGAATCCCGTGATGACCCAGTGGGCGACCGAGGACGACCCAGTGGGCGACCGAGGACGACCCAGTGGGCGGGCTAGGAGGGCCCAGTCGGCGGACGCGGAAGCCCAGTCGGCGGGCTAGGAGGGCCCAGTCGGCGGACGCGGAAGCCCAGTCGGCGGGTTAGGAGGGCCCAGTCGGCGATTAGAGGGCAGCTGCCCGGGCTTGCTCGACGGCGAGGTCGAAAGTTGGCGGCGGCCAGTCCAGGTTGAGGCCTTCCAGCGCACTGATGAGCAATTCACACACGGCCAGCCGTGAGAACCACTTGCGGTCGGCGCCCACGATGAACCAGGGTGCGACGTCGGTGTCGGTCTTGTCGAGGATCGCCTGATAGGCCTCGAGGTAGGCGTCCCAATAGGCGCGTTCATCGATGTCGGCCGGGTTGTACTTCCAGTACTTGGCCGGGTTGTTCAGCCGGTCGGTCAGGCGCTGCTTCTGCTCGTCCTTCGAGACGACGAGGAGCAGTTTGATGATCGTGGTGCCGGCCTCGGTGACCTCGCGCTCGAACTGGTTGATCAGCTCGTATCGCTGCGACCACACCTCCTCGGGCACAAGGTTGTGCACGCGCACCGGCAGCACGTCCTCGTAGTGGCTGCGATCGAAGATCCCGATCCGGCCGGCCGCTGGCAACGCGCGGTGGATGCGCCACAGGAAGTCGTGGGACAGCTCCTCGGGGGTGGGCTTGCCGAACCCTTTGATCGCCAGGCCCTGCGGATCGACCATCCCGCCGACGTGGCGAACGATGCCGCCCTTGCCCGCCGTGTCCATGCCCTGGATCACCAGCAGGACGCTGCGATGGTCGCCCGACCGTCCGTTGGCGAACAGCATCTCCTGCAAATCCGCGAGGCGCTGGCCACGACTGGTCAGCTCCGCCGCGGCCGACGCCTTGTTGCCGGTGTACCCCGGCGTCGCCTTCGGGTCGTAGCGCGCCACCGGATCGGCGGTGCTCGCGCGCAGTGCCTCCCACGCCGGTACCGACCAGCCGGTGGTCGGCGGCTCTGCGGGCGTTGCCTTCTTCTTCTTGGCCATCGGGCCTCCCTCAGACGGTTTCCGTCGGGGGCGGGAACAACGGCCCGCCACCGAATGCGGCTCGGTGCGAGTCTGGCACGGTCTGACCGTCGTCGTTGGTGATCCCGTGGGCCGCACCGTACTCCGCGGTGATGATCGTGTGGCCGTTCAACGCGGGTAGTCCAGGATCGTCGGCCAGTGCCGCGACGACCCGCCCGACGAAGGCCGGGTCCTCGGCGCGCGACACTGGGAAGCCGGCGAACTCGGTGAGGCCGCTGCCCAGCAGCAACGGTGTCCGGATCAGCCCCAGCCACAGGGACACCGCGGTGACCCCGGTGCTGGCGAGTTCGGCGCCCATGTCGTAGGCCATCTTGTCCAAGCCGGTCTTGCCGACGCCGTACAGGACCGAGTGCAGGTGCCCGCGGCTGCCGAATGACGACGTCGAGGCGATCAACCCACTGCCCTGCGGGACCATCACTTGCGCCGCTTGCACCGCGGCGACGTAGTGCGAGCGCAGCCCGACGCCGATCAGCGAATCCCAGTCCGACACCGGCCGCTCGTAGAACTTCGCGGTGAACCCGGCGAATCCGGGCGGCGATGCCCATGCGTTGTTCACCAGCAGATCGAGGCGCCCGGTTTCCTCGACGATGCGGGCGAAGGCGGCGGCGACGGCATCGTCGTCGGCATGGTCGACGGACAGCGCGACAGTGCCGTCGGGTCCGGTGCCGTGTCGCGACGTGCCATACACGCGCCACCCCTTCTGCTGAAGGGCGGCGGCGACACCCCAGCCGACGCCTCGGCTCGCTCCGGTGACGAGCGCGACTCGCTGCTTCTCTGGCGGCATCCGTTCAGCGTAGGCGGCGCGGCGCGGGGCGAACGCATGGCTTGCCGCAGGCCGGTAGGTAAGACTGGACGTTATGTCGACTTCGTCTGTCCTGAGCCCGGATCCGGGCGCGAAAGCCCCATCGTCGTCGAGCGGTCCCGCCCTGGGAGCACTCGGCGCTCAGGCCGACGAGCAGCGCCGCCGCGACCTGCGGAAGATGAAGGCGGTCGCCACCGGCTTCCTCGTGTTCGCCGCCGTGGTCTACCTGTTCACCCGCTACCTCGAGTCGCGAGACGGAGCCGACCTGGCCGGATGGGTCCCCTATGTGCGCGCCGCGTCCGAGGCGGGAATGGTCGGTGCGCTCGCAGACTGGTTCGCGGTGACGGCGCTGTTCCGCCATCCGCTGGGCCTGCCGATCCCGCACACCGCGCTCATCAAGCGGAAGAAGGACCAGATCGGCGATCAGCTCGGTGGGTTCATCGAGGAGAACTTCATGGTGCCCGCACTCATCGAGGAGCGTGCCGCGGCACTGGAACTGCCTCGCCGGATGTCGACGTGGTTCGCGGATCCGGCCAATGCGCCGCGGGTGTCCGATGAGGCGGCGCGCATGATCAACCTCGCCGCGGAGATGCTCGAGGACGAGGATGTCGAGCGGTTCCTGACTGCTGCCGTCCGGTGGGCCGCAGAGCCGGAGTGGTCACAGCCGTTGGGGCGGATCCTCGAGCAGCTTGTGGAGGAGAACCGACTCGAGCCGATGCTGCAGCTCGGTGCCGACCGGGCCCACGATTGGGCATTGGGCAGCCTGGGACTCATCGACCGCCTCATCGACCGCGACGGTCCGCAGTGGATGCCGAAGTTCGCCGCGAACTTCGTCGGCGACAAGATCTACAAGGAGCTGGTGGAGTTCACCGCGAAGGTGGCCGGCGACCCACAGCACGAGCTCCGGCTCGCCCTCCTGGGCGCGATCAGCCAGTTCGCCAACGACCTGCAGTACGACCCCGAGACCATCGCGAAGTTCGAGGCGCTCAAGACCGAACTCGTCGGCCGCGACGAGGTGACCGGCGCCGCGTCGACCGCGTGGAAGGCCGGCAAGGGGGTCATCGAGAAGATGCTCGACGACCCGAACAACACGCTGCGCAACACGATCACGAACTCGGTCATCCAGGTTTCCGAACGCATCCGCGACGATGAGCCGCTGCAGCAGAAGATGAACAGCTGGGTGGCGCGCGGCGCCCATCACGTCGCGGAGAACTACGCGGGGGAGATCATCTCGGTGATCACCGAGACGGTGCGCGGGTGGGATGCGCAGGAGACCAGCGACAAGATCGAGTTGCAGGTCGGCCGAGACCTGCAGTTCATCCGGATCAACGGCACTGTCGTCGGGGCGCTTGCAGGATTGGCGATCTACACCGTTTCGGTGCTGATCTTCCACCACTGAGTTCTCTCAGAACCTGCTGGTCAGGTGTGAGGTGTGGCGTTGCTAACAGAGCGCTTGCATTTGTTAGCACAGGGGGTAATATTTGGGTCGTTCGATCAACAAAAGGGACGACCATGACCAACGACACGGCTGAATCGGCTGCCGCACACGACAACGCGGCCACGCCGATGGACGCGGTGTCCAACGCCGCGTCGGATATCGGTGGGTTCATCCGATCCCAGCGTGTCGCGGCCCAAGTCTCCCTGCGTCAGCTCGCAGAGCGGGCCGGCGTCAGCAACCCGTACCTCAGCCAGATCGAGCGTGGTTTGCGCAAGCCGTCAGCCGACGTCCTTGCGCAGATCGCGAAGGGGCTCCGCGTCTCCGCGGAGGTCCTCTACGTGCGGGCGGGCATCCTCGAGGAGCGCCCGGCATCGCCGGTGCGCGACGCGTTGATCGCCGACGAGTCGATCAGCGAACGACAGCGCCAGATGCTGCTGGAGATCTACGAGTCCTTTCGCAGTGAGAACCAGGCCAAGCCCGAATAGCAACCGATTCCCAAACCGAGTAATCGACCTCAGAAATAAACAGGAGAACCCGCATGACCGAGAACCCGTTCAACAACGCAGTCACCCAGGCCACCGCCGTGCTGAACCAGCTCCGTGAGCGCAGCGAGGCGACGATCGAGCAGGCCCAGGCCCGTTTCGACGAGACCCGCGACAACGCGCAGAACCGCTTCGACGAGACCTGGGAGCAGGCTGTCGCCCGCTTCAACGAGGCCAAGGAGCGCCTCGCGGCGCTGCCCGTCGAGCTGCCCACCGACCTGGACGAGCTGCGCGCCAAGTTCAGCCCCGAGGAGCTGCGCAAGGTTGCCGAGAGCTACCTCGCCGTCGCGGCCGGCGTCCTGAACTCGCTCTCCGAGCGCGGTGAAGAGGTCGTCGGCAAGCTCAAGGAGTACCCGCTGGTCGAGGAGAACCTGCCCAAGCTGGAGAAGGTCTACAACGACGCCCGCGGCCTGACCGAAGAGGCGCTGGGCACCATCTCGGACCAGTCGCGCACCGTCGGTGAGCGTGCCGCTGCCCTGGTGAACCTGCCCGGCGAGGCCGCCAAGAAGGCTCCGGCCAAGGAGGCTCCCGCCAAGAAGGCTCCGGCCAAGAAGCCGGCCGCCAAGAAGGCTCCGGCTAAGAAGGCTCCGGCCGCCAAGAAGGCTCCGGTCGCCAAGAAGGCTCCGGCCAAGACCGCTGCCAAGAAGGCTCCGGCCAAGAAGGCCGCGCCCAAGAAGTAGGCCGCGCCTGTCGAGTCAGACGAAATCCACGCCCCGCTCTCGCATAGAGTTGGGGCGTGGATTTCGTTTCGGCCCTGGGCACGACCCAGGAAATCGTCATACTGCTGCTCGGCGCCGCTGCCGGACTTGCCGGCGTGCTGTCACTCGTGCACGCCGCCCTGACGCGACCGGACGCCTTCACCGCCGTTGACCGGCAGACCAAGGGATTCTGGGTCGGGATTCTCGCCCTGTCGACGCTGTTCCTCGTCGTCTTCGGAGTGGCCGGCGGGGTGAGCGCCATCATCGGCATGATCTGCCTGCTCGGACTGGTCGCCGTCCTCGTCTATCTGGTGGACGTGCGGCCCAAGGTCGACGAGGTCTCCGGGCGGCGCTGGTTCCGGAAACTGTAGAACCGTGGCCGAATACCGGATCAACGATCTCGCCCAGGTCTCCGGGGTGTCGGTCCGCAACATCCGCGTCTACCAGGACCGTGGGCTATTGCCGCCCCCGGTCATCAAGGGGCGGACCGGCTGGTACTACGACCAGCACCTGATCCGGCTGAATCTGATCTCCCGGATGCTCGAGCGTGGCTATACATTCGCGACGATCGGTGAGCTGCTCGCCGCGGCCCACCACGGGATGACGGTCGAGCACGTGCTGCGCGGTCCCACGCGGCGCAAGCGGCTGCGCTCGTTCAAACAGGCTGCGACGATCACCCTTGCCGAACTGCGCAAGTCCCTCGGTGCCGACGACCGGACCATCGCGTTGAGCGAGAAGCTGGGACTGCTGGTCAAGGACGGCGCGGGCTTCGCGGTGACCAACCCCGAACTACTCGACGGCGCCGAGGCGCTTGTGAAGGGCGGCGTCGACATCGACGTGCTGCTGGACCGGTGGGTGCGCGTCCAGGGCGACTTGGAGGACGTCGCCCACAGTTTCGTGTCGATCATCACCGAGCGATTCGTCGATGAAACGCTGCTGGGACTCGACGACGTGGAGGTCGGCCGGATCGCGGAGTTGATCCGCCGTGTGCGCCCGCTGGCGCACGAGATCGTCGACAGTACATTCACCAGCGCACTCGACCGCGAGATCTCCCAGGCGCTCGCCGCCGTGACCAAGGTCCTCGAGGCGCAGACCCCCGACAACCAGCCCGAAAACGACGCAGAGAAGGATTGAGCTATGAACAAGCTGTCCAAGGTAGTACTCGGCGGTGTCGGCCTGGCCGGGGTCGGAACGGCAGCAGGTGTCCTGCGCCTTCTCGGCGGGACCCTCGTCGAGGGCTTGCGCAGCGCGCCGGTCGCGCCCGATGAGCCCGACGCTGCCCTGGCTACGCCGGCGGCAGCGCCGCGCCGCGCGCACGTACACACCGCCGACGGCGCCGAGCTCAACGTATTGACCTACCCGGCCGACGACCCCGACGACTCATCAGACATCGTCGTGTTCGTCCACGGCTGGACATGCAGCACGGTCTACTGGAACCCACAGGTCAATCACCTCCTCGGCAAGCGCACACTCGTCACCTACGACCAGCGCGGCCACGGCGAGTCCAGGATGGGCCGCGCACGGCCGACCCCGGCCGTCCTGGCCCAGGACCTCGAATCAGTGCTCGCTGCGACCGTGCCGGTCGGCCGGAAGGCAGTGCTGGTGGGCCACAGCCTCGGCGGGATCACCGTCCAGGCGTGGGCCGACCAACACGCCGACGAGGTCAACGAGCGGGTGTCAGCCGTCGTGCTGCAGTCCACCGCGGTCACCAACGTCATCGGACGGCACAAGTTGTTCGACGAGAATCGTCCTGCGTATACGAAGCCCTTCGAGCGCATGACCGGTGTCCTTTTCGTCAGCGCACCGGCGCCGCTACCTCCGGCGCCGCAGACGCCGCAGATAGTCCGGCAGATCACGATGGCGCCGACTACGCGCGGCGCACATGTGGCGTTCGTCGAAGACATGGTGAAGTCGTGCTCGCCGATCGCCCGCGGTCTGTTGGGCCACGGGATGGTCGGTTTCGACGTGAGCACCGGCACGACTGCCCTGACCGTCCCGACCACCGTCATCGTCGGTACCGAGGACCGGCTGCTGCCACCGGTCCACTCGCACGAGATCGCCGCCCTGCTCGATCAGGCGGGTGCGTTGCGCCGCCTCGTCATCCTCGATGACATCGGCCACATGTTGAGCGTCGAGGCGTCAGAGGCATTCAACGAGGTCCTCGACGAGGCGATCGGCCTACATATCGATCCTGCCCCGGCTGCTGAGAAGGCTCCGGCCAAGAAGGCGGCGGCCAAGAAGACGGCGGCCAAGAAGGCGCCTGCGAAGAAGACCCCGGCCAAGAAGACGGCGGCCAAGAAGACGGCGGCCAAGAAGACGGCCGCCAAGAAGACGGCCGCAAAGAAGGCGCCTGCGAAGGCTCCGGCAACAGCGGCGCCGCCTACGCCCCCCGCGGCACCGGAGTCCGACGGCGGGGTCGCGCCTACAACCGGCAGTTGACGAAGACCGGTTCGGGCACCAGCGTCACCCCGAATCGGGCGCTCACCCCGTCGCGGACCTCACGTGCGAGGGTCAGTAGATCTGCGGTGGTGCCATTTCCGCGGTTGGTCAAGGCCAACGTGTGTTTGGTGGACAGACGGACCGGCGCATCGGCACCTGGATACCCCTTGGTGAATCCGGCGCGCTCGATCAGCCATCCGGCTGACAGCTTGGTGTCGTCCCCCGACGGGAACTGGGGGATGACCGTGTCCGGGCCGACGACGACAGCGATCTGTGCGAGGACCGCGGCGGACTCGGCGGCCGACACGATCGGGTTGGTGAAGAAGGATCCGGCGCTGTAGGTGTCGGGGTCGCCGGCATCGAGCACCATGCCCTTGCTGCGGCGTAGCTCCAGCACCGCGTCGCGCACAGCTGCCGCATCGGCGGACTGTCCTTCGTCGCGGCCCAGTGCGCGAGCCAATTCGCGGTAGGCCAATGGCGCGGAGACACCGTTGGGGCGCAGCCACAACGACACCGCGGTCACAATGCGGTTGTCGCGGTGCTTCAGATTCGAGTGCCGATAGCGCAGGTCGAGGTCACCGGGTGAGACCCAGTCGAGGCGGCGAGCACCACGGTCGTAGACCTGCACGGCGCGCAGAACGTCGGCGATTTCGACGCCGTAGGCGCCGACGTTCTGGACCGGGGTCGCACCGGTCGAACCTGGAATGCCAGACAGGCACTCCAGCCCGCCATAGCCCTCGTCGACCGTGCGCGCCACAAGCGCGTCCCACTCCACGCCCGCGTCCGCGGTCGTGAACGGGCGCCCGTCGTCCGTGCCGAACTCGATTCCGCCGGACGTGATCGCGATGACGGTTCCGTTGAACCCCTCGTCGGCGACGACGAGGTTGGAACCGCCGCCGATCACGAGGACCGCGGTACCGGCGTCGTCGCAGGTGTCCAGTGCCGCCACGACCGCTTCGGTGGTGGTCGCGGTGGTGGTTGAGTGCGCCGGACCGCCCAGTCGCAGGGTGGTCATCTCGGCGATGCGGGGGGCGGTCACGACATATGACGCTAGCGCACCCGCCCAATCGCGCCCGGTGTGATGGGATGGTGGACATGGCCACGAAGCTGGAGCACACCGTCTCCTACCCGTTCAGCACCGACCGCCTGTGGGAGGTCGTGACCACCGAGCAGTACTGGCGGGATCTGCTTGACGCGATGAACCACGACAAGGGTGTGCTGGAGTCGTTCTCACACGACGGCGACACCGTCACCGTGACGTGCCGTCAGGTCGTGGACGCCGACAAACTGCCGTCGGTGGTGCAGAAGATCCGCGGCGGTGACATCGTGATCCCGCGCCGCACCGTGCTGCGCCGAACCGGCGACAGCATCACCGGCGAACTGGGGGCGTCGGTCGAGGGTGCACCGGCCAAGATCGAGGGGAAACAGACCAGCGGCGGCGACCCGTCGTCGACGCGCTACACCGCGGCGGTCTCCGTCGGCATCCCGCTGGTCGGCGGCAAGATCGAGAAAGCGATCGCCGAGCAGCTGAACCGACTGCTCGACGCGGAACGCGACGAGACGCTCAATTGGGAGGCGGGCAACCGGTAACGGTAGCCTGCAAGCTATGGCACGACGGCTCAGCTACTCAGCCCGCTACCCCCAGCCCGCCGAGAAGCTCTACCAAGCGCAGATGGAACGCCAGTACTGGGAAGACATGATGGCTGGCTTCCAGATGCTCTCGCCGCACTGTGAGGTCGCGGAGTTCACCTCCGACCCGTCGGTCGGGATGCGGGTGACCCTCAAGCAGACCCTGGGGCGCGACCAACTGCCCCCGATTGCCCAGACGGTGATGATGAAGGACATGATCATCACCCGCGAAGAGTCGTTCGGCGTCTTCCATCCCGAGGACGTGACTGCGGGGGAGTACAACGCCTCGATTCCCGCCGGTCCCGGCAGCCTCACCGGCGTGCAGGAACTGTTCGCCACCGACTCCGGGTGCACGATCCGCAAGACCACCGAGGTCAAGGTTTACGTTCCGTTCGTCAACCACAAGCTCGAGCAGCTGATGTTGGTGAACCTCGTCGACCTCTTCCGGGCCGAGGCGGAGTACGCCAAGGACTGGATCGACAAGAACCTCTGACGTTCATCGGCGCTGGAGACCCTTGGGTGCCTCACAGGCACCGGCGCTAGGCTGTCGCCCATGCGCGTCGCGATGGCACAGATCACGGCCGGCGACGATCCGTCGGCGAATCTCGACAACCTCGCGCGGCTGGTCGAGGAGGCCGCCGCCGGTGGGGCTGACCTCATCGCCTTCCCAGAGGCGACGATGTGCTGCTACGGGGTACCGCTGGCCCCGATCGCGCAACCGCTCGACGGGCCGTGGGCGACGGGTGTGCGCGAGATCGCGCGCCGCCACGGCATCGCCATCCTCGTCGGCCTGTTCACCCCCGGCACTGCCGATGATTCCGGCAAGCCTCGGGTGCGCAACACGGTCCTCGTCGTCGACCGAGAGGGCCGCTACTGGTCCTACGACAAGATTCACCTCTACGACGCCTTCGGCTATCGCGAGTCGGCGTCGGTCGCACCCGGCAACGATGCGCTGGTCGCCGACCTCGAGTTGGCCGACGGCACGACCGCCCGCCTCGGCGTCGCCACGTGCTACGACGTCCGCTTCCCCGAACTGTTCGGCGCACTGGCCGATGCGGGCGCGCAGGTGATTGCGGTGCCGACGTCGTGGGCACCCGGTCCGGGCAAGGCCGAGCAGTGGCGCATCCTGACCTCGGCGCGCGCATTGGACTCCGGCGCGTTCATCGTCGCCGTCGACCAAGCTCCCCCGGCTGGCGCCGGCGAGACCCGCGGCCCCGTCGGTGTCGGGCACAGTCGTGTCGTGGACCCATTCGGTAGCGTGGTCGGGGATGAATACGGGCGCTCGCCCCATCTCGGGTTCCACAACCTGGACCTGGCAGATGTCGAGCGGTCGCGGGACGCGCTCGGAATGCGGGTGAATCGGCGCTCGGTTGCCACACCGGCGCCGATGCCTCCCGGGGATCGATAGGAGACGGGTCAGTGACGACCGACGACGACGAGTGGACCTCGGCCGATGAGCCGTTGAACCTGGAGAAGACCGATGCGGTGACGAAGAGGATCCCGCACGCGCCCACCGCCCCGGTCGAACCGCCGTGGCCGGCAGACGAGCCGCCGACGCCTGATCCGGGGACCGAGCCCATCACCGCCGCGTCCGAGGCGGCGGCGCCCGCGCAGCCGGGCAAGGTCGCCAAGTCGGTGCCGTCCAAGCGCAGCACCAAGAAGTGGGTCGGCATCGGTCTGGTCGGCGCGCTGCTCATCGTCGTCGCCGGGCTCGGCGGTACCGAGTGGTACTTGCGGCACGAGGTTAAGGACTGCATCGCGAAGGCGTTCGGTTCGCTGACCGGCGAGACGGCGACCGTGCAGTTGAGCTCCAAGCCGATGCTGTTGCAGGTCCTGGCGAAGGAGATCCCCTTCGTCGAGGTCAACTCGAGTGGTTCCGGTGAGGGGCGGCTGCACCTGCGTGTCGACGACATCGCCGCTAGCGGTAACCAATCGACGATCGGCAAGATCGACGGAAACGGCGTCATGCCGTTCAGTCAGATTCTCGCTACCGCCCGCGCGGCGGGCCCGGTATCGGGCGGGAACGATCCGATGTCCCAGATGGGGGCCGCCAGCCAGCTGCAGTCGATCAAGTCGAACGGCGACGGCACCTTCGACGTGACCGTCACCGTGCAGGCGGTCATCATCCCGCTGCCCGTCACGGTCACCCTGCGGCCGACGATCCAGGACGGCAAGCCCCACCTGGAAGTGGTGCAGGCCAGCATGCTGGTGTTCGGGATTCCGCCGGACCTCGCGCAGAACGTCGTCAACGACCTCACCAACGCCATGTTCGGCGAGGGTCTGCGGGACATGAAGATGACGAAGTTCGAGGTGCAGGGCGAGGGCATCGCGTTCGCCCTCGCCGGGACCAACATCACCGCCGACGAGAACTTCGTCCGGCCCCAGGGCAACTGCGGCGAACTCGTCACCTTCACCGGCTGAGCGTTGGACGACGCCGCACCTGACCGAACGGTCGAGCGCGGTGGGGTCAGTCGAAGACCACGGTCTTCGCACCGTGGACCAGCACCCGGTCCTCCAGATGCCAACGGACTCCGCGCGCCAACACGAGGGTTTCGATGTCGCGGCCCTGGCGGACCATGTCGGCGACGTTGTCGCCGTGGTCGACGCGGATGACGTCCTGCTCGATGATCGGCCCGGCGTCGAGCTCGGCCGTCACGTAGTGGCATGTCGCGCCGATCAGCTTCACGCCTCGGGCGAAGGCCTGGTGGTAGGGGCGCGCGCCGACGAAGCTCGGCAGGAAGCTGTGGTGGATGTTGATGGCGCGCCGGGCCCAGCGCTCACACAACTGCGCAGGGAGGATCTGCATGAACCGGGCGAGCACAACGGCGTCGGGGTCATGATCGTCGACTATGGCGGCGATCCGGACGAACGCTTCGTCGCGGCTCACGTCCGGGTCGTCGAAGGCGACGAGGTGGAACGGCACGCCGAACCGCTCGGTGAGCTCACCCAACGACGAGTGGTTACCGACGACCGCCACGATCTCGCCGGGGAACTCGTCGCGTTGCGCGCGTCCCAAGAGGTCGATTAGGCAGTGGCTCTCCTTGCTCACCAGGATGACGACCTTCTTGGGCGCCCCGGAGTCGGTGAGCCGCCACTCGGTGTCGGGGTGGAAGTGTTGCGCGGCGAGCGCGGCGAAGCGTTCACGTAATTCGTCGACGGTGCAATCGACTGAGTCGGCGCGCACCGCCTGGCGGGTGAAGAACCAGTTGGTGTCCTCGTCGGAGTGATAGGCCGCCTCGGTGATCCAGGCGCCGGCGTCGGCGAGGAAGCCGGCGATCCGTGCGACGATGCCGGTCGTGTCCGGGCAACCGAGGGACAGGACGAAACGACGATCAGCAGCCGCGGTGTCGGGGTTCACGCTCCCAGTGTGCCAAGCTGGCGGGCATGACCGAACACGACCTCACCCGTGAGCGCGTCGCCCGCATGATCGACCACACGTTGCTCGCACCGGAAGCGACACGCGCCGACGCGGAGGCCGCAGTGCTCCAGGCGGCCGAACTGGACGTCTTCGCCGTGTGCCTGTCGCCGTCGATGTTGCCCATTGCAACGGGGGATCGGCAGCGTCTGGCCGTCGTGGCCGGCTTCCCGTCGGGCAAGCATCACGCGCTGATCAAGGCGGCCGAGGCCCGGATGGCCGTCGACACGGGTGCGCAGGAGATCGACATGGTCATCGATATCGGGGCGGCGGTCGACGGCCGGTTCGACGAGGTGTTCGCTGAGGTGCTCACCGTCGCCCAGGCGGTCTCTGAGAACGTCCTGTTGAAGGTCATCGTCGAGTCGGCGGTCCTGCTGCGTGATGCCGGGCCCGACACCCTGCAGCGCGTGTGCGAGCAAGCAGTGGCAGCCGGGGCCGGAATGGTCAAGACCTCCACCGGATTCCACCCGGCGGGCGGGGCGAGTGTCGAGGCGGTCCGCCTCATGGCCGACGCCGTCGGCGGCTCGGCGGGCGTGAAGGCCAGCGGCGGAATCCGCGATGCGCGGTTCGCTGCAGAACTCATCGAAGCCGGTGCGACGCGACTCGGACTGTCGCAGACAGCGGCCGTGCTCGACGGCTTCGGGCCTGCCGCGCCCCCCGACGGCGCTAGTCTGAGCGCGTGAGCTTCGTCCTCGAGCATTCGGTGGAGATCGCCGCGCCGGCGGCGACGGTCTGGGCAGTGTTGACCGACTTCGACGCTTACGGCCAGTGGAACCCGTTCGTCCCGCACGCATCGTGCACCCTTGAGCCGGGGACGCCGATCGATATGCAGGTGCGCCTGCGCGGTGACAACCTGCGACGGCAGCGCGAGTTCGTCAACAGCGTCACTCCCGGGCGTTCCTTCAGCTACTCGATGAAGCCGGCACCGTTGGGCCTGCTGCGCAGCGTGCGGGAGCAGACGGTCCTCCCGTCGGGGCCCGGGACCAGCCACTACGCATCGCATTTCCAGATCGACGGCGCTCTGACGCCGGTCGTCAGCACATTGCTCGGCAAAGACATGCGGCGTGGATTCGACGACATGGCCGCGGCACTCAAACAGCGCGCCGAGGAGATTTCCGGCGGAACCAAACACCAGCCAGCGCCGCGGCGCCGCTAGCCCGTCTTGATGTTTCGCCGCGCATTGGCTTGATCGCGCGGCTTGATGACGATCTCGTCCAGGTTCACGTGCGGCGGGCGTGACGCGACGAAGGAGATGACCTCGGCGACATCGTCGGCCACCAGCGGAGTGAGTCCGGCGTAGACGGCATCCGCGCGCTCCTGATCGCCGTCGAAGCGGACCACGGAGAACTCGGTCTCCACCATCCCGGGCAGGATCTCGGTGAGCCGGACCGGCTGGCCGAGCAATTCCAGGCGCAGCGTCCGGTGCAGCAGGGCCTGTGCGTGCTTGGCCGAGGTGTACCCGGCGCCGTTGTCGTAGGGCTCCAGGGCGGCGATGGAGGTGACGGTGACGATGAGCCCGTCACCGGAGGCGATCAGCGCGGGCAGCAGCGCCTTGGTCATCCGGAGGGTGCCCAGTACGTTGGTCTCCCACATCCAGCGCCAGTCCTCCTCGACGGCCTCGGCGACCGTCGCGAGACCCTTGGCGCCACCGGCGTTGTTGACCAGCACATCGACACGGTCGAGGCCGGCTACGAAGGCAGCGATCGAGTCGGTGTCGGTGACGTCGAGGGCGCGGCCGATGCCGCCGATCTCCTCGGCGAGCGCGGCGATCCGGTCCAGGCGTCGGGCACCGACGACGACGAGATAGCCGTCAGCGGCCAGTGTCCTGGCGGTGGCCTCGCCGATACCGGAACTGGCGCCGGTGACGACGGCGACACGGCGGGCGGAGTCGGAGGATGCGCTCATGGTTTCGGTCTATGCCATTGAGACAGTGCTGCGCAAGTCGGGCGGGTTGCGCCCACGGTGGCCGCTATGGGCCCGGCGGCGCCGGTGCGCTGCTATGTTCACGGCCATGGGCTCTGGCACACCGAGCACCGCCGGTGTGGTGCCGGCGGCGCTGCGCGTCGGCAGCACACCGTCGTCGGTGGTCTTCGCACGCCTGCGTGCCGCGGGCCCGGTGACTCGCGACCGCCTCGCCGACCACCCGGATCTGTCGACGGCGACGGTGAACCGCCAGTTGCATGCGCTGGTCGACGCGGGTCTGATCGTCGAGCGTCCCGACCTCGTCGACGGCGGCGGGATCGGTCGGCCCAAGGTGCCGCTTGCGTTGAACCGCGACGGTCTGGCGGTCGCGGCGATGCACATCGGTGCGCGACGAACGCTGCTCGCGATTGCCGACCTCTCCGGGCGAACGCTGCACAGTCACGCGGTGCTGACGCCCATCGGCGACGCTGACGAGGCGATCGGCGAGCTTGCCGAGGCGTTGCGCGAATTGGTCGGCCGCTTCTCCGGTCGCAGGTTCCTGTGGGCGGGCGTCGCGGTGGGCGGCAACGTCGACGAGATGAGCGGCACCGTCGACCATCCGGTGCGCGGATGGCGCGGCGCGGCGGTGGGGGCGATCGTGCACGACGCGCTGGGCCTGCCGGTATCGGTGTGCGAGCACGTGCAGGCGATGGCTGCCGCCGAACTGGTGTTGGGCGCCCTCGGTGGTGACGAGGTACGGGGCCGGACGTCGATCTACTGGTATGCGCGCGAGACGGTCGGGATGGCGCTCACCGTCGACGGTCAGGTGCAGGTCCCGAATTCGGGTGCCGGTACGGTCGCGCACATACCGGTCTGTGCACCGCTGTTCGCGTCGCCACAGTCACCCGGACCGACTGTCGGGTTGCAGCGCGTCATCGGCACCACCGTGCTGGGTGAGGCGGTCTGGCGGGCGGGATTCGACGACGATGGGCCCGACGCCGCGAGGCTGCGCGGTCAACTGGTCGACGAACGAGCCCGGGCCCTTGGCGAGGCGATCGCGACTATCGCCGACGTCCTCAACCCCGACGCCGTCATCGTCGCCGGGGATGCGTTCGCCGATCACCCGCGCGGGCTGGCCCCGGTGCAGGCGGCGTTCGACGCCGCGCGCCACCTCCCGCAGCGGCTGGAACTGACGCCGACGCGATTCGGTCTCGGCGTGCAGGAGGCCGCCGCGGTGGTCGTCGCGCTGTCGGTGATCTACGCCGACCCCATTGGGTCGCTGATCGGGCGGGCCTAGGAGCCGGTGCGTGCCGCCGCAAGAACGCGCAGGACCTCGCCGACGAGCTCGGGGCCAGTGATGCGGTAGCGCGCCACGGTGTCACCGTCGCCGACTTTGATGCTCACGTCGTTCCCGTCTTGCAGGTGCGTGAAGGCGTGCTCGTCGGTGACGTCGTCGCCGAGGTAGCAGACCCCGTCGGCGTTCGTCTGTGCGCGCAGCACGTCGAGGGCGTGACCCTTGCCGGTCTCGATGACCGCGAGCTCCAGCACGGCCTTGCCCTCGGTGGCGTGCACCCCGGGCAGTGCGGCGGGTCCGCCGCGGGCCAGTTCCAGCGCTTCCTCCGCATCGGTGGCGGTGGCGACGTTGCGCACGTGCAGCACGGTCGACGCGGGTTTCGTCTCCACCATGGCGCCGGGGAACCGCGCTGCGATGGCGTCGAGCTGCGCCTGCAGCCGGGCCAGCAGCTCCTTCTCCTCGTCGGTGATTCCCGACGAGAAGTCGTCGTCGAACTCGGTGCCGTGGCTGCCGATCAGGGTGAGGTCGTCGACTCCGGCGACTTCGGAGAGGGCGACGAGACCGGCGAGGTCGGTGCGGGCGCGCCCGGAGACCACCGCCGTCGTCGTATCCGGTGCCGCAGTCAACTCGACGAGTGCGGCGAGTGCGCGCGGGTCGGCCCGGGCGTCGGCGGGGTGGGAGACGATCGGCGCCAGGCATCCGTCGAAATCGGAAGCGACGACGATCCGGGGCAGGGTCGCGAAAGCGTGCAGGGCGGCGCCCAAGTCGTCAGGGAGACCGGATCCGCTCATTTCTTGCCGGTGTTGCGCAACGTGTCGAGGAAGCTCTTCGCCCACTTCTCGACGTCGTGGGTGAGGACCTGGCGACGTAGCGCGCGCATGCGGGCCCGGCCTTCGTCACGGCTTTGGTTGACGGCCGCCTCGATGGCGTTCTTGACGCCCTCCATGTCGTAGGGGTTCGCCTGGTATGCAGCGGTCAGTTCAGCCGCGGCACCGGTGAACTCGGAGAGCACGAGCGCACCGCCGAGGTCGCTGCGGCAGGCGACGTACTCCTTGGCGACGAGGTTCATCCCGTCGCGCAGCGGGGTCACCAGCATGACGTCGGCGGCCACAAAGAACGAGACCAGCTCGTCGCGCGGCATCGGCCGGTTGAGGTATTCGACGACCGGTCGGCCCACCTGCGCGTATGCGCCGTTGATGTGGCCGACGAGCTGCTCGATCTCCGAGCGCATCGCCACATACGAGTCGACGCGTTCGCGGCTGGGCGTGGCCAACTGCACCAGTACGGTCTCGGCCGGGTCGAGCCGGTTCTCCTCGAGCAGTTCCGCGAGTGCTTTGAGGCGGACGTCGATACCTTTGGTGTAGTCCAGACGGTCGGCGCCGAGGAGGATCGTCTTGGGGTTGCCGAGCTCCTTGCGGATCTCCCGGGCACGCTTGCGGATTGCCTTGGACTTCGCCGCCGCATCGATCTCGCCGGAGGCGATGGAGATGGGAAAGGCGCCGACGGTGACGACGCGGTCGTGCAGGTCGACCGAGCCGAATTTGGACCGCACACCGACCGACCGTCGTGAGGCATTGTGGCCGCCAAGCCGGTTGGCGAGGTAGAGGAAGTTCTCGGCACCGTCGGGCAGGTGGAAGCCGATAAGGTCGGCGCCCAGCAGGCCGTCGACGATCTCTGCGCGCCACGGCAGCTGCATGAACAGCTCGACGGGCGGGAAGGGGATGTGCAGGAAGAACCCGATCTTCAGGTCGGGTCGCATTTCCCGCAGCATCCGCGGGACGAGCTGGAGCTGGTAGTCCTGCACCCACACGAGTGCGCCCTCGGCGGCAACGTGCGCGGTGGCCTCGGCGAACTTCTCGTTGACGGCGACGTAGGCGTTCCACCACTCGCGGTCGTACTCCGGCTTGGCGATGACGTCGTGGTACAGCGGCCACAGCGTGCCGTTGGAGAAGCCCTCGTAGTAGTCCGCGATCTCGGAGCTACTCAGCGGCACCGAGACCAGGTCGAGTCCCTCGACCTCGGGATCCTCGTCGGAGTCGGGGACCCCCGACCATCCCACCCAGGCGCCGGCGTGGCTGCGCAGGATCGGCTCCAGTGCGGCCACCAGGCCGCCCGGGCTGGTCTTCCAGCGGACCTCACCGTCGGGCAGGACTTCCTTGTCGACGGGCAGCCGGTTGGCGACCACCACGAATTCGGCTTCCGGTACCGCTCCCATGGTGGTCATTGTGCGTCAGACAGTCTCGCCCGGTGCGATTCCCAGCATCGCCAAGAGCATCCGGCACTCGTCGGCGTCGGTCGCGTAGGCCGCGACTACTCGACGGGCCGAGGTAGCGGTCTCGTCGGCGACGGGCTCCAACTCGTCGTCGCTGAGGTCGGCGGTCTTGGGGGGCATGGCTGTCCTCTTGTTGTGCCTGGATGTTTGTGTTGATTCTACTCACCCAACAAGACGTCGGTTGGTCTGGTGGGTGACATCAATACGATCGCCCGTCGGCATACCGCTGGCGTCGCCATGCCCGTCCGCTACCGCGGTTGCGGGACTTATAGGTGGGAAGCTGCGAGTCGCAATTCGGGCACACTAGACGTAAGTTTTCTGGCCGATTGTTCGACGAATCGCCGTCGATGTGGTCAAGAACGAAGGCTAGTTCGCTTCCCTTCCACTCATTCGTGATCCCGCGACGACCATTTTCTTGCTGGCATATGTTGCTGCAGAACTTCTTCTGGTGAGGGTGGATCGACTTGCCGCCACAGCATTGGCAGCTGTTCTTCTCCATGTCCACAGGCTATCGGCGTGATCTGACACAGCGAGCTACATGGAGCCCCCTGTCGGGATCGAACCGACGACGTTCCGCTTACAAGGCGGACCCTCTAGCCAACTGAGGTAAGGGGGCGTGCGGGCCGTGGTCCGCGACGCTGATCCTATCGCGGAGCGGGGCTCCAGTACGATTCGGTCCGACTCGACGACGAGGAGGACCGCACATGTCGTCCAAGGCTCCGCTTCTGCTGCTCCACGGCGTCACCATGTCGTCGGCGGCATGGGACGAAGTCGTCCCCCTGCTCGCCGACGACTTCGACGTCATCGTTCCGACACTGCCTGGCCATCGCGGCGGCCCGAAGATGCCTGACGCGTCGTTCGAGGACCTCGTCGACTTCGTCGAGGAGATCCTCGATGGGCGGGGCTTCGAGACCGTGCACCTCGCGGGCAACTCGCTTGGTGGGTGGATCGCGCTCGAGTTGGCCCGTCGCGGGCGGGCACGCTCGGTCTGTGGGTTGTCGCCGGCCGGGTTCTGGCCGGAAGGCAGGCCCGACGCCACGGGGGTGGTGACGGCGCTTCGACGGACGCGACGGCTCGCGCAGCTGACTTCGTTCCTTGCGCCCGTCGTCGTCGCGACTGGACCGGCCCGCAAGAAGGCGATGGAGCTGGTGGCCGAACACGGCGACCGGATGAGCTCGCAGCAGGCACTGGGCGCGCTGCGCGACATGGTGGGGTGCGAGGCCGCGTCCTCACTGTTCCGAGGGACGGGCTACTGCGCGCCGATGGATCCGCTCCCATGCCCGGTGACGCTGGCGTGGTCGGGCAAAGACCGCATCTTCCCGCCCGCCCGTTACGGCCCCGTCGCGCAGGAGCGGCTTCCCGGCGCGCGCTACATCGAGCTCGCCGGCCTCGGGCACGTGCCGATGATCGACGATCCGGCCGCCACCGCTGCGGTGATTCGCGAGTCGACTCTCATCCCGCAGGGATGATCCGTGTGGTCGGTAAACCCCGTCCGTGACACCCTTGACCGGTGAGCCCAACCGAACTCGTCGAACTTCCCGGCGGCACCTTCCGCATGGGCAGCGACGCGCACTATCCCGAGGAGCGCCCGGCCCACGAGCGCACGGTCGCGCCCTTCGCCATCGAGCGCCACCCGGTGACCAACGTGCAGTTCGCCGAGTTCGTTGAAGCGACCGGCTACGTCACCGTTGCCGAGGAGGAGATCGACCCAGCCCAGTTCCCCGACGCGGATCCCGAGATCCTGGTGCCCGGAGCACTCGTCTTCACAATGACGTCCGGGCCGGTGGATCTGCGCGATTGGCGGCAGTGGTGGCGCTGGGTGCCCGGCGCCGATTGGCGCCACCCGGAAGGACCGGAATCGACGGTCGACGATCGCGCCGACCACCCCGTTGTCCAGGTCGCCTACCGCGACGCCGCCGCCTACGCGGCCTGGGCCGGTCGGCGCTTGCCGACGGAGACGGAGTGGGAGTTCGCGTCGCGCGGCGGTGCCGACGGGCTCGACTACGCGTGGGGCGGCGAACTGCACCCCGACGGGAAGGTCCTGGCCAACACCTGGCTGGGCAGCTTTCCATACGAGACGACCGGGGTCGGTGGCACCTCGCCGGTCGGGGCCTACCCGCCCAACACCTACGGCCTGGCCGACATGATCGGCAACGTGTGGGAGCGCACCTCCGATATCTACGAGCCGCGGCACTTAGTCCCGGGTCTGGGCGAGCACGTGAGTGCCGACGGACGCCCCGACCTGTTGGCGCCGACGGTTGATCCGACGGTCATGCGCGTGACCAAGGGTGGCTCCTTCATCTGTGCGCCCGAATACTGCCAGCGCTATCGCCCGGCGGCACGGTCGGCCCAATCCGACGACTCGGCCACCTCACACCTCGGGTTCCGCTGCGCGGTCTGACCCGCACCCCACCTCGTTTCGCTGATCCAGCGTCGACGGAGGATGGATTGCCGAAACGGTGGGGGATTGAGGGCTGGGCCGACGGCCGCAACATAGACTCGGACAATGCCGGTTAGCCGCGATCGATCCGAGTCCTTGCCCGACCAGGGCTTCCCGCACAGCGCCACCGTCCTGTCCGGTTCGGTGCTCTTCACCGCAGGTGTCGCCCCTATCGACGCCGACGGTGCGGTGACGCCGCCGGGTGACGTCGTCGGGCAGACCAAACAGAGCCTGGGAATCATCAAGACGATCCTCGCCGAACACGGTGCTGACATCGCCGACATCGCCAAGCTGACCGTCCACGTCGCCATGGACATGCAGGTCGACCTCACCGTCGCGTGGGATGCGGTCGTCGAGTTCTTCGACGGCGACGTCCCTCCGACCAGCGTGGTCGGTGTGACGGTGCTGCCGCTCGACGATCAGGTCGTCGAGATCGAGGCCGTCGCCGGGCTGGCCGCCGACTAATCGCGTGACCGCTCGGCCCGCGATCACCGACGAGCAGCGCCGCGCGCGCCAGTGGCACCGGCAACTGCTCGACCGCCACACGCAGCCGCCGACGGTCGCCGCGGTCGCCGATGCGCTCGTCGCGCTCCACGCCACCACCGCGTCGACGGTCTACCTGTCCACGTGGGCGCGGGCGCCCCAGCTGCGGATCGCCGACGTCGACGCGGCGCTCTATGACGATCGCACCGTCGTCAAACACCTCGGTATGCGACGCACACTGTTCGTCACCAGTCACGACGTGCTGGACGAGGTGCTGGGTGCGGTCAGTGACCGGGTGGCGGCGTCGGAGCGCACCAACATGCTGCGTGACCTGCGCCGCAGCCCTGACGTCGCTGACCCGGAGGGCTGGATCGCGCAAGCCTGCGACGCCGCGCTGGAGAAGCTGGCCACCGATGGCCCGCTGTCGACTGCACAGCTGCGCGCGCAGGTCCCGATCCTGGGCACCCCGATCGGTGAGCCGCCGGACTCCTCGTGGGGCGGACCGCTGCAGATGGGATCGCGGGTGCTGAACTATCTCGCGGCATCGGGCCAGATCGTCCGCGGACCCGATGATGGTCCCTGGTACACCTCGCGCATCACGTGGGAGCCGATGGCCCGCTGGCTGCGTCGCGCCCCGGCGGGGCACTCGCCGCACGACGGTCACCTCGGGTTGATCCAGCGGTGGCTGCGCGTCTACGGACCCGGCACCGAGACCGACATCGTGTGGTGGCTGGGCTCCACCAAGACTGCCGTGCGCAAGGCCCTGGCCGAGCTCGGCGCGATCGAGGTGGACCTCGACGACGGGCAGACCGGCTACGTGTTGCCCGACGACGTGGCGACCGATGAACCCGAGCCCGATGACGACGCCGTCATCCTGCTGCCGGAATTGGACCCGACGACGATGGGCCATAAGCACCGCGACTTCTACCTCGGCGACCTGCAGGGCCAGCTGTTCGACTCCAACGGCAACGGCGGCACCACCGCGTGGTGGCGCGGACGGGTCGTGGGCGGTTGGCGTCCCGACGGCGACAAAGGGATCGAACTCGTCCTCTGCGAGAAGGTGCCCGCGCGTGTCGAGCGCGCCCTGCGCGAGCGCGGCGAGGAACTCATCCAATGGTGCGCCCCCTCGACCGTCCCGCGCGGCATCTACCTCGGTCCGGTGCAGCGGGGCGGGTAGACCGTTGCATCGCTCCCAGCGTTCTCCCAGCTGATTGACAGGCCCACAGCGCATCAACGGTCCACACTGAGTCCATGACCTCTGCGAAGGACGCCCGCGTTCTCGTCGTCGACGACGAAGAGAACATCCGAGAGCTGCTCAGCGTGTCGCTGAAGTTCCAGGGGTACGACGTGGTGACCGCGGCAAACGGGCCCGAGGCACTCGACATCTGTCGCACCAACCGCCCCGACCTGCTGGTGCTCGACGTGATGATGCCCGGGATGGACGGATTTGGGCTGCTCAAGCGACTGCGCGACGACGGCATCGCGGCACCTGCGCTTTTCCTCTCGGCCCGCGACTCGGTGGCCGACAAGGTCAACGGTCTCACCATCGGCGGCGACGACTACGTCACCAAGCCGTTCAGCCTCGAAGAAGTCGTGGCCCGCTTGGAGGTAATGCTGCGACGGTCCGGCTTCACCGACGCGTCGCAACGCTCGACACGAATCGTCTTCTCCGACATCGAGCTCGACGACGAGACCCACGAGGTGTGGAAGAACGGCGAGTTGGTGCCGTTGTCGCCGACCGAGTTCACGTTGCTGCGCTACTTCATGGTCAATGCCGGCACCGTGTTGTCGAAGCCGCGGATTCTCGACCACGTGTGGAACTACGACTTCGGTGGTGACGTCAACGTCGTCGAGTCCTACGTCTCCTATCTGCGCCGCAAGATCGACACCGGCGAGAAGCGCCTCATCCATACGCTGCGCGGCGTCGGGTACGTCATGCGCGAACCCCGCTAGGGGTCGGGCGTGTCCCGCATCCCGCTCCGCGTGTCGCTGGTCCTGCTCTCGACGCTGCTGGTGGCAATCGGACTGACGGTCTCGGGGTTCCTGGTGAGCGGTGCGATGCGGGACGATCTGTACCGCCGGGTCGACTCCCAGCTGCGACAGGCTGTCGAGACGTGGGCACGACCCGTCGACCCCAACGTCGCCAACCAGCGGGGGCCGGCGAATGCACAGCGCCCACCGTCGCAGTACTACGTGCGGATCGCCCTGGGGGAGGGCGTCATGGTGCGCAACAACGACTCGGGCTTCGAGCCGAACGTCACGACTATCGAGGACGATCCGGCCGATCATCTGGGTCCGTTGACGGTGCCGTCGGTCGGCCATGACGGTCCGGAGTGGCGGGTCATCAAGTCGAGCAACGAGTACGGCGAGTCGATCGTCGCGATCCCGCTGACGATGTTGGAAACGACCCTCAACCGGTTGCGCCGACTGCAACTCGGCGTCGGCGGCGTCGTCGTGGCCTTGATGGGGGTGCTCAGCTATCTGTTGGTGCGGACCAGCCTGCGCCCGTTGCGCCGCGTGGAGGAGACGGCGCACGCCATCGCCGACGGCGACCTGGACGAGCGCGTCCCCGCCTCGTCGCCGCACACCGAGGTGGGGAGCCTCGCCACGTCCTTCAACAAGATGCTGGTCCAGATCCAGCACGCATTCGCCGCTACCGAGGCCTCCGAGAAGCAGGCGCGCGCTTCCGAGGAGAAGATGCGACGATTCGTCGCCGACGCCGGGCACGAGCTGCGCACGCCGTTGACGTCGATCAAGGGCTTCGCCGAGCTGTACCAGCAGGGCGCGGTCACCGACGCCGACGACGCGTTCCGTCGTGTCAACGATGAGGCGACCCGGATGAGCCTGCTGGTGTCGGACCTGCTGATGTTGGCCAATCTTGACGCCGCCCGTCCGGTGGAAATGGCACCGGTGTTGGTCGCCGATCTCGCCGTCGAAGCGGTGTTCTCGGCGCAGGCCGCGGCCCCGGACCGGGAGATGGAACTCGACCTGCCCGAGGGGGCGCTGGAGGGGGAGTCGCCGGTCGTACTGGGCGACCACCCACGGCTCATGCAGGTCCTGCGCAACCTCATCAACAACGCCGTCGCCCACACCCCGTCGTCGGCGGCGATCACCGTCAAGGTGTCGCAGAAACGCGACACCGTCCGGATGGAGGTTCGCGACGACGGTCCCGGACTGACGCCCGACGAGGCGGCACGCGTCTTCGACCGCTTCTACCGTGGCGACAGCTCACGCCACCGCGGGGTGTCCGGCGGCGGCAACGGCCTGGGGCTGTCGATCGTGTCGGCGTTGGTAGCCGCACACGGCGGGACGGTCGGCGTCGACTCGGCGCCCGGGAAGGGTGCGACGTTCTGGGTGGATCTTCCCGCAGCGCCGTCGCGACGGCCCTACCAGTCGGTCTCGTCGTAGACGATCATCCCGCGGATGTTGTTGCCCTCCAACATGTCGTCGTAGGCGCGGTTGATGTCTTCGAGCCGGTAGGTCTGCGTGACCAGGTCGGCGAGGTTGAGCAAACCGGCCCGGTACTCGTTGAGCAGCTTGGGTACCTGGGTGCGGGGACCGGCACCGCCGAAGATGGCGCCCTGCAGCTTCTTCTGCAGCAGCGTCATCTCGAACAGATTGAGTTGGACGTCCATGGCCTGGAAATCACCCATGCCGACGACGATGGTCTGTCCGCCCTTGGCGACCATGGCCATCGCGGGGGCGATGTGCTCACCCTTGATCTCGCCGACGGTGAGGATGACGGTGTTCGCGTTCACTCCCCAGGTCAGTTCTCCGACTGCCGGTATGGCCGCTTCCATGCTGTCGAAGGTGTGCGTCGCCCCGAGCTTCTCGGCCATATCGCGCTTGAACTTCACCGGGTCGACGGCGATCACATAGCGCGCGCCGGCCGCCTTGGCGCCCTGCACGGCGTTGATGCCCACACCGCCGATACCGACGACTACGACGGTGTCGCCGGGACGGGTCCCGCCGATCTCGGTGGCCGATCCCCATCCCGTCGCGACACCGCAACCGAGGAGCGCAGCCTCTTTGAGGGGGATGTCGTCCTCGATTTTCACCAGCGATGCCTGGTTGACCGTGATGTAGGGGGAGAAGGTGCCGAGAAGGCACATCTGGGTGAGCCCCTGGCCGTTCAGCGTCACACGATGGGTCTTGTCCGAGATGGACAGACCGGTGAGCAGGCCCGCCCCCTCGTCGCAGATGTTCTGCGCGCCGCGCGAACACGGGCCACACACCCCGCACGCGGGGATGAACGCGGTAACGACGTGGTCGCCCTCGGCGAAACGGGTCACACCGGGACCGACTTTGACCACGATGCCGGCGCCCTCGTGACCGCCGACCACCGGCATCGGGGCGGGGCTCTGCCCGGTCCGCAAGTGGTGGTCGGAGTGGCACAGGCCCGAACTGGCCAGGCGAACCTGCACCTCGCCTTCCACCGGATCACCGAGATCGACTTCCTCGATCTTCCATTCTTCGTTTACACCGTGGAGTATTGCCGCCTTGGTTTTCATACTTCGAGTTTGCTCCCCCATCCGGTGTCGTAGGGCCGGTTCACGGCAAGTCGTGGAAGGCCCTTCCACCCCGTGTGTGATTGACATCGGCGGCGATGTCGGTTGCCATTGTGGCCATGGCTTCAGTCTTCTCGATGATCATCAAAGGCGATCTGCCCGGACGTTTCGTGTGGCGCGACGAGCAGGCCGTCGTGTTCCTCACGATCAACCCGATCACCCCGGGCCACGTCCTGGTGGTGCCCGTCGAGGAGGTCGATCACTGGGAGGCGATTGAGCACGGCCTGTTCGACCACCTCACCGATGTGGCCCGCACCCTCGGTCAGGCCTTGAAGGCCGGTTTCGACGCCCCGCGCGCCGGCCTCATGATTGCCGGCCTCGAGGTACCGCACCTGCACTTGCACGTGTTCCCGGCGTACACGCTCGAGGACTTCTCCTTCGCCAAGGCCGACCCGGATCCGGATCCCGCGGCACTCGATGCGGCAGCCGAGACGATCCGTCAGACCCTTCGTGACATGGGGCACGGGGAGTACGTCCCCGAATAGATGGTCCGGACAGTGCCCTCAGACGCTGCGGTGGATCACCAGCGGCAGGACCGCTGAGGCGCCCGCCTCACGCAGCGCAGCGGCAGCGATGGTGACCGGCCAGCCAGACCGGGTCTCGTCGACGACGAGCAGCACCGCCCCCGACGGCGGTTCGTCGGCCGGCACTGTAATCGCGTCGCGCCAGTACGCGGCCTCGGTCGCCGAGTTGGCGTCATCGGGGGCGCCGCCCGGGCGCACCGCCATCGTCGCGCCGGTCCGCTGGCCGATACGGCGGAGCGCGTCCGCGAGATCGGGGGCCAGCGTGTTGCCAGTCAACTGCAGCGACCAGATCTGATCGGGGCGGATACCCGATTCGCGGCCCCAGGGGCCCAGGACCGCGACGGCGGCCTGGGTCAGGTCGTCGAGCGCGGCGGCATCGCCACGCTGCGCCGCCGTGAGGGTCTCGGTCCACTCCGGCGCGTCGGCGTGGGCGAGGACCCGCCCGGGTTGGGCCATCTCATCGGGCGGGATCCGTCCCCGGCGACCGAAG